>CAMOEW010000041.1 GCA_946612625.1 uncultured Prevotella sp.
GCGATTTCAGAATTCCCGTGGTTCCGAACGATGGTATTTCCGCGATTTCAGAATTCCCGTTGTTCCGAACGATGGTATTTTCTGTTTAAAGAAAAATGTTCGACAGAATTTTTTTCTGAATAATTTGGAGTTTACAGATATTAACCTCAATTTTTTTTAGGTCTCACTTATCTCGGACCTCCGAAGCCACCGCCGCCACGACCTCCTCCGAAGCCGCCGCCACGACCTCCACGGTTACCTCCACGGCCGCCTCCGAAGCCCTCGCCGAATCCATCTCCGAAGCGGCGCATGTTCTGGCGAGCCTCCTTCGAACCGAAGAGGTTCATGCGATAGATAACGTGGAGCATGGCGTAGCTGTTGATGGCGTTATACTCGGTGTCGCTGCGGCTCATGGCCGAGATAGAGCGGCTGATATTGCTCTGGCGCTTCAATATGTCGTAGAACTGAAGCGACAGCGTCAGCGGACTACCCTTGAGGAAGCTCTGCGAAATCTGAGCGTTCCAGATAAGCTCGTTGGTGTTCATCGACTCGTCGTTGTAGCCACGGCGGCTGTTCATTGCCATCGACGTGAAGAGGGTCATCTTCCACGGCAGCTGGATATTGGTGTTGAAACCGTAGGAATACTGCCATGTGTCGAGGTTGGCGGTGGGCTGAAGTGCGTTGCGGGCGTGATTGAAGGTGAAGGCTCCCGTCACCTCAAACTCTATCCAGTCGTTGCGGTAGCTGGCAGCCAGACGCTCGCCCAGGACAAACTGCCTCACGGTGTTCTTCTGAGAGTCTGACGTGCGGTCAACCTGCAGGTAGCCTACATTGTTATTATACGAGATGTCGGTGGTTGTGTTGACGTTGAAGTAGCCCGACGAGTCGATTGCGGTGTTGAAGATGAAGTTGCCGCCGATGTTCCAGTTGCCGTTGATGTTCATCGGTTGTGTCACGCGTCCGCCGGTAGAGTCGTTGTATGTAACCATGCGTGAGATGGAATTCTGCGTGGTGTTGAAGTTTACGTTGGCGGCAATGAATCGCTGGTGGCTCTGGATGTAGTTGTTGTAGCGCAGGTTCAGACGGCTGGTGAACGAGGGCTTCAGGCCCGGGTTTCCCTTGGTGATGTTCAGAGGGTTTGAGTCGTCGGTGATGTCGAGCAGGTCGGTGATACTCGGTTGGCTCGACGAACCACGGTAGGTGAAGCGCAGCTGGTGCTGGCGTGAGAACTTGTAGCGGAAGTCGGCGGTGGGGGTAAAGTTGAACACCGAGCGCACGGTATCGACGGCGATGCCACGGTAGTTTTGTGTGTAGTGCGATTTCTGCGGCATGAAATTCACACCGACGTTGAAGTTGTATTTCTGGCGGATGATGCGTAGCATCAGTTCTATCGAGTGGTTGTAGTTCTTATACTCGGAATAACGGCTCAGTAGCGCGTCCTCGTAATCCATATAGGTGTTGGGGTAGAGCTGAATGAGATAGTTGTCCCACTGGCGGAAGTCGGCTGCGACGTCAGACATGTCCCATATCGAGCCGTCGGTGCGCTTGCTGAAGTCGTAGGTCTTGCGGTCGCTCTTGGTGTGGGTGAACTCGAAGCGGTAGCTCATCTGAAGGAACGTGGCCTTGGCAATGGGTTCGCTGTAGGTGGCGCGAACGTTGTAGCTGTAGCTCTTCTGCGGTGTCAGGTTGAAGCGGTTGGTGGTATAGATAGAGTCGGACAGAGGGTCGAGTCTCGACTTTATCTGGAACAGATGGACGTAGTTGGTGGATAGCGACTTGCTTCCAGTGTCGCTGATGTTGCCGTTGAGTTGCACGGTTACGTTGCGCCCCTTCGAGTTGAGCTTGCGGTTCAATTGCAGCATTCCTCCCACGCGGGTGTTGTCGCTGTAGCTGAGTCCTGAGTTCTCGCGGAAGTTGACGAGTATGGAGTCGATGGCTGACAGCTGAAGCAGTGCGTCGGCCGAGAGTGGGTCGGTAACGTATTTATACGGATCTTCGTTGAATGTGCCCGATTCGGAGTGCGACAGCCCGTCGTTGCTGCCGTAGGAGAAGGTTGGGCGGAACATGATGTTTGTCATCGTGTCGGGAGTCCACTCTAAGCGCATCTGTGCGTTCCAACTGTTTGAACGGCTGTAGTTCTGGTTCTGGCTGTTAGAGAACGACCCGCGCGTGTTGACGAAGTTCTCGCTCGATGTCTTGCTCCAGGCATCGCCGTCGCGGTGGTTCCAGCGTATGCTTCCGTCGAGCTTTATCACGTTGCGCTTCTCGTAGTTCATGTTCACGCCTGCCATCTTGCTGGCCGAAAGTCCCTGCCGGCCGCCGCCGAAGCGACCCATGCCGCCGCCGCCGGCCATGCCCTGGTCGTTGACGTTGTTGGCATTGGCCATTGCCATGAGGCGGAAGCTGCTGGTGAATTTCGCTCCCATCAGACGGGCGGCATAGCGCTTGTCGGTGCCGTAGGCAATGTCGTTGTTGGTGAATGTGCCACGATTCATACCGGGCTTGATGCCGAAGTCGAGCACCGTGGATTCGTCGCCGTCGTCGATGCCGCTGATGCGAGCCAGGTCGCTCTTCTCGTCGTAGGCTTTCACCTTGTCAACGATGCTCGTGGGGAGGTTCTTCAGTGCTGTCTGAGTGTCGCCGGTCATGAACTCCTTGCCATCGACCTTGATCTTCTTCACCTGCTTGCCGTTGATGGTGATGGTTCCGTCGTCGGACACCTGGGCTCCGGGCAGCTTCTTCACCAGTTCCTCGATGACCGAGCCTTCGGGAGTGCGGTAGGCGGCTGCATTATATATAAAGGTGTCTTCCTTCAGCGTCACTTTGGCTACATGGCCGGTGACGGTGGTTTCCTTCAGCAGCACGGCATCAGGGGCGATGGTGACGGTGCCGAGAGCAACGGGCTTGTTGTCCTTGACGGTGATATAGCGGTAAAGGTCGGTGAATCCTACGTAGCTTACCTTCAGCAGATACCTGCCGTCTTGCTTGGCTGTGATACTGAATTGCCCGTCGTTGCCGGTGAGCGTATTGCCCACCATTGTGCTGTCGGGAGTGAGCAGTGCTACGGTAGTCTGAACGGCAGGCTCATGTGAGTCTTTCTCAACTATTTTTCCTGAAATCGTTCGCTGTGCAAGCATTGTTGTCGTCGCAAGAAAGGCGACGAGCGTGAGTAGGATATTCTTCATTTATCTTCGTCTTTTTTTATGTTCGATGTTCTTAAGACGAAGTAGGAGCAGAAAGGTTTAATCATGCAAGCTCAAGATCGAGCATCTCACGCAGCTTGGCAATGGCAGGATTAGATTTCTCCATCTCTTCATACTGTTCGCGGCGTGTCAGGATCTTCACTTGCTCGTTGTGTTCGGCAAGCCGCAGAGTTAGTTCTATGTCTTGGTTTTCAAGGTATTTTCGAAGCGTGTTGCAGATGCTGCCCCTGATTTTTTCCATCTCTTCGAGGAAAATCTTGTTCTCGACCAATACCTCGACGTTGGGGAACTCGGTGATGCGAGGGTTCATGTTTTTCATTCGGGTGGCAATGCCGCTCAGGTTCTGCGGCATACGGTTGCACATCGACATCCACTGGTATTCTACGTCTTCCTGGCTGAATGCCTTGTTCTTCTTCGGAATGTCGTCAGTCTGCGGAGACTCGAATCCTGACGCTATGACGTTCTTAGGCGCGTTGGCACGCTGGCGTATGGCATTCCACGACTGTCCGATGGATTGCTTCAGCTGCGGACGGTTAGTGGGTGAATAGGTCGTCGTGGCAACGTTCACCGTGGCGTGTGCTGCCGGTTGCTGCGTTGTCGCTGATGGCGTTGCGGTCTTGTTCTCAGCCGGAGCCACCTGCGGAGCTACCTTTCGTGGCTGAGATGTGTGTATGATATTTCGGAACAGGGATTTTAAACGTCGTGCAGGGCGGCGCCCCGCGCTTTCGCTGTCGTCGGGCTGGGTGATTTGCGCTATTTCGATGAGCGTCAGCTCTACAAGCAGCCGTTTGTTGGACGACTGGCGGTAGTTGATGTCGCACTGGTTCATCAGCCGCAACGCCTGATACAGAAACTGCGCACTGCACTTCGCATTGGCTGCCTGCGACTGGTATTTCTGTTTCTGCTGTTCGCTCACCTCGAGCAGCGGCAGCGTCTGTGCGTCTTTTGCCATGAGCACGTTGCGAGCGTGACGCGCAAGCCCTTGAACGAGCAGTCCGCCGTCGAATCCCTTGTTGATGATGTTGTTGAGCAACACCATAATCTCCTTTACCTTGTTGTCGAGGGCATAGTCGATGATGCTGAAGTAGTTCTCGCTGTCGAGCACGTTGAGGTCTTCGATCACCTTCTGGTATGTGATGTTGCCTTGGCAGAAACTGGCTGCCTGGTCGAAGATCGAGAGAGCGTCGCGCATACCGCCGTCGGCCTTCTCTGCAATCACAGCCAGTGCTTCGTCCTCATAGCTGAAGCCCTCTTTCTCGGCCACCATCTTAAGGTGGTCGATGGTGCCGCGAACGGTCATGCGCTCGAAGTCATAGACCTGACACCGGCTCAGGATGGTGGGCAGAATCTTGTGCTTCTCGGTGGTGGCAAGGATGAAGATAACGTGCGAGGGCGGCTCTTCCAGTGTCTTGAGAAACGCGTTGAACGCTGCCGTGGAGAGCATGTGCACCTCGTCGATTATGAACACCTTATAGCGTCCCACCTGCGGCGGTATGCGCGTCTGCTCCATCAGAGTCTTGATGTGCTCCACCGAATTGTTGCTGGCGGCATCGAGCTCGAAGATGTTGTATGAGCGCTGCTCGTTGAACGCCTGGCAGCTCTCGCACTCGTTGCACGCCTCGCCATCGGCTGTCGGAGAGAGGCAGTTGATGGCCTTGGCGAAGATGCGGGCGCACGTGGTCTTTCCAACGCCACGCGGGCCACAGAACAGATAGGCATGGGCCAGCTTGCCGCTGCGAACGGCGTTCTTCAGCGTGGTGGTCAGGGCTGACTGGCCAACAACGGTGTCGAACGTCAGCGGACGGTATTTCCGTGCCGAAACGATATATTCTTCCATTTTTATATCAGATACATTTTGTTTGAAATATGGAATGCAAAGGTAGGAAAAAAATGTCGAACGGCAAAAAAAATGTCTCTTTTTATTTTGTATTGTCTGCTATTTGCATTAACTTTGCAGCCGAAACAGAACGACGTTATGAAGCGAATGGCAGACTTTTTCGGCAGGATAGTGCATTCAAGGTTATTGAAATACAGCGTGGTGGTTGTATTTGCAGTCGCTTTCATCGGGTTTATCGACGAGAACAGCATCTATCAGCATGTGCTGAATCAGCAGAAAATAAGTGAGCTGAACAGCGAGATAGTGAAATATAACGACATCCACAAACAAAACGAAATGCGGCTGGAGGAACTGGCACGCGACCCTAAGGCGATAGAGAAGATTGCCAGAGAGCGCTACTTCATGAAAGCCGACGACGAGGACATCTTCGTATTCTACGACGATATAGAGCGGTAGTCTGTCCGCACGCGTCGCCTCACCTGTAAATATGAAAGAGCTTAGCAGAATACAGAGCATGGTTTTTCTCCTTGGTGGAGTACTGATGGTGATTGGTGCCGCTGCCAGCATGTTGCAGACGGGGTGGTCGCCATACGTCTTTGCCGTGGGTGCAATACTATATGTGGCAATGCAGTTGCAACAGCGATATGAGGGCCATAGTTTCGTGGTGCGTCGCCTGCGACGCATGATTATCATCAGCGATGTGCTCTTTCTTGTCGCTGCACTTATGATGTTTGCCAGCCAATCGAATTTCTTCGGACTGAACATTGTCAACTATCTGATGTATGTGCACAACAACTGGGTTGTGCTGCTCATGGTGGCTGCTATATTGCAGGTTTATGCCACACACCGTATCGATAATGAGTTGTCAAAAGAAAAAAAACTCTAAAATCCCCGTGATTTGTTTTAAATAGCATAAATTTTTTTTCGTGGTTCAATATATCGTTGTATATTTGCCGTGAAAATAATTGATGTATGAACAAACTCTTAAGTGCAATCCTCGTTACAGCGGCTTTCACATCGTGCGCAGAAACATATAATGTGCAGGGTGCTTCGACGGTTGCATCTCTTGACGGCAGCAAACTTTACTTAAAGGCAATCAAAGACCGGGAACTGACAAGTATCGACTCGTGTGAAGTGGTTCACGGACAGTTCAGTTTCTCGGGCGTGCTTGACACCGTGCGTATGGCTAATCTCTATATGGACGACCAAAGCATTTTGCCTGTGGTGCTTGAACAAGGCGAAATTAAAATAAAACTCGACAGCGATGACCAGACGGTGGAAGGAACTCCGCTCAATGCAAAGCTATATCAGTTTCTCGAGAAGCACAATAGGCTGATGAACCAAATGAGCGAGCTGGGACATAAGCAGAACCAGATGATACTTGACGGTATCGATGAAGACATCATCAACGCCAAAATCAATGCCGAGGCTGCAAAGATTGCACACGACGAGGATACCCTGGTCACGAAGTTCATCGAGGCAAACTACGACAACGTGCTCGGACCGGGAGTGTTTATGATGATAACGAGCCAATACCGCTATCCGATACTGACCCCACAGATCGAATATATCATGAGCAAGGCCTCAGAGACATTCAAGAGCGACCCCTATGTCGTGGAATACCTCAAGGCGGCGCATGAGAACGAACAGAGACTTCAAGGAATGGGAGACGAAAAATGAAGACACTGATAAAAGGGGGTACGATAGTCAACGAAGGCAAGTGCTTCAACGGCGCGATAGTCATTGAAGACGATAGAATAATAGCGGTAACAAAACAAGGTGACGAACTTCCCGGAACATCTTTCGACGAAACGATTGATGCTTCGGGATGTCTCGTTTTGCCGGGAGTAATCGACGAGCACGTGCACTTCCGAGAGCCTGGCCTTACCGCAAAGGCAGACATCGACAGCGAGAGCCGTGCGGCAGCGGCAGGCGGAGTGACTACATACTTCGACATGCCAAACACTGTTCCGCAGACTACAACACTGGAAGCTCTCAACGAGAAATTCTGCACGGCACGAAAGAAGAGCCACGTCAACTACTCGTTCTTCTACGGAGCCACCAACGACAATGCCGCGACATTCGGCAGTCTTGATATCCACCGCATACCGGGAATAAAACTGTTTATGGGCTCATCAACGGGCAATATGCTCGTTGACAGGCGAGAAAGCCTGGAACGCATTTTCAAGACTGCACCGTTGCCGCTGATGGCACACTGCGAAGATACCGCTATTATCAATGCCAATATGGAAACGGCAAAGCAGGGCTACGGCGACGACCCCGACGTGATGCTACACGCAATGATACGTTCGGAGGAGGCATGTGTTGAGAGCACGCGGCTTGCCGTGGAGCTGGCAGTGAAGCATCGTTCACGACTGCACATTGCACATATATCAACGGCCGAGGAGCTGGACTTAATTGCCCAATACGCCGGAGGCTCGTCAGCGGATCCTTTGATTACCGCAGAGGTGACTGTGGGTCATCTTTATTTCACCAATCTCGACCATGAGAGACTGGGCGCACTTATTAAGGTAAACCCGGCGATAAAAACACCTGTTGACCGCGAATTGCTGCGCCGTTCGCTGAGCGACGGTACGATAGTCACCGTGGCCACCGACCATGCTCCACATCTGATTTCAGAGAAGCAAGGGGGATGTTGCAAAGCTGCGTCGGGAATGCCCATGATACAGTTCTCGCTCGTCACAATGCTCGAACTCACCGACGAGCACGTGCTCACCGTCGAAAAGATGGTAGAGCTGATGTGTCACAATCCCGCACGGCTCTTCAGCGTCAACGGGCGCGGATTCCTACGTGAGGGCTACAAAGCCGATATTGTCGTTGTGCGACCAGGCTCGCCATGGACTGTCGGCCGCGACTGCATACTGAGCAAGTGCCGATGGAGTCCGATGGAGGGGCATACATATAGGTGGCGTGTCGAGCGCACGCTCTGTAACGGACATACAGTGTATGCAGACGGCAAGGTTGACGACCAATATATTGGTGAGGAAATACGTTTCAGATGAGGTTCAGGTCTGACATACACGAGTTGCTGCCATATATCAACTGGCCATACTTCTACCATGCGTGGCAGGTGCACGACAGCGAAGGGCGGCAGCGAATAAGGACAGAGGCCATGCAGCGGCTTGAGAGCATAGAAGGGCGATACCATGCCTATGCACTCTTCGAACTGCACGAAGCCGTGAGCGACGGTGACGACATCGTGCTCGGCGGAGGACAGCGGCTGCCGATGTTGAGACAGCAGACGGGAAGTCCGTGCCTCTCGCTTGCAGATTTCATTCGTCCGAAGGAGAGTGGCATGACTGACCATATAGGACTCTTTGCCACATCAGTGGATATAGGCATGGAGACCGACTTCGCCTCTGATGACTATGAGCGTTTGATGATGCAACTGCTTGCCGATCGTCTGGCTGAAGCAATGGCCGACTATATACATTTAAAGGTGCGCATCGAAATTTGGGGCTATGCCCCAGATGAAAACCTTGCTGTGGCAGACATTCTTGCTGGGAGATTTCAGGGCATACGCCCAGCAGTAGGTTATCCGTCGCTGCCCGACATGAGTTTTAACTTCGTGCTCAACGACATCCTCCATATGGATGCTATCGGCATTCGCCTCACCGAGAGCGGTGCGATGAAACCACATGCCAGTGTCAGCGGACTGATGTTCAGCCATCCACAGGCACAATATTTCGACCTCGGTTCCATCGGCGACGACCAGATTGCCGACTATGCACACCGCCGTGGAGTGCCGGAATTTTTAATGCGAAAGTTTATAATGTAATCCGATCTATGATTGAGAGAATTCTTATACCCATGCTGCTGCTAATCATCCTGCCAGAGGTGTTCCTCTGGTGGCGACTGCCGCATAAGGAGCATAGACGGCGCATACCACTAAGCCTGACAATGTCGTTTTTTGCAAGTGTGGCAATGATGGGCTACACCGTGTTTCTCGCACTGCAGCCAGGCTTCGCACCATCAAACAAGCTGCTGCTTTTTGCCTACCTCGTTCTTGTGGGATTCTTCGTGGTGCCAAAGTGCATCTACGTAGTTTGTTCGATGATAGGGTGGGGAGTGAAGCATATGGTGAAAGGACGCTACAATTGGGGCAACCTCGTTGGCGTAATATTTGTGCTGCTACTGTGGATTGTGGCCTACATGGGTTTCTTTCCGGGTACGAGCCAGCTTGTGGTAAAGCATATCGACTACAGTTCTCCCGACATTCCATCGCAGTTCGAAGGCTACACTGTAACGCTGTTTGCAGATGCTCATGTGGGAACGTATGACAAGACGGACAACGGTTTCCTGCGCAAGACAGTTGACAGCATCAATGCACAGCACAGCGATGCCATCATATTTGCCGGCGACCTAATGAATGTCGAACCCACGGAGATTTATCCGCATATTGAACTGCTGTCAACCCTGAAGGCCCGCGACGGGGTGTTCTCGGTACTGGGCAACCACGACTATGCTGAATATATCGAGGCTGACGAGGCTATCAAGACGGCAAACTGCCGTGAGGTGGTCAAGCTCCAGAAGAGCATGGGATGGACGCTGTTAAACAATAGTCATCGCAGTATTGTGCGCGATGGTGATTCAATCATCATTGCCGGCACCGAGAACTGGGGTGATCTTGCAAGGTCGCCAAAGCGCGGTGATGTGCGGAAAGCCGTAGAGGGTGTGGACTCAAGCCGCTTCATACTAATGATTACCCACGATCCCGTAGCCTGGCGTGAGAAGGTAATCCCAGGCACGCATGCACAGCTGACGCTCAGTGGACATACTCACGGAGCCCAGTTCTCACTCTTCGGATGGTCGCCTCTGTCGCTGCTCGGACGTGAATGGGGAGGGTTCTACACTGAAGGTGATTCAATGGGTCGCCAGCGCACTCTATATGTAACAACGGGTGTAGGAGCATTGGTTCCCTTCCGTTTTAACATGCCCGGCGAGATTGTAGTGCTGACACTTCATAAAACAGAAAAACAATGATTAGAATTCTGTATCGCATATATCAGGTGGTCGTGGCTTTGCCCGTGACAGTCATTGCAACTATTGTCACCGCTATTGAGGTAGGTATTGGCACCACCGTCGGCAATCCACACTTCTGGGGATATTATCCTGGGCGATGGTGGGCAAAGGTGATAACGCGCGTATTTCTACTTCCAGTAAAGGTTGAGGGACGTGAGAATCTTGAACCCAACCAGTCGTATGTCTTCGTGGCCAACCATCAGGGTGCTTTCGACATCTTTTTGGTATATGGCTATCTTGGCATGAACTTCAAATGGATGATGAAATACCAACTTGGAAACATACCATTCGTGGGATATGCATGCCGCAAGTCGCACCAGATTTTCGTTGACAGACGAGGCGTGGGTGCAGTGAGGCGCATGTATGAGAACACTCGCCGTATTCTCGACGAGGGCAACTGCAGTGTAATGGTGTTTCCCGAGGGAGCACGCACATTCACTGGCCACATGGGACGTTTCAACAAAGGAGCGTTCACTCTTGCCGATGAACTACAGTTGCCGGTAGTTCCGCTTACCATCAACGGAGCCTTTGACGTGATGCCGCGCACACGTGACTGTCATTTCGTGACATGGCATCCGCTGAGGCTGACCATTCACCAGCCGGTATATCCCGTTGGTAAGGGTCCAGAAAATGTACAGGCTACGCTGAACCAAAGCTATGACAGCGTTATGTCGGCATTGGAGCCGGAATATCAGGGATTCGTAGAAAATCCGGATCAATAAAATTATGATTTCGGAGTGGGATATTTGCGCGTCCAGCCGTCCCAGCGCAGCCGCATCACTCCGAAGAATGCCTCGCCGAAGATTCCGCCGCTCATTTTTGACGTTCCCTCACGGCGGTTAACGAAGATGACCGGTACCTCCTTGATGCGGAAGCCAATCTTATAGGCCGTGAACTTCATTTCTATCTGGAAAGCATAACCCTTGAAACGAACCTTGTCGAGCTCGATTGTCTCAAGAACGCGACGCTTGTAACACTTGAAACCCGCTGTAGTGTCGTGAACTTGGAATCCAGTAATCATACGCACATACTTTGATGCGAAATACGACATGAGCACACGGCCAATAGGCCAGTTGACCACATTGACACCGCTGACGTAACGGCTGCCAATGGCCAAGTCGTAGCCGTCGTCGTGACAGGCGGAATACAAGCGAGGCAGGTCGTTGGGATCGTGGCTGAAGTCGGCATCCATTTCGAAGATATACTCGTAGCGATGCTCCAACGCCCACTTGAAACCTGTGATATATGCTGTGCCAAGACCGAGTTTGCCGCTACGTTCAAGAATGAATAGACGGTCGGCAAATTCGATGTGTGACATCATGCCCTTGACGATGGCTGCAGTGCCGTCGGGACTGCCGTCGTCGATGACAAGGATGTGGAAACACTTCTCGAGCGAGAACACCGCACGGATGATTTTCTCGATGTTCTCTTTCTCGTTATAGGTGGGGATGATTACAATGCTGTCGCTTTCGTACATGGTGGTCTGCGGTTTTGTTTGATGATAGTCGTTTTTAATTGCGCAAAGGTAAACAAAAAAGACGAATGCACAAAACTTTAGCCTGTCTTTTTTTGGATAATTGCCGATAAGTTAGTACTTTTGCGGGCTGAAAATGGATATAAGGGATTTAGAGAAGCTATATGCCCACTCGCCGAAGGTGGAGAAACTGGTGAAAGAACTGAACAAGAAGTCGGTAAAGACTGTCTTCCTGCAGGGTCTGCAGGCATCGTCGGCTCCGATGCTCTTTGCGTCGTTGAGCGAGAAGCGTAAGGAAACCATGCTCTTCATCATGCAGGATGCTGACGAGGCCGGATATTTCTACCACGACCTGTGCCAGATAATGGGAGAAGGTGCCAATGTGTACTTCTTCCCCTCGAGCTATAAGAGGGCTGTGAAATACGGGCAGAAGGATGCTGCCAACGAGATTCTAAGAACAGAAACACTTACGGCCATAGCAGCCAATGGTCAACAGCCAGATCGCAATTCTCAACTCTACATCATTACCTATCCCGAGGCGATAGCCGAACTTGTGGTGTCGAAACAGCAGCTCGACGAGCGTACACTGCCGCTGAATACTGGTGAAACCATTGATGTGAACGAGGTGACAGAGACACTGCGTGAATACGGGTTCAGAGAAGTGGACTACGTGTATGAACCGGGGCAGTTCGCACTCAGAGGAAGCATACTCGACGTTTTCTCGTATAACTCGGAATTTCCTTTCCGAGTGGATTTCTTCGGCGATGACATCGACAGCATACGGACGTTCGAGGTGGATAGCCAGTTATCGAAAGAGCGAAGGAACAGAATAGAGATCGTTCCCGAACTGAAGCAGATGACAGAAAATCGTGTGCCGCTGCTGAAATTCATGTCGGGCGACACTATACTCGTGATGAAAGACTTCCTCTTTGTGCGTGAACAGATAGATAATGTGTATAACGATGGTTTCTCGTCGCAGGCACTGGCAGAGCGCTTAGAAGGAGCCACCGAAATGGAGCAGAAGCAGATAAGGGCTGAGATGCAGAAAGAAACTCAGCTGATTACAGGACAGCTGTTCTCAGCTGCAGCGCTCAATTTCAGAATGATTGAGCTTGGACACCGTCATCGCAGCAATCCCGATGTAACCATCGACTTCGGTATCAGCATGCAACCGTTGTTCCACAAGAACTTCGAGATTATGAAACAGTCGTTCGGCGACTTCGCCAGTCGGGGATATAGGCTTTACATACTGGCTGACAGCGCCAAGCAGCAGGAACGACTGAAGGAGATTCTGCAGATGGACTTCATGCCGGTGAGCAAAACATTGCACGAGGGATTCGTGGACAATGACTTGAAACTTTGTCTGTTTACCGACCACCAGATTTTCGACCGTTTCCATAAATACAATCTCAAAAGCGACAAAGCCCGAGGAGGCAAGGTGGCACTCACGCTGAAAGAGATACAGCAGTTTGAACCAGGTGACTTTGTGGTACATGTGGACCATGGGATAGGAAAGTTCGGAGGACTGGTGCGTATGCCTATAACATCACCGCAGACAGGCGAGACAACGTATCAGGAGATGATTAAAATACTCTACCAGAACGGCGACTCGATTTATGTGAGCATACACTCTCTTCACAAGGTGAGCAAGTACAAAAGTCAGGACGGAGGAACGCCGCCGCGACTCTCAACACTCGGCACAGGGCAGTGGGAGAAGATGAAGGAGCGTACGAAAAAGAAACTTAAGGACATTGCACGCGACTTGATAAAACTATATGCTGCACGCCACCAGCAGCAGGGATTTGCATTCAGCCACGATTCTTATTTGCAGAACGAGCTGGAGGCAAGCTTCCTGTATGAGGATACTCCAGATCAGCTCAAAGCCACCAACGACGTAAAAGCCGACATGGAACGTCAGCAGCCTATGGATAGATTGGTATGCGGCGACGTGGGATTCGGAAAAACCGAGGTGGCGGTGAGAGCTGCATTTAAGGCTGCATGCGATTCGAAGCAGACAGCTGTGCTCGTGCCTACAACTGTGCTGGCATATCAGCACTATCAGACCTTCAGCAACCGAATGAAAGGATTGCCGGTAAGAGTTGACTATCTCTCGCGAGCACGCACGGCAAAGCAGACAACGGAGATACTGCACGACCTGGCAGAGGGAAAAATCGACATACTCATCGGTACACATAAGATTATCGGGAAAAACGTGAAGTTCAAGGATCTGGGGTTGCTTATTATCGATGAGGAACAGAAATTCGGCGTATCGACAAAAGAGAAACTGCGTCAGATGAAGACCAACGTTGACACGCTCACAATGAGCGCAACGCCGATTCCGCGCACTCTACAGTTCTCGTTGCTCGGAGCACGCGACTTAAGTGTGATACAGACCCCGCCGCCCAATAGATATCCGATACAGACGGAAATACACACTTTCAGTGCAGATGTGATTTCTGATGCCATCAATTTCGAGATGAGCAGAAATGGACAGGTGTTTTTCGTGAACAATCGCATCAACGACCTGCAGCGCATTGCTGACATGATACACAAATATGTGCCCGACGCAAGGGTGGCAATAGGACACGGACAGATGAAACCAGAAGAGCTGGAAAAAATCGTGTTCGACTTCATGAACTACGACTACGACGTGCTACTCTCGACGACCATCGTTGAGAATGGCATCGACATACCAAATGCAAACACAATAATCATTAACGCTGCACAGAACTTTGGACTTTCAGACTTGCATCAGATGAGAGGACGCGTGGGACGTGGCAACCGGAAGGCGTTTTGCTATCTGCTTGCACCACCACTTGCATCGCTCAGCGTTGACGGACGCCGACGGTTAGAGGCTCTCGAAAACTTCAGTGACTTGGGAAGTGGGATAAACATCGCCATGCAGGATCTTGACATCAGGGGAGCAGGAAATCTGCTCGGAGCTGAACAGAGCGGATTCATTGCAGACCTTGGTTATGAGACATACCTGAAGATACTGAACGAGGCTGTGGTGGAGCTGATAAATGAGAATCCCAAGGCAACGGCCACCACAAGGCAGACGCAACGCAGAGAAGTAGCAGCTATGGATCGTCAGCACGGATTCGTTACTGACTGCACGCTCGACAGTGATATGGAACTGTTCTTCCCGGAACGATACGTGCCGAGCGACAGCGAGCGGATGTTGCTGTACCGAGAACTCGACGGTCTGAAAACCGACGACGAGGTGGAACGATACCGCAATCGGCTGCTCGACCGTTTCGGAAAGTTACCGCAAGCGTCTGAGGAATTGTTGAAGGTGGTACCGCTGCGAAGGATGGGAAAGGAGCTTGGATGCGAGCGAATACTGCTGAAGCAAAGGCAGATGGTGATGTATTTCGTATCGAATGCCGATAGCCCGTTCTATAATAGTGAAGCTTTCGAAAGAATTATCACATACGTGGCACGGTATCCCAGACGCTGCAACTTCAGAGAAGTGAGGGGGAAGCGATCGATGGTGATAACAAAGGTAAATACTATCGACGAGGCGGTTAGGATTCTGAAGGATGTTCAGGGAGAACCTCAGGCTCAGCAGTAGTAGAGACAATCTTCTTTCTGAGTTGATATATCTTTACCGCATTGAGAATCTCGGCCACGCCATAGAGTAAACAGCACCATCCGAGAATGAGCATCGGAATGCCTGCTGTCTCCATAGGCTGGAACATTACGTAGAGTCCGGAGATAAATATCAATGAAGGACAAATCCAGAAAAAGAAAGGTACACTGCCATAGCGACGGGCACTGATGAGACTGAGAAACTGTCCCAAAGCCCCGAGAATAAGCAACGAACCGAGAATGTACATCAGTCCGGTGATAAATACGTCAGGTTTGAAACTGAGAAGTGCTCCGAGGATAATGCTCCCCAGCCCGACGATGGGGAATGTGGGCTGACCGCCGCTGATGATATTGCCCGAAGTGTCGGTAATGGTGTATTCGCTGGCTGTTCGGCAGGCATAGATGTATGTGATTAAGGCAATCACTCCTGAAAGCAGAAACAGAATGCCGATGGCGATAGTGATCCACATTACGGTACTGCCAGGGTATTTTATCAACATAGCACCGATAACAATTGAACATACGGCGCGGAAAATAGAGCTTTGGAATATTTGTTTCATTATATCGAACGTTTATTTTCTGCAAAAATACGAAAATTCTGCCGTTCTTCCAACTTTTTTCACTACTTTTGCATGCGCTTTTGTTTTTTTCCTAATAAACAGACACTTTGACAAAGTTATATTTGGTAAGACACGGAGAAACCGTTGACAATGTGAACTGTATAATCCAAGGACAGACACAGGGCAAACTCACGGCAAACGGCATCAAACAGGCTGAAATGCTGGCTGTTGAATTAGCCGGAATACATCTGGATGCCATTGTTGCAAGTGACCTTGCGCGTGCTGTTGATACGGCTGAGGTGATAGCAATCAGGCATAGCCTCGACGTCGAGACGACAGCAATGCTGAGAGAGCGCGATTGGGGAGGGTTTACCGGAAGGTATATTCCCGACCTGGAACATGAGGTGTGGCCTGACGATATCGAGACGCTTGACAATCTCTTGAAGCGAGCGTCGGAGTTCATAGAGTGGATAAAGGAAAAACACCACGGTGAGACAGTACTCGCCGTGGGGCATGGAATTATAAATAAAGCTATTCAAGCGGTTTATCTCGGGAAAAAGATGAACGAGGTGCAGCGGATGCAGAATGCAGAAGTGAGAATTCTGGAATTGTAAGCTCACTTGTGAGCCCCACCGAATGACCCAGTACCGCGTGCGTTGCTTAAGGTCACGCCACTACGTGCGCTGCTTAAGGTCCCGCTACTACGTGCGCTGCCAAATGAACCTGTGGCACGGGTGCTGCTGCCTGCACTTAGCGAGCCTACGCTGCGAGCGCCTCCCGTGTTGAATGCCCCCATGCTACGAGTACTGACTCTTGCACTATTGACACTGCCCCTGGCAGCAAATCTACTCGTACTGCGTGCGGAATTAAAGTTGCCTGCACTGCGTGCGCTGCCAAAATTACTTGTCGTGTGGTTCGTCGTCGTGATGGCGCTCGGAGTTGTACCTCTATTGTCTGTTCTCGGCGACGTGGTGCCACCATAAGTATGGTCGTTGTGGTTGCCATAGTTGCGTTTTCCGAAATGGTTATTACCATGTGCATTGTTTCCGAGATGGTTATTGCCGTATGTGTGGTTTCCACCGTGGTGATTACCGTATGTGCGGTTTCCTATATGACGTCTGTTATCAAAATGGTCGCGCATACCACGATAAGTATGGTGGGCAACGGGGCGGTAGTGGTGACGGTGTCCGTGGTAGTAACCCAGCCCTCCGTGAACATGCCAGCTGTGCCCTCCATTGTAGGTTACGTAGAATGCCGGACGTCCGAAATAGAAGAGAGTGCGCTGCGGATAGCGAGCATAGATGCCGAAATGCCAGTAGCCTCCATCCCAGTATAATGGACGATAGAAATATGATGCTGCACAGAAAGCTTTCCACTGCCAGTCGAGCAGTATATAGCTAAGGTCGAGATTGCGGCGCTCCCAATATGTTCCATATACATCGTCGTAACTTGTAACACCCATCAGATAGTCGAGATTAATCTCGTAGGCGGCCTCGTATTGTTCGTCGGTGAGGTTCAGCTCATAGGCCATCTTGTCGGTGAGGAACAATGCCTGCTCGCGAGCCTGCTCGAAACTCATGGCGACAGCATTTGTCACTATCGTAAACATTGCCATCAGGGTTATCATCATCTTCTTCATAGCTGTATGGTTTTA
Organism: uncultured Prevotella sp.; assembly: GCA_946612625.1. Lineage (GTDB taxonomy): Bacteria > Bacteroidota > Bacteroidia > Bacteroidales > Bacteroidaceae > Prevotella. Next base: position 17,342 of record CAMOEW010000041.1, read on the forward strand.
ATTGTTAAACATTCTTTTTTTATTTGTCATTGCAAAGTTCAGCTTTTTTTTCAGCCTATACAAGGGATTTTCCCTAAACACAGAGAGGAATTTCCCTAAAAAAGTTCTCAGTTTTAAAAATTTGTATTATCTTTGTAGCCATAAATAAATCTGTAAACAATGAAATATCGTATTTCTGCTATTATATTAATAATGTATAGTCAAATGGTGAAAGGTAATGCTGAGGTGTTACAGCCATTGGATTCGCTGACATATAATGTAGAAATGCAGACTACTCTCGGTGGTGGAGACCATTCGCCCTTGTGGTTGAATGCCAACAGATACGGGCTCAGCTCAATCCATCCCAATAGTGCTTTTCTGAAGGCTGGCGTAAGCCGAGCCCTAAGTGTCGATTACGGCCGTAAATGGGGTATTGGTTATGGAGTGGATCTCGTGGGAGCCGTAAGACATACCGCACCATTCTATATACATCAGCTCTATGGAGAACTGCGATGGCTGAAGGGCGTGCTTACCGTAGGTGCCAAGGAATTTCCAATGGAACTGAAAAATCAGTCGTTGAGCAGTGGCTCGCAGACACTGGGCATCAACTCACGTCCTGTACCACAGGTACGTATCTCTCTTCCTGACTATTGGAATATTCCCGGACTACGTCGTTGGGTAGGAATCAAAGGTCATATAGCATACGGCAAATATACTGACGGCAAGTGGCAGGAGGATTTCACTCAGAGACAGTCGAGATATGTTGAGGGCGGGCTTTACCACAGCAAGGCTGGCTATATTCGCATCGGACCGAAGAATATTACTCTTGAGTTAGGGCTGGAAATGGCATGTCAATTCGGTGGCAAAAGTCATGTGTTTGAGAATGGCATGGAAAGCATTACCGTGAATCAGGGAGGTTTGAAAGGAGCGTTGAAAGCCTTCACTACAGGTGGCTCCGATGCTACCGATTACAGCATGAGCACCAATAATTCGGGCAACCATCTTGGAAGCTGGGTAGCACGTCTGAATTTCGATTATCCAAAATGGTCGCTCGGTATTTATGCCGACCATTTTTTCGAAGACCACTCGTCAATGTTCTTTCTCGACTACGATGGATATGGTACAGGTGAAAACTGGAATGTGAAAGAGCGCAACCGCTATTTTCGTTATGATTTGAAGGACATGATGATAGGTATAGAACTGAGAATGAAGAAATGGCGATGGGCAAACACCTTTGTGGTGGAATACCTCTATACTAAATATCAGAGCGGACCGGTTTATCATGACCATACACAACTACGCAACACCCACATCTCGGGTAATGACGATTATTATAACCACAATTTACAGAGCGGATGGCAGCACTGGGGAATGGTGACGGGCAATCCGCTTTACCTCTCGCCACTGTATAACGACGATGGAAAAATCGTAATAAAAAACAATCGCTTCAAGGCATGGCACTTCGGCATTATGGGCAATCCTGTTGAGAATCTTTCGTATCGTCTGCTTACGACATGGCAGCGAGGGTGGGGGCAATATGTCGAGATGTATCAGAGTCCACGCGACAACTTCAGTATGATGGGCGAGGTAATTTACCGCTTGCCCCAAAACTGGCGTGTGGCAGGAGCAGTAAGCTTCGATAGCGGAAAGATATATGGTGACAACTTTGGCGTACAGCTGACAGTTGCAAAGACGGGACTGTTGAAATTATGGAAATAAGTTACAATGAGAAAGATATTTTATTCAATGGCATTGCTTGCGATGACAGCAGCGTGCAGTCTCCATTCGTCCGACAATGGCGAACTTGACGGTTTCTGGCAGGCAACTGCTGTGGATACGATAGCAACAGGGAAAAGTGCTGACGTAAGCAACTCGCAGATGTCATGGTCGTTTCAAGGTGACATACTGCATATTCGTCCTTGCAGGAATCTTGGCGGCTTAAGTGAGTATATATGTCGTTTCATTAACACAGGCGACAGTCTGACCGTATTCGACGTACTCATATCCGACCGTGAGGTGGGCGACATTGCTGTGACCGACTCTATGTCGCTTAGTGGCACGGGATTGACGCATCCGTACGAACGGTTTAAAATTTTGTTGTTAAACGAAGAGTCGATGTTTCTGCAGTCGGATAGCCTCCGGATTAATTTCCGGAAGTATTAGTATTTCTATCCTGATATTATTAAGCTGTTATCGCTAATTCTGCATATACAATTAAACAATCTTAGAAGATTACTAAACAAATACGATTATGAACATTCTTATTTTACAGGCTTCTCCGAGATCCAACGGAAACACCGCTTGGATGGCGGAAGAGTACAAGAACGCTGCCGAGGCAGCAGGTCACAAGGTGACGCTGGTCAACGTGTCGCGCAAGAAGATTGCAGGCTGTCTGGCTTGCGAGTATTGTCACAACAAAGGCAATGGCGCCTGCGTCCAGAAGGACGACATGCAGGAACTCTATCCACTGATGGCCGAGGCAGAAGTGCTGGTACTGGCTGCACCTATTTATTACTTCACGCTCAATGCCCAGATTCAGGCCCCCATCCAGCGTATGTACTGCGTCAATGCTCCTGCCAAGGTGAAGAAGATGGCTC
>CAMOEW010000042.1 GCA_946612625.1 uncultured Prevotella sp.
TGGTGAGCACTGGTTCCATACTCCTGAACAACTTGCGTTTTTGAAAGCATGGGAAGAGAATGTACTATCGTATGAAGGAAACAAGAGAAATCTGTAAAACCTGCTTTTCAGCATTGACAGAAGCCCCTGCAACAGAGACTGCCTCTGAGGAGTATATTACGGAAACGGAGGCTCCACGAGAAGATGCTGCAACTGAGCCAAGAACGCAAGCCCAGCCGGATTCCTAACCTCGCCGTCCTCAGATTTTCCTATTTTCTCACGACCTTTTGATTTCCCTCGACGACGATGCCACGGGTAGAGTCATTGGCGGGCGTGGTCTCCTTCTTCAGCCGCTGGTACTCTTCGCGTGCTTTCTTCATTTGCTCCAAGAATCGCTCGCTGGTGTGCAGACGTGCGTAGGCTGCCGAAGCTGCCATTCGGGCGGCATCGGTATCGCTCTGCCAGTGGGCACCTACCACCACTCGGTTCTCGCCGTAGCGATAGCCGCGGGCCAGAATCTCAGTGGCACGGTCGGGATTGATTTCCATCATCAGCAGGGCGGAACTCCAGCCCAGTATGGTGTGGCCCGACGGGTAGGAACCGTTCTTGCGCAGTGCCGGCTCGTCTTCTGGGTAGAGTGTCGGCTCGTTGAACACCATGAATGGACGGCGTCGCATGTATTTGCGCTTGGGGATGACGCATATGCTGTCACAGGTAGCAGTGCCTTCGAGCAGCACTTTGTAGATTTCGGGTGTCTCTTCCTTGCTGATCTTCATGCCGAAAGCCTCCTCAAACTCGGTGAGGATTGTTTTCAGGCCATATACCGCGTCGCGAGTAGCCTCAGTAGCCCTCTCGTGGTCATTGCGCATCTCCTTACCCCAGTAGTAGCGTGCCACATCGTTCATAAATGCCACCGACGTGCTGTCGGGCGGTCCAGGCAGGAACTTCATCATGTCAGGCATCTCGCCTGTGGTGAAATACGCGTTTACTACTTCCTCTTCCTGTGCCCATGCTCCGTGTGCGACCGCAAATACGAGGGCGGTTGTCATTAGAAATACATTCTTGTTCATTGCTTCTTTATTGATTGATGTTGCAAAGATATACATTTTCCGCGAGACAATACGAAGTAAGTGGAAAAATTTTCGAGAATTTTAGAGTCTGTTTGCTCGTTTTTTGAAAAATAATTGTACTTTTGCAGACGAATTGCGACGAGAATACAAAGGATATGCCCGAACATATGTCTCCACAGGCTATATTGTTTTTCATGCTCTATGGTGGTGCAGCGGTGACGGCGGCTATATTGTGCCTTTACATGTTAATGTGCAAGGGTAATGCCATCTCGCCAGACATCATGCCGCCCGTGCGACTGCGCCGGTGGGTGTCTGCATTCTTTGGTGTGGCATTCGTGGGCCATTGTTATTGGTTTTTTTTTCTCGCCGGTTATTTTGACAAACATTCCATCATCTATGTTTTTCTTTCCGTGCTCGACTGCGTGATGTTGACAGTTACTTTCTCCGGCACACTTCTCTCAATGCTTCAAGACCGCTGCCGACCAGTATGGCCCTTCGCCGTTGCCACGATACCCACCGTGATACTCGGAGGATTGCAGATGGCCTTGCCTGCTGTCGATTTCATATTCCCTATCATAGTCTATACGCTGTCGGTCTATACGCTTTTTACTGTATATATGGCGATAGCCGTAATGGAGTACAAGCGGTGGTTGCGCGACAACTATGCCGACCTGGAGCATAAGGAGGTGTGGGTGAGCCATACACTGCTTATAGTAAGCTTGCTGCTCTTCGTCAATTATGGTTTTGCCAGCGATGAACCGTCGTGCTTTCTCGTCCGGTTAACAGACTTCGGACTTTTCGGTTTTTTACTTTGGCGCGTGGAGACATTGCCAAGCCTCGCCTCCGATCCATGTAGAGGAGGAGAGGCTGGGGGTGAGGCTAACCGAGGTGAGATAAAGAGTGAAGTCCTATCTAATATCGGCCAACTGCTGGAAAAGCACTGCGTGAATACGAAGCTTTATCTGCAGCACGATCTGACCTCGACACAACTCTCGGCAACCATCGGCATCAACCGTTACTATCTCAGCCAGTATTTCGCCAGCCAAGGGCAGAACTACAACGCCTACATCAATGGCCTGCGCATCAACTATTTCGTCAGACACTACCGCGAGGCTGTATGCGCCGGCCAATCTGTCACTGCCCGGCAGTTGGCTCAGGAAAGTGGTTACCGCAGCTACAGCACTTTCAGCAGTGCCTTCAGGCAGCGCATGGGACAGAGTGTCACTGCGTGGATACGTGGCATGGCGGCAGAGTAAATCCGTTATTTCGAAAAGACGGTACTTCCGCAATTTCAGAATTCCCGTCGTTCCGAACGATGACATTTCTGAGATTTTAGAATTACTGTCGTCCCGAACGATGGTATTTCCGCGATTTCAGAATTACTGTCGTACCGAATGATGGTATTTCCGCGATTTCAGAATTACTGTCGTTCCGATTAAGCAATACAAAGAGAAAGTGCGTGGCAACACGCACTTTCTCTCTTCATAGTCTAATTGTGTTTATTATACAGTGTTTGCATATTTATACAATTCCTTGAGCCATCATGGCCTTAGCCACCTTCATAAATCCTGCTACGTTGGCACCCTTGACGTAATTGATATATCCGTCGGCCTCGGTGCCGTACTTGATGCAGTTCTCGTGGATATCGTTCATGATGCGCTTCAGATAATCGTCAACCTCCTTTGCTGTCCACGACAGACGCTCAGAGTTTTGGCTCATCTCAAGACCTGATACAGAAACACCGCCTGCGTTTGAAGCCTTGCCCGGAGCATAGAGAATCTTTGCACTCTGGAATATCTTTATGGCATCGGGCAGGGTAGGCATATTGGCACCTTCGGCAACAGCGATTACGCCGTTGTCAACGAGAGCCTGAGCCTGCTCGGCGTTGATTTCGTTCTGTGTTGCGCATGGCAGAGCGATGTCGCCCTTCTCATGCCAAGGACGCTCGCCGGCAACATATTTGGCGTTGGGATATTCCTCAACATACTCCTTGATACGTCCGCGCTCAACGTTCTTCAGCTCCATGATGTAGTCGAGTTTTGCGCGGTCGATGCCATCCGGATCGTAGATATAGCCGTCAGAATCGCTCATTGTCATAGGAATGGCTCCAAGCTGGATGCACTTCTCGGCAGCATACTGTGCCACGTTTCCTGCACCAGAGATGAGAACCTTCTTTCCTGCAAGCTCGATATTGCGGGTCTGAAGCATAGAATTCAGGAAATACACCGTGCCGTAACCTGTTGCTTCAGGACGGATGAGAGAACCACCAAATTGAATGCCCTTGCCAGTGAGCACACCCTGGAACTGGTGGGTGAGTTTCTTATACTGTCCGAACATGTATCCTACCTCGCGTCCGCCAACACCGATGTCGCCTGCCGGCACGTCCTCATCGGGACCGATATGGCGATAGAGCTCGTTCATGAAGGCCTGGCAGAAGCGCATAACCTCAGCATCGCTCTTGCCGCGCGGAGAGAAATCGGAACCGCCCTTTGCACCGCCCATAGGCAGTGTTGTGAGAGAGTTCTTGAAAGTCTGCTCGAAAGCGAGGAACTTCAGGATGCCCAGGTTGACAGACTTGTGGAAGCGGATGCCTCCCTTGTACGGGCCGATGGCGTTGTTATGCTGGATGCGATAGCCCATGTTTGTCTGGATGTTGCCCTTGTCGTCAGTCCAAGTTACGCGGAATTCTATGAGGCGGTCGGGTATGCACAGACGCTCGATGAGATTTGATTTTTCAAACTCAGGGTGCTTGTTGTATTCTTCTTCGATGGTGGGAAGAACTTGGCTCACTGCCTGGATGTACTCCGGCTCATTAGGAAATCTCTGCTTGAGAGATTCAACAACTTGTGCTGCATTCATAATCTTTTTCTTTTAATTGGTTGTTATTATACTGATTTGTAATTATTGCATCGTTTGCGGTTGCAAAATTACAACTTTTTCTTGAAATATCAAACGTTTTATCAAATTTTTCGCCAAAAAACTTGCTTTTTGTCACTTTTTGATATAAATCAAGTGAAAAATGCCAGTTTTATGTATAAATATTGTGCTCGCCAACACAATTCGTCCGTCAGTTGCATCGTATGCATCAGACTGCGAGACATGTGAAACTTGAAAAAATTAATAATTAAATATTTGGTGATTTCATATAAAATCAGTAATTTTGCAGTGTAATTAATACAACCTTGCCATATATTGCTTAACCGAAAAGATGAAAATATTTTTTAGATTAAAATATACCATAACAATAATACTGGCACTCTTTTGCCTACCTATATATTCTATAGGCGAGCGAAAGGTATTCACTGCTATAAACACAGCCGACGGACTGGCCGACAACAGTGCGCAGACAATCAAGTGTACGAAGACTGGACGCATGGTAATTACCACTATCGGTCATGTTAATTTCTATGAGGGCGACAAGTTTTCGCACATAGACACGGAGCAGGAAGACTTCTATACGATTGAAAACTATCGCGGCAACTACCGTCTTTACTTTGACCGCAATCACCATTTGTGGCTCAAAGACAAATATACGGTTAGCTGTGTGAATCTGACTTTAGAGCGTTTCGTATCAGACGTGAAAAGCGTGTTTGGTAAATTCGGGGTGAAAGGCCGTGTGGACGACATTTTCGTTGATTCTGAGTTTACTGTATGGCTACTCCAGGGCGGAAAGCTTATAAACACTGACACCAAGAAAGTAATCAGAGTTGAAGAAACTAGAAACCTGCAGGATGTGGAAGTGGCGGGCGGACAATATTTCCTGTTCTACGACAATGGTGAAATGTATGTATATGACAAGAAGAGCCATAAGCAGGCATATAAGAGCCGAGCTTATCCAGCTGATTCGGCAAATATCTATAATGCCTCGTCAACTATTCTCGTCAGCGGAAGGACTTTGTATCAGATACGTAACGGTTCAGGCGATAATGCCGTGCTGATGAAGTTTGATGCCGACAACAGACAATGGAAGACGATAATGACGCAGCATTATCATATTAACAATATGACGCTGAATAATGGGATTCTCTATGTGGCTTCGTCTCGTGGCTATTGGGAAATTGACACTAAGACAGGCGAGCGATTTCATCATGAGCGTGTGCTGATGAAAGACGGCTCGGAACTTTTAACCGATATTAACGACATCGAGTTTGACCGTCAGGGCGGTGTGTGGCTCGGCACGAAGAAGCGCGGACTGCTCTATGCCAAAATCTACCGGCATCCGTTTACCAAGTTGCCGTTGGACAATCCCAAGGCAATTGAATACAGTGCAATGATGGATCAGCTGCCACAGGTTGACCTCACTCCCTACGGCAAGAATGTCAACTGTATGCTTATCGACAGTCGCGGATGGCTATGGACAGGAACGTTCTCCGGGCTGCGCCTCCACCGTATGAAGGGCGAGTCGAGGTTTTTCACTGACAAAGACGGGCTGATGAACAATGTTATCCACTCTATTATAGAAGACGACAATCATTATATATGGGTAGCGACGAGTAATGGTATTTCGGTGATAACCATTAAGGACAATGAAGTGCACCACATTTTCAGCTATGATGAAAACGACAATATCCCCACAGAGTCGTTTGATAACGGTAAGGCAATCAAACTGCCCGACGGCTCAATAGCGATGAAGGCTGTTGACCATGTGGTTGTGTTCAATCCGGCACGGTTCAAGACTCTTAATCTCTCGGCACGGTTCAAGTTGTACCCCAAGCTCATCAATGTGCTTGTTAACGGTGTTCCAGTCAAAGCCGGTCAGGAACTCGACGGCAACGTGGTATTGGAAAAAGCAGTTACCAGAACACAGTTCATTAATCTCAACTCCGACCAGAACACGCTGACATTGACCTTTTCCGGACTCAATTACTTCAGGCCTATACAGACTTATTACCGTGTGCGTGTGATTGGCGATAATAACGATTCGTGGAAGATATACTCTTATTTCAGCAATCCGGAACTCGTAGATAAGAAAGGGCTGCTCCATCTGCCACTATTCAGACTGAAACCAGGTGAGTATAAGGTGAATGTTCAGGCTTCGTTCTATCCCGACAATTGGAACATGCCTCCCATGGAACTGACAATACGTGTCAACGAGCCTTGGTGGCGCACAACAGGAGTGATGATACTGATGCTGGTGGTCGTGGGACTGATAGCCGCCGCCAACTTGTATTATTACAACGTCAACTACCGCCTTATGCTGCGCCGTAACACCCAAGAGATTGATGTAGTGAAACGTCTGCGCAGTTTCATTGAGCGCAGCAACGGCTTCACAGGCGAACTGCTTTCTCCGTCGTATGAGGAAATTCATGGTGATAGCGTTGACTACAGAACCGAAGTGTCGGCTGAATTCCAGCAGACAGTGATTGAAATAATGCCTTTGTTCCAACAGCATGGTATGCAGACCATTGGCAGCCTGAGCGACAAGGCGGGAATGAGCAGGCAGGAATTCTATAACATCATCTCGAAAAACCTATATCGCAGTCCGCGATTGCTTGCACGTACGTTGCGACTTCAGCGAGCCTCAGATCTTCTGACAGGTACAGACAAGAGCATCGAAGAGATTTCAGAGACGTGTGGTTTCTGTAGCCCAAACTATTTCATTGCATGTTTCTTCCATCAGTTCAAGATGACTCCGGCCGAATATCGTGAAGAGAACAAGTAATGCCGTGAAAACATTTATTTCAGTATTATCTCGCGAAAACCTAAGAGAAACCATGTGCGTCCGCCCGTAGGTTTGTAATAGACGTACGCTTGATAGCGGTTCTCTGTCTGGAAGTAGCTGCCCTCGTAGGGGGAGAGATACGGCGCTGCACCTTCTTTGCGCACAACGTATCTGTAGTTGTAATACCCCTGCTTTTGAAGTAGTGCCACATTGTATGAACCGTCAGTTGCGTCGTATTCCATCTTATATGTCTCGATGTCGTTATCGGTAGTCCACTGTCCCTCTACGTACATGTCGCCATTTGACAGGCGCGGAGCCTTCAGTTTATAGTGTATATAGAGATACTCACAGGTATAGTCTATCTCGCTGTTGTCGCTGTTGCGTATGAAGAAGGCTCCGTCGGCATCCACATCGGTAAGATAGTTGCGGCTCACCTCGTCGGGAAACAGATAGGCGTTGAAGTTGTGACCGTCCCAGCGCATGTAGTCAATGCCGAGAGTTGGGTGGCTAACGTCGAGGGCCTCAAATTTATGGTATTCGTTGCCGGCCTTGAAGATTAGGTCGCGATTGTGCTGCCATGCCAGTCCCTTGTTGTTGATAAGGTTCGGGCGAAGGTTCCAACGGGACGTTGATTCGTCGTTGTTCTGCATCACCACGGTTCGTATCTGCTCGTTGATGTTGGTTACGCTGATGCCGTTGTAGTTAAGTGACATACTTAACTGTTGGTGGCTGTCGTTGGTGTCGATGTCGGTATTGGTGCTTACTTCTAAGCCCACGGTCATGCGTGGCTCTACAATCATGAACTCTGCCTGAAGCACCATTTTGCCGTCATTGTCTTCGTCGTAGATGGTAAGGCGGTAGTTGCCGCTCATCGTCAGACGGCACTGCTCGTTGGGTATCGTCAGTTTGTAGTGGGTGTAAAGCACGGTGGTGTTGATAGAATTCTGGTAGTCGTCGATGGGATTATTGTTGAATCCCGTCATGTAGTCGCTTTCAAACAACTGGGTGGACACAGTCCAGTCTGCCTCGCAATGTTCTACCTTATATATATATCTATGGTAAGTGTGTGAGAGTTCGTCGAAACTGATGTTCAGACGGTCGCCGTTGCCCATAATCATCACTGGCGGCGACATCCACTGCTGGTTCACCGTCACCACCAGCGACTTTACATTGCTGTCGTATATGATATTGCGTGCAGAAACTGTCAGAACATAAAAGGTCAAAAGAAACAGTGCTGAAAAAAAACGTTTCATAGGCATTTCCTTTTTACGTATGAAACGCTTCCTGACTGGTGTTTATTGCGTTTTTGTTGCATAATCTCTTCAAAATATATCTTTCAAGACCGAGTGGCTGACTCCGTTGAGGAATTTGCAGAATAAGGGAGGGCGTTCGTTGAATAATTTTGGTAAGGATACACCTTTTGCTGTATCTTTGCATAAGATTATATAAAACTATGCAAATATGAAGAAAATATTATTTTTACTGACAATTCTGGTGGGAGCACTGACTGCACAGGCCACCGACTATCCCTATCTGACATTTGAAACGACTGACGGGGCGAAGGCTTCCGTGATTGTGGAGAATCTGACGCTGACTATCAGTGGGACTACGTTGACAGCCGGCTCGCAGTCGTTCACTCTCTCGAACCTTTTGAAGATGTATTTTTCGACATCGGATGAAACGAGTACAGGCATTGACGAGATTACCAGTGCTTCACTCGACGAGACTACCGACATCTACGACCTGAAGGGACACAAAGTCACGAAGGAACAGATGAATAAGGGCGTATATATCGTAAAGACAAAAAGTAGGACTTATAAAATGGTGGTAAGATGAGACGCGTAGCAATATTTATGATGAGCCTTGTGCTGACGATAGTAGCAGGGGCGCAGACTTTGAACATTACAACTGTCAGCGGAACAAAGTCGTACAGTGCAGCCGAACTTACGTCGAGTTCGCCGGTTACGTTCGACAATGGCACGACGATGACCGTAGGGTCAGACTCCTATATCATCAGCAACATCACCGGTGTGTCTGTGACCAGCAGCAGTTCGTCGGCTATAGATGCCAACACTGTGAATATCATTTATAATGGTTCGACGGCAACGGTGACAGTGGCTGACAATGTTTCCAGTTACGTATCGGCCACGGTCAGTGGTGCACACGTCACCATCACGCAGAGCAATACGGCGGCCGTCGATGGCGAAGAGATCACTTATGTGCTCAGCGGCTCTACCACTGACGGCTCGCTAACCCTTAGCGGTTCGTACAAATGCACTGTCTCGCTGGCCGGACTGACGATGACCAACCCGAGTGGGGCGGCCATCAACATCACAAACTCGAAACGCATCCAGCTAAGTGCAAAGAAAGATACGGAAAACACACTGACTGACGGTAGTGGCTCGCAGAAAGCCTGCATCTATTCTAAAGGCCAATTGCAGTTGCAGGGCAACGGAACGCTGAACGTGGTGGGCAACCTGAAGCATGGCATCAAGTCGGCATCGTATATCGAAATCAAGAATTTGACACTGAACATCACCTCTACCGTCAGCGATGGAATCAACTGTGAGGAGTACTTCCTCATGAAGAGCGGCACGGTGACCATTACAGGTGTGGGCGACGACGGCATCCAGTGCGACCTTGGCAGTACGACATCGACAGGTGAGACCACCGACCATGAGGATGAGGACACAGGTAATATATATATTGAGGGTGGTACACTGAACGTGACAGCTACGGCCACAGCCGCCAAGTGCGTGAAAAGTGCAGGTGACGTCAGCGTCAGCGGCGGCACAATCACCCTCAGCGCCAAGGGAGCTATCGACACCAGCGATACCAGTGACCTCTCCTACGCTGCAGGCTTCAAGGCCGACGGCAACTTTACGCAGAGCGGCGGAGATATCACCATCACGGTGACGGGGGCTTCGGGACGTGGCATTGGCGTCAACGGCACCTATACCTCAGCAGAGGGCAGCACCGGCACGCTGACCATCAGCAACAGCGGCGCGCTGACAAGCTCGGGCTCTACCTACTTTGCAACGGCCAAGGGCATCAAGGCCGGTGTGGTAGCCATTAATGGTGGAACTATCGACGTGACCATGAGCGGTCAGGCAGCCAAGGGTATCAAGAGCGACAGCGACGACGGAACGGGCAACATGACCATCACTGGCGGCACCGTCACGGTGTCCACATCGGGAGCCGGTGCTTACGACGGCACGGACAAGGATGCTAAAGGTGCCGGATGCTTGAAGGCCGACAACAATATGACCATCAGTGGCGGTACGCTGACTCTCAAATCGACCGGCACTGGCGGCAAGGGCATCAAGGCTGACGGCACGCTGACCGTCAGTGGCGGCACTATTTCGGCCACGGCTTCCGGCAGCCAGTATAAATACAGCAGCAGCCTGACGGCATCGCCAAAGGCTATCAAGAGCACCGGCGCGATGACCATCAGCGATGGCAGCATTTACGCCAAGTCGTCGAGTCACGAAGGCATCGAGTCGAAGAGCACCATGACCGTCAGCGGCGGCTACGTATATGCCGAGGCCAACGACGACGCCATCAACTCGTCTGGAGACATGACCATCACCGGAGGCTACGTGATGGCAAACTCCACAGGCAACGACGGCTTAGACGCCAACGGCAACTTATATATAAAAGGTGGTAACGTGTTTGCAGTGGCAACGACACAGCCCGAGGTGGGTATTGACGCCAATACAGAGGGTCGCAAGCAGCTCTACATCACCGGCGGCAACGTGGTGGCCATAGGCGGCTTTGAGAACGGCGCCAGCATCTCTAACGGTACGGCCAAGTCGGCCAGCTACAGTAAAGGAACTTGGTATGGGCTCTACAATGGCAGTGCGCTGGCCTTCGCCTTCAAGGTGCCCTCCAATAGTTCGATGGGTTCGTCGATGGCGATATATACCACAGACACTCCGTCCATGAAGTCGGGTGTAACGGGTAGTGGTACTTTGTTCTGGAACGGTAGCGGATATACATCGTGCAGTGGTGGCAGCAATGTGACACTCTCTACCTACAGCAGCGGTTCCGGAGGTGGTCCTGGTGGTGGTCCTGGTGGTGGTCCTGGTGGCGGTCGTGGATGGTAAACAATAATATTGGCTCAGTCGGCAGCAGGCCATGCTCGCTGCAGACCGAGCCACTTTCAAATCACACACTATGACGTCCATTAATCAATTCTTAGACACTTTCAGCCCTATCACGCTCGAAGAGATGAGCGGCGTGAAGCTGATGAACCGCACAGACACCAAGTTTGTGACCAACAGACAGAAACTGGTGCAGCTCTTGGAGATGGCACAGCAGGACTACTACGTGCAGGACATCGACGGTGTGCGCAACCTGGAGTACGACACGACCTATTTCGACACCGACGACTTCAATATGTATGCCGTACACCAGTTCGGTCATACCAACCGCCAGAAGATACGCTTCCGCACCTACTGCATTAGTGGGCAGCAGTTCATGGAAATCAAGACGAAGAATAACCATGGGCGTACGAAGAAGAAGCGTATCGAGGTGGGCGACATGGACTTGCACGACGGCGTGAAGCGCGCCTTCGTCGGCAAGCACCTGCATTACGATGTTGACACGCTGCAGCCGGCACTGAACAATCACTTCGCTCGCATCACTCTGGTCAACAAAGCGAAGACAGAGCGACTCACCATCGACAGCAGCCTGCGCTTCAACAACCTGCAGTGCAACGGGCAGATGGACATGGGCGATTTGGTCATCATCGAGCTGAAACGTGACGGACTGGTCTATTCACCGGTGCTGAACATGCTGAAGCAGTTGCGCATCATGCCTCACGGATTCTCGAAATACTGCATGGGATCGGCACTGACCAACCCCGGGCTATCTGTCAACCGCTTTAAGGAGAAGTTGCACTACGTAGAGAAAATCACCCAGAAATAAACAATCAAACAACTAACACTCTCAATTTCTATTATGGACATCATCAATTTCCTTGAACCAGGCTTTTGCAATGTACTGCTTAGGTTCGCCATCTGCTTCTTTGTCAATTGGATTATCGTTGACAAATTGTACTATCGCAAAAGTAACCGTTGCGATTTCTATTTCACTTTCTTGATTATCACCGTTGCAATCTTCTTCCTCGTCAGCATCATGATGCACATGGATCGTGGTAAGGCCACGATGGGTGTCGGTCTAGGACTCTTCGGCATATTCTCTATCATGCGCTATCGCACCGACTCGATGCCTGTACGTGAGATGACCTACCTCTTCGTTATCGTCTGCCTGTCGGTGGTTCATGCCATGGAGGATATCGAGAACCCCGGTGTGAGCATGCTTGCTGAGTATGCCCGTCTGCTGACCGTCGACTGTCTATTCATCGTGGCCATCGTGTTTTGCGAGATGAAACTCAAGGTGAAGAGCACCAAGCTGATACAGTACGACCGTCCGGAGATGGCCAAGCCCGAGAATCGTGCGGAATTGATAGCTGACCTGGAGCAGCGTACTGGCTTGAAGATTATAAACGTAGAGGTTGGCGGTATCGACTTCCTGAGAGATTCCGTTGTGATGCGCATTACCTACGAAGGAAAGGGATCTGGCGACGCTGATAAGCAGTTTACTGTAAAGAAATCACAATGGAGAGAAGTATAAGAAGCGTCACGCTGGCAATAGAAAAAGATATTATTCATGTTAGTGACGGTCATGGCTTGCCTGGCAGGCTATGCACAGAGTGCCGAGAAACTACTTCTAAATCAGACTCTGCCTGTTAGTTTCTGCGTCGGAATTCTGAGCAGGTTATTGCCGTGGCGATGGCAACGTTGAGACTCTCGGCGCTGTCGCCACGACGAAACGTTGGTATTAGTAGCCGGTGGTTTACTAAAGAACGTATCTCCTGCGAAATACCATTGCCTTCATTGCCCATTACGATTATTCCGTTGTGTGACAAGTTCTCATCGTAGATATTATTACCGTCGAGAAGAGTGCCATAGATGGGGTATGAGGGATTGGCCGTCAGTATTGTTTCTAACAGCTGTCGCAGTTCGGTATAAACAATCCTTACGCGAGCAATGCTGCCCATCGTTGCCTGGACAACTTTCGGATTCCATGCGTCGGCAGTGTCGCGGCTGCATACGATGGTATCGATATCGAACCAGTCGGCAAGTCGTATGATGGTTCCGAGATTGCCCGGGTCTTGCACTCCATCAAGTGCAATGGAAAGACTGTCGGTGTCAATAATGTCGGTTTTCGTACTGATGTCAGGAAGCGGAAACAAGGCAATCACCTGCTGAGGGTGTTGCAAAAAGCTTGCTTTTCGTAGTTCATCGGCTGTGATTTCTGTTGCCTCGTATCGGCTGTTGGATTCCATCCATTCTCTTGTGGCATAAATCTCTGCTGCATCGCCTCGGCGAAGGAGGTCGCCAACAACCTTTGGTCCTTCGGCTACGAATAGACCCGACAATGTCCTGCCTTTCTTTGTCTCAAGACTCTTTATTTCCTTAATCTTGTTCTTGCTTATCATTATTATCCCTTGAAATAATATTGTCCGCGCTTCTTTGTGCGTTCGCCATAGTTGATGGCATGTTTCGGACAATGATGGTAACATGCCAAGCATGTGGTGCAGCTGCCGTCATGTCGCCATTGTGGCACTTCGCCTTTGCCACCGATGATGTTGCCTGTAGGACATGCGACAGCACATTTGCCGCACCTGACGCACATTGCGGCATCTACCATGAACTTCTTGTCGGTTATCATGCGCGAATTGAAGTATCTGCCCACCACGTATGAGAGAAAGTTGGGCATCGGACCGATGATAAGTTGTCGGCATCCTGGCTTCATATTAATAATGTCGTTGCCAATTATCTCAATCAGTGCTTTTGCCTGTTCTATTTTAGAGCGTTCTCGTTCCGGTGGGTCAGTATGCATGAATGGAAGACATACATACGACTCAGGCATCTGAAGAGAATAGGCACTGACGGTGTGGATGAAGTGGCGAGCCAGTTCTTTGTTCAGTATATCTATGGTCTTGCCAATGCTATCGCCGCAAGTGCAGAGTGCAAAGCAATAGCGCTGTTCTGCGTTGTGGAGTGTCATTTTGCGTATGAAACGTCTCACAATACCTGGCACCTGCCATCCATGTACTGGAAAGCAGAAGCCAATACGTTCGCCTATGTGTAATGTGTACTCACAGCTGCCTTTAAGTTCATCGGGGATAAAGAGCAGAGCCTCGCCGGTTTTTGCGGCGAGATACTCTGCTGCCCATTTGGTATTTCCTGTACCGGAAAAATAAAATATCAATGTCTTGACTGTTTAACGTGCTGATACATATTTATGGAGTGTAGCACGGACGGCACCCTTGCCGGCATAGAGTTCTTTCACCATGCCTTCAATGCGTGGGCCAAGTCCTGCCTCGTAGAGGTTAACGCCGAATATGTCCTTGCGGCTGTATAGCTTTTTCAGGCACGAATAGTCCTGATTGTCTTTTCCTATCTCAAGACCTGCAACAATGGCTTGAAGTTCGGCGAGCATCGGGTCGGGAGAAGGTTCGAAAGCCTCTCCGTTGTCGTTGATACCCTTCAGATAGCGTGCATAGCCTGCCAGTGTCAGTGGGATAAGAACGAGATTCTGCATGTTGAGGCCGCGAGCTATATACTTCTTTATTGTCTCACCGAAACGGATTGGGAGTTTCTGACTTGTGTCCATGGCGATGCGTTGTGGTGCATCGGGCATGAATGGATTTGGCAGTCGGCGGTTGATAACGGCTTCGATGAACTCGTAAGGATTGAGTACACCGGGGTCGGTAACAACAGGCATAGCCTCGATGTATCCAAGCTTCTGGACGAACGGACGCAGGTCGGCATCGGCCATCTCTGCCGAGATTAGAGTATAGCCAAGCATACATCCGTAAATTGACATAGCGGTATGCAGGGGGTTGAGACAAGTTGTCACTTTCATCGTTTCAACTTTGTCAACGGTTTCACGGGTGGTGTAGAGTGCCCCACCGAGATCGAGTGGCGGACGGCCGTTTGTATAGTTGTTCTCGATTACGAGATACTGCACCTCTTCGGCGTTTACGAACGGAGCCGTAAAGGTGTGCTTCTCGGTCTCTATATAATCGTTATCCTCAAAACCATCGGCAGCAAGCATCTCTTTAACTTTCTCATGTGGTCGGGGTGTAATCTTGTCGATCATCGACCATGGGAAAGTGATTTTTTTCTCATCTTTAAGATAGTCGATGAACTCGGTAGGGACAAGTCCGTCGGCAGCCCACCGCTCGGCATATGCAAACACTCCGGACTTAACCTTGTCGCCGTTGTGAGAACAGTTATCCATCGACTGAATGGTAAGCGGCAGACGGCCTGCCTGGAAACGTTCGAGCAGCAATGCCGTCACCTTACCCATGGCGAACACGGGCTTCAGACCGCGTGCAAGGTCGGCCTCGTTATATCCGTAGCCCTTTTCGGTGATGGTGAACGAAATCATCTGAAGGGTGGGATTGCGGAAAATATCCACAAGCCTCTGCCAGTCACTGAACTGGTAGTCGGCTTTCAGGGCTTCGGTAACTGAGGCAATTACTTTCTTTTCAATGGTTCCGGTCGATTGCAGACTGACAAGCAGCGAGAGATTGTCGTATGGAGCATAGGCCTTGTCAATGACTTCATAGTCGAAGGTT
Source organism: uncultured Prevotella sp. (assembly GCA_946612625.1). Taxonomy (GTDB): domain Bacteria; phylum Bacteroidota; class Bacteroidia; order Bacteroidales; family Bacteroidaceae; genus Prevotella. The sequence goes on from CAMOEW010000042.1 coordinate 15,368, forward strand.
TCTGCCACAATCACTCCACGGTCGTATTTACCCGTGTTGAGAGCGTCGTTAAGTATGGCTGCAGGGAATGCTCGGAAGATGTTTCCGCCTCCGAAATGTACCCATGTGGGTTCTTTTGCTGTTTTTTCACGTACAGCCTTGATGTCAAACTTTGGAAGCTTATAGCCTTTCTGCTCCCATTCAGCAGCATTATAGCTGCCCCGTGTTATATCTGTTAGTTTCATTTTATTCTTTATTAGTCAAAAAAGCCAGGTTGTTTGTATTCTATGCCAAGTTCACGGTCAACGGTTGCGATGATTCCCTGCACCTGTCCGAGGGCGAACATACGTCCGAGGAACGAGTATCCGGCGTTATATCCTTTTGATTCGTCGCCGAGCATGGTCATGCCGTGGTCAACGCGCATCGGCAGATTGGGATTCTCTTTTTCGAAGATGCGTGTCAGTTCGATGATGTCTGCTCTTCCGCCGAGATGGCTTGCCTCTGTGAAGTCACCGTTGGGGAAGATGTGGCATGAGCGAAGATGAACGAAATGGGTACGTGAGGCAAATTTGCGTGCCAGTTCCACCACGTTGTTATATGCACCGGCAGAGAGACTTCCTGCGCAGAATGTAAGTCCATTGTGTTTGTTCGGAACTGCATCGAGGAACCACTGAATGTCTTCTTCCGTGCGAACGATTCTTGGAAGTCCGAGAATTTCAATTGGCGGGTCGTCGGGATGTACGCACATGTTCATGCCGCACTCTTCACATACCGGCATGATGGCTTCAAGAAAATACTTCATGTTTTCGCGTAACTTACTCTTGTCGATGCCTTTATATAGGTTGAGGAACTTGCGGAACTTCTCTATCGGTTCCTTGTCACCTTCCTTGAAGTTGCCCGATACAAAGCCTTGAGTCTTTATCACTATGTTCTCCACCAGCTCATGGTCTTTCTCCGGTGTCATGCTCTTTGCCAAGTCATCTGCCTCGGCCAGCACGTTGCGCCCTTCTCCGAAACCTTCAGGGAATCTGAACTGTGCCCATTCATCGCGTGCACCTTCGCGTTTCAGTATGTAAATATCGAAATATGCAAACTCTGCATAGTTGAAGTAAAGGTTCGAGGCTCCGTTGGGATTGTCGTGCAGCAGGTCGGTACGTGCCCAGTCTAACACGGGCATGAAATTGTAGCAGATTGTGTGAATGCCCTCGGCTGCAAGGTTACGCATCGACTGCTTGTAAATCTCTATCTGCTCGTCGCGGTCTGGACCGGCATATTTAATTGTCTCTGTTACCGGAAGGCTCTCAACCACGCTCCAGCGCATTCCGTAGGCTTCGATATATTCACGCAGGTCGCGAATTTTGTCGCGAGTCCACACTTCTCCAAGGGGAACGTCGTGTAGTGCCGTTACTATTCCCTCTACTCCGATTTGCTTCAGCATGGCAAGTGTAATCTTGTCGTTTTTGCCAAACCATCTCCATGTTCTTTCCATTGCTTTATTATTTTTGTTTCGTTTAATAGATTTGCCTGCAAAGGTAATAAAAAAAGCAGAGAACGACTCTGCTTTTTAATTCATTTATTTGTCTATTTGTACAAATATTCTTTTATTTGACACTTTTTAGTAGCTACGGGCTATGATGACGCGATATTTCGACGGTTTGTTGCTAACCATATCCACACCGGGTGTCTGTTCGTAGGCGAAAGGCACGCATCGTATGGTTGCCTGGGTCTCTTCCTTTATACGAGCCTCGGTCTCGGCAGTGCCGTCCCAGTGACAGAGGAAGAAACCTCCGTCTTTAACCTTCTCCTTGAACTCTTCATAGTTGTCACACTCATATACATGCTCGTCGCGGTACTTGCGTGCCTTCTCAAAGATGTTGTCCTGAATGTCGGCAAGCAGATGCTCTATATACTCCACAATTCCATCGAGCGAGCGTGTCTCTTTCTCCAAAGTGTCGCGACGCATAATCTCAATTGTATTATTCTCAAGGTCGCGTCCGCCCATTACAAGTCTTACCGGCACGCCCTTCAGCTCGTAGTCGGCGAACTTGAAGCCCGGACGCTTGTTGTCAGAATCATCGTATTTCACGCTGATGCCTGCCTCGCGCAGCCTTTCAATGACTGGTGTCAGTTTTTCTGTGATAGCTTTCAGCTGGTCGTCGCCCTTTGTGATAGGCACGATAACCACCTGTATAGGAGCGAGGCGTGGTGGCAGCACAAGTCCGTTGTCGTCAGAGTGAGTCATGATGAGTGCTCCGATGAGTCGTGTTGAAACACCCCATGATGTAGCCCATACGTATTCCGGCTTGTTTTCCTTGTTCAGGTATGTCACGTCGAAAGCCTTGGCAAAGTTCTGTCCGAGGAAATGCGACGTGCCGCTCTGCAGAGCTTTTCCGTCTTGCATCATTGCCTCGATGGTGTATGTGTCGAGTGCACCGGCAAAGCGTTCGGTCTCGCTCTTCACTCCCTGTAGTACAGGCACTGCCATCCACTTCTCGGCAAACTCTGCATATACCTTCAGCATCTTCTGTGCCTCCTGTTCGGCTTCCTCGCGAGTGGCATGGGCGGTATGACCTTCCTGCCACAGAAATTCAGAAGTGCGCAGGAACGGACGGGTGCGCATCTCCCATCGCATGACGTTGCACCATTGGTTGCACATCAGAGGCAGGTCGCGCCACGAGTGGATCCAGTTTTTATAAGTGTTCCAGATGATAGTCTCCGACGTAGGACGGATAATCAGCTCCTCTTCGAGCTTTGCTGCAGGGTCAACTACCACGCCGTCGCCGCTCTCGTTAGTCTTCAGACGATAGTGGGTAACCACGGCACATTCTTTTGCAAATCCCTCCACATGCTCTGCTTCGCGCGACAGGAATGATTTTGGGATGAGCAGTGGAAAGTAGGCATTCTGTGCCCCGGTTGCCTTGAACATTTTGTCAAGCTGCTGCTGCATCTTCTCCCATATGGCATAGCCATAGGGCTTTATTACCATACATCCGCGCACTGCCGACTGCTCGGCAAGGTCGGCCTTAATAACTAAGTCGTTATACCACTGGCTGTAATTATCAGCCCTTTTGGTCATTTCTTTCAGTTCTTTTGCCATTTCTCAGATTAAAATTCGTAAATTTGGTGCAAAATTACAAAAAATCATTGAAATGACGATGAGTAATGAATAATATTTTTTATCTTTGCATTCAAAATGATATCTAATAAAGAAAATACATAGTAAAAATGAAGAAACTAAAAGCACTTTCGTTGATTTTGAGTTTTTGTGTAGTTCTCATAGGTTGTAATAACACACAGAAAGGTGCCGGTATCGGCGCTGGTGGCGGAGCCTTGCTTGGTGCTGCTATTGGAGCTATTGCCGGTAATGCCGGATTAGGAACAGCCATCGGAGCCACCGTGGGTACTGGTGCCGGTCTTTTGATAGGTAGTCGCATGGACAAGGTGAAGAAACAAGCAGAGCAGGTGAAGAATGCCCAGGTGGAAGAAGTTACAGATGCCAACGGTCTGCAGGCAGTTAAGGTCACGTTCGACAGCGGACTGTTGTTCACTTCGGGAAAGGCAGTGCTCAGTTCCGCATCAATGACTTCACTGCAGCAGTTTGCTGGTGTTCTTAAGGACAATGCTACGTGCGACGTTGAGATTCAGGGCTACACCGACAATCAGGGATGGAAGAACAGCAGCCGCGAAGAAAGCATACAGAAGAACATCGCACTTTCCCAGCAACGTGCTGATGCCGTAAGCGCATATCTGAAGAGCCTGGGTGTCAATCCTTCGCAGATAAAGAGCTCTGTCGGCTTTGGCGAGAACAGTCCTGTCGGCGATAACTCTACTTCAGCCGGTCAGCAGCAGAACCGTCGTGTCGAGATTTATATGTATGCCAGCAAGCAGATGATAGAAGCAGCTAACAATGGCTCTCTCAAGTAACTATTTTGTTCGATTGATAAGAAAAATCGTAATATGGGTGGTGGCAGCTTTTTTCGGCTCCACCATTCTTGCTGTCGTAATGTTGCGCTTTTTGCCTGTTTATTTCACGCCGCTGATGTTCATTCGTCTTGCAGAACAGGTGAAGAACGGTGATGAGCTGAAGATGCACCATCACTGGATACCACTCGATGAGATGGCCGCGAGCATGCCTGTGGCGGTCATTGCGAGTGAAGACGGCCGTTTCATGGAGCACCACGGTTTCGACTTCAAGGCTATCGAGAAGGCGGCCAAACGTAACATGCAAAGCAACGGAACGCGTAAGCTCGGTGCCAGCACTATCTCGCAGCAGACGGCAAAAAACGTTTTTCTTTGGCCTGGCCGTACTTGGCTCAGAAAAGGTCTTGAGGTTTATTTCACTATGCTGATAGAGATGATGTGGAGCAAGCAGCGCATCATGGAGGTCTATCTCAACTCCATAGAGATGGGCGA
>CAMOEW010000043.1 GCA_946612625.1 uncultured Prevotella sp.
AGAAGTCGGTAGGCAGGGCGATGGCCTCGTCGAGGGCGTTGGTATGCAGCGACTGTGTGTGACCAAGCACCGCTGCCATTGCCTCGATACATGTACGTCCCACATTATTAAAAGGATCCTGCTCAGTAAGCGACCAGCCGGAAGTCTGCGAGTGCGTACGCAGTGCCATCGACTTCGGGTTCTTTGCACCAAAGCTCTTTGTAATCTTCGCCCACAGCAAACGACCGGCACGCATTTTCGCGATTTCCATAAAGTGGTTTGTTCCGATAGCCCAGAAGAACGAGAGACGCGGAGCGAAAGCATCAATATCGATACCGGCATTGATACCTGTGCGCAGATAATCCATACCATCGGCAAGAGTATAAGCCAGCTCAATATCAGCCGTAGCACCAGCCTCTTGCATGTGATAACCCGATATAGAGATACTGTTGAACTTAGGCATCTTCTGCGAAGTATATTCGAAAATGTCGGCTATGATTTTCATCGAGAAGGCAGGCGGATAGATATAGGTGTTACGCACCATGAACTCCTTCAAGATGTCGTTCTGTATGGTTCCAGCCATCTCTTCGAGCTTGGCGCCCTGCTCCAGTCCTGCCACAATGTAAAATGCCAGAATGGGCAGCACGGCTCCGTTCATGGTCATAGAGACCGACATCTTATTGAGTGGAATGCCGGAGAAGAGCACCTTCATGTTCTCCTCGTTACAGATAGACACGCCAGCCTTACCCACATCACCAACCACACGGGGGTTATCAGGGTCGTATCCACGATGCGTCGGCAGGTCGAAAGCTACGGAAAGACCTTTCTGACCTGAGGCCAGGTTACGACGATAGAATGCGTTCGACTCCTCTGCCGTAGAGAATCCGGCATACTGACGAATGGTCCACGGGCGGAACGGATACATCATCGAATACGGACCACGAAGATAGGGAGGAATTCCGGCAGTGAAGTCAAGGTGTTCCATCCCCTCCAAGTCTTCCTTCGTATAAACAGGACGTACATCAATATGTTCCGGGGTCTTCCAGTTGGCCTCAATATTGTTGTCCTTAATCCACTTGGCACCGTTTTGAGCCTTGATGCCGGCGTAGATATCAATATCTTTAAACTGTTTTCTCATTTTTTTATTTTTCTCTGTGTCAGATTCCTAATTTAGCATTATATTCTCTCATCGTCTCAAGAACGTTGCATCGAACATGTATGAAGTTCTCGATGCCTGCAGCTTTCAAATCATCCATGCAGGCAGGAGCGCCAGCCACCACAAACATTGCACGGCCATTGAGATACTTAAATGCAGGAATGGCATATTCTGCATACTCATCATCGCTTGAGCACAACACTATGACATCGGCACCGGCAGCAAGAGCAGCATCAACGCCCTCCTCTACCGTCTTAAAACCAAGATTGTCTTTTACCGTCCAACCGGCAGTGGCAAGGAAGTTGCAAGAGAACTGTGCACGAGCCTGACGCATGGCAAGATTACCAATGGTCAGCATGAAGGCTGTAGGAACGCGAGTCTCTTCCGTATGAATGCGCAGCTCCTCAAAGTCTGCGGCAAGGCGGGTGTACTCTATCTTCTTGAAAGGCACAGGCGAGTCAGAGTCCACGGAGGTGTTAGCGCAACAACATCCAGACGCTTCTTTCTGTGCACAAGTCTTTGCGTCATCCGTCTTCATTGTATGTTCCGTAGTAAATTTCTCTGTGAAGTTAGGGAACTGGTTCGTTCCGAGCAGGAACTCCTTACGCTTGGCAGCATCACCATGACGCTTTACGTTGGTGGCATTGATATCGTCTTGTACGATTCCCTTCTTCACCGCCTCAAGGAAGCCGCCCTCGTCTTCTGTCTTCAGGAATATTTTCCAAGCCTCCTGAGCCAAGGCATCGGTGAGGTGTTCAATATAATAAGAACCTGCTCCCGGATCAACGATTGTGCCAAAATGGCTCTCCTCTTTCAGTAGCAGCTGCTGGTTGCGTGCGATACGCTCTGAGAACTCCGTAGGAGTCTCGTAAGTCACGTCGAATGGCGTTACGACCATCGAGTGAATGCCTCCGAGAGCAGCCGACATCGCCTCTGTCTGCGTACGTAGTAAATTTACATAGCTGTCATATACCGTCTGGTTGTAAGTCGATGTGGTAGCATTAATTATAGCCTTGCAGCTGTCGTCGCTCTTAACGTTATACTGCTTCACTATCTGGGCCCAAAGCAGTCGCATGGCACGGAACTTGGCAATCTCCATGAAGTAGTTCTCTGAGATACCCATGTAGAACTTTATCTTCGATGCAGCAAGGTCTGCATCGACGCCAGCATCCGTGATTTGTTGAAGATACTCATTACCCCAGGAGAGAGCGTAACCCAGTTCCTGCACAATATAGGCTCCGGCATTGTTTAGGCTCTCTGAATGAACCATAATGCAGCGCAGATTTGGATAGTCCTTTAATTTTTCGATGAGCTGCGGTCCGACGGCAAGTACCGACCGTGTGTCTTTGCCATTCATCACCATCTTCTCTATAGGATCAAAGCCTACTCCGCCCACAATCTTTGTCTTGTCGTAGCCTTTCTTCTCAATATAGGCATTGAGAATGTCGGCAAGCTCAATGACGTGGCGCGGACAGATGCGGTAACTCACCTCCACGACATCAAGATAGATGCCGTGGAGCAGCTGCTCAATATACTCGGCACTCAAATCACTCCCCTTGATGCGGAAGCCTATAGAGTCAACACCCTTGTTTAGGATGTCAAGAGCTTTCTTGTTTGCTTCTTTAGGGTCAGCGACAGCTATGTTCTGACGCACATACCAATAGTTGTTGTCTTTCTTGTTTCCGCGAACGAATGGAAATTCACCCGGCATGGCGTCGGGTGTCTTCAAGGTTGCCAAGTCCTCGCGGCGGTAGAAGGGTTGCACGCTGAACCCCTCGTTGGTTCTCCACACCAAGCGTTTCTGGAAGTCCGCACCCTTCAGGTCAACCTCAATCTTGTCGAGCCATTCCTGTGTGGTGGGAGCAGTAAACTCAGTGAAGAGTTTCTCTCGATTGTTTGACATAATGTTTTAATTTAAATGATCGTAATATTATATAAATTGCATATTCTAACATGCAAAGGTATAAAGAAATGTCGAAACGACCAAATTTATTCACGTATATTACACATTGTTTTATTAAAATGTAAGCTTAGGTTATCAACAATGGGCTAAAAATTCTTAAAAGTTATCGAAAAAGGTAAATGACGAAGTGTTTATGCAAAATTTGTTGCACAAAAATTATGCCGTTGTGTATTTTTTGAGTAATTTTGCACGCAATTTAAAAAGATAGGATATTTTTTTATGGAATCACTTAGCTGGTTGACTGAACTTTTCACGAACAACGAATCGGTGGCTCACATAGCATTGCTATATGCAATGGTAATTGCCGTTGGAGTATATCTTGGTAAAATCAAGCTTTTCGGCATTTCACTCGGTGTCACTTTCGTTCTCTTTGCCGGTATCGTTGCCGGACACTTTGGATTTACCGGACCATTGCCTATACTGACGTTCATTCAGGACTTCGGGCTTATACTCTTCGTGTTCATGATTGGTATGCAGGTTGGACCGGGATTCTTTGAGAGCTTCGGAAAGGCCGGCGTCAAACTAAACGGACTTGCAGCGACCATAATACTTCTGAATATCATCGTAATGTTCGGATGCTACTATATATTCTTCGACACCAACGACCCGATGAACCTTCCGATGATGGTGGGTACGCTCTACGGAGCTGTCACCAACACTCCCGGCCTTGGAGCAGCCAACGAGGCTATGTCGTCGGTATTCACCGAGAAGATTCCCCAGATAGCCTCTGGATATGCCTGCGCCTATCCTCTCGGCGTGCTTGGCATTATAGGTGCTACGATTCTGATAAAATATCTATGTGGCATCCATCTCGACAATGAAGAGAAAGACCTGAAGAGCCAGGAGGAGCAGAGCGGCAAGGTGAAGCCCCACATGATGCATATAGAAGTGAGCAATAAATATCTTGAGGGCAAGACGATGCTTCAGGTGCACAACTTCCTGAACCGCGACTTTGTATGCTCACGTATGCTTCACGACGGGCATGTGAGCATTCCTAACAGGGACACGGTATTCCACCTCGGCGACCAGATGTTCATCGTCTGCGCAGAAAACGACGCAGAGGCAATCATGGCATTCATCGGACAAAAGATAGAAGTCAACTGGGAGCAACAAGACCAGCCGCTCGTCTCAAAGCGAATACTCGTCACCCAGCCGTCTATAAATGGCAAGACGCTCGGCGCACTACATTTCTCAAGCGTATATGGTGTCAATGTTACCCGTGTTACACGTCAGGGAATGGACATCTTTGCCAGTGCCACACTGCCCCTTCAGGTTGGCGACCGAATCATGGTAGTAGGTCCCGAAGACGCTGTTGACCGCGTTGCAAACAAGATGGGCAACTCCATACGCCGTCTTGAAGCCCCGAACATCGCTACAATCTTCGTCGGAGTAATCATAGGTATCCTCTTTGGATCTCTGCCGATAGCCATTCCCGGAATGCCTGTTCCGCTGAAGCTCGGTATTGCCGGAGGCCCGCTGATTATAGCAATACTCATCGGACGCTACGGCTACAAGGTTCATCTGGTGACATACACCACGACATCAGCAAACATGATGCTTCGCGAAATCGGACTTGTACTCTTCCTCGCAAGTGTGGGCATAAAGGCAGGTGCCAACTTCATGGACACCGTGATTCAGGGCGACGGATTGCTCTATGTGCTCACCGGTTTCCTAATTACCATTATACCAATATTAATAGTAGGCCCGATAGCGAGAATGAAGTTCCGTTTCAACTACTTCACCATCATGGGATTGATTGCAGGCTCATACACCGACCCGCCTGCCCTTGCCTATGCCAACAGCGTCTGCTCGAAAGAAGCTCCTGCCGTGGGATACTCTACTGTATATCCTCTGACTATGTTCCTACGCATCTTCACAGCCCAGATTATTGTGCTGTTCTTCTGCGGAGCATAAGCACTGCCGAATAATAATTAATGAATAAGAAACAAAAATATATAACAACGAGCAACAAACAACTAATGAACAAAATCTGTATCCTACTTGGAGCGTTACTGCTCTCAACAGCCAAGATGACAGCTCAGATTGACAAGAGCATCAGGCTGAACGAGATAATGACCAGCAACAGCACCAGCCTGCAGGACGAATACGGAGAGAGAGAGGCATGGATAGAAATAGTCAACACCTCCTTCTCTACCTATAACATCCGGGGGATGTTTATCACCACCGACCGGAGCGTCCTCAACAAGACGATGAGTGTGCCGGAACGCATGAAACGGATGAGCATCATCCCCAACGGCGAGTCACGTACAAGCCTCTCGGCACGCCAGCACATCGTATTCTTTCTCAACAGCCAGCCACATAAAGGCTCGCTGCATCTCAACACAAAGATTAACGCAAGCCAGCCTACATGGATTGCACTTTACAACGGCAATGCGACACAGCTGCTTGACTCGGTGACCATACCCGTGATAGCACCCGACCAGACTTTTGCTCGCAGAACCGACGGCACAGGAGCATGGGCTATCGTTCCTGCCGACTGCGTCACTCCGGGCATCAGCAACTTCACCCAGGCCAACGAAAGCAAGATTGATAAATTCAAGCGCGAAGATCCTTATGGTTTCGCAATGGCTATCATGGCGATGGGTATCGTATTCTTCTGCCTTGCACTGCTGTTTGTCTTCTTCTCCATCTTCGGAACGATAATGAAGCATCAGGAAACGGCAAGGAAAGTGGCAAACGCCCAACCTATCAAGCCGATTACCAAGACCGTGGAAAAGACCATCGAGGTAGGGCATAAGACAGGCATCATACTTCAGGACGGCCTGAAGCTGAAGGGCATCGAGCGCGAAGTGTATATGGCTGTAATAGCGATGGCACTGAAGCAATACGAGGACGACGTTCACGACGTAGAGAGCGGAGTGATTACCATCAAGCCCAAGGACACCGACTGGAACGACGAGACATACTCTATGCGCCAGTTCCATTAATAGCACCTCACCATAAAGTAATTGAAAAAATACAAATTATAATCCTTAAATACGATGAACAAGTATCAATATAAAGTACAAGGCGTTGACTACGACGTTGAGATAGAAGAAGTAGAGGGTAACATTGCCAAGGTCAATGTCAATGGCATACCATTTGAAATAGAGATGCAGCGGCCTATCAATGCGGCCAAGCACCCCACGATGGCCAAGCCGAAGGTGGAGCCAGCAAAGCCTGCCGCTCCGACACCACAGCCGGCCGCCCCTGCCCGACCTGCCGCAGCTACAGCTGCAGGCAACCATGTCAAGGCTCCGCTGCCTGGCACCATCACCGACATCAAGGTTGAAGTAGGACAACTGGTTAACGCAGGAGATACGGTAGTGGTACTCGAAGCAATGAAGATGCAGAACAACATCGAGTCGGAATACTCCGGCACGGTAACAGCCATTAAGGTAAGCCGCGGAGATACCGTCATGGAGGGAAGCATACTCGTGACCGTGTCATAAATAGAAATCGTAAAATTACAAATAGTCAATTAGAAAATAGACATTCCCACATGTGGCAATTCATCATAGAAAACTTCAATGAGTTCCTTACCTACACCGGCTTCTCCAATGCCACGTTAGGTAACCTGCTTATGATTGTTGTCGGCGCGGTTTTCATCTACCTCGCCATAAAGAAAGATTTCGAGCCGCTGCTTCTTGTACCGATCGGACTCGGCATCATCCTCGGAAACATTCCGTTCCGTGCCGATGCAGGCCTTGAGATTGGCCTCTACGAAGACAACTCGGTACTGAACATATTCTATCAAGGAGTGCGCCAGGGATGGTATCCCCCACTCGTCTTTCTCGGAATCGGAGCCATGACCGACTTCTCTGCACTTATAGCCAACCCCAAGCTGGTGCTGATAGGTGCGGCAGCACAGTTCGGTATATTCGGAGCATACATGTTTGCCTTGCTGCTGGGCTTCGAGCCTAACCAGGCAGCGGGAATAGCCATCATCGGAGGAGCCGACGGCCCGACGGCCATCTTCCTCAGCTCGAAGCTGTCGCCCAACCTCATGGGTGCGATTGCCGTATGCGCCTATTCCTACATGGCTCTCGTGCCGCTGATTCAGCCGCCATTGATGCGACTGCTCACAACAAAGAAGGAGCGACTGATAAAGATGAAGCCGGCACGCCAGGTATCACAGACGGAGCGCATACTCTTCCCCATCATCGGACTGCTCCTCACCACCTTCATCGTGCCTTCAGGACTTCCACTGCTGGGTATGCTGTTCTTCGGCAACCTGCTCAAGGAAAGCGGCAAGACCACACGATTGGCCAAGACTGCCGGCGCCGCCCTTAACGACATCGTGGTGATGCTGCTCGGTCTTACCGTGGGCTGCTCCACTCAGGCAAGCGAATTCCTGACGATGAACACCATCTTCATCTTCGCTATCGGAGCAATGGCTTTCATCATTGCCACAATGAGCGGCGTGCTCTTCGTTAAGCTGATGAATGTCTTCCTTCCTTCCGACAAGAAAATCAACCCACTTATCGGAAACGCCGGAGTGAGCGCAGTGCCGATGGCAGCACGCATTTCCAACAACATCGGACTGGAGTACGACCGCCACAACTTCCTGCTCATGCACGCCATGGGTCCGAACGTGGCCGGAGTTATCGGTTCCGCCGTTGCAGCAGGTGCGCTGCTGGGATTCCTTTCATAGATGTCGGCAGCACTTCACACCGGCGCAAAGAGACTGAGAGTAGAGAATTATGGAACGACCAAAGATTGCAATTGTTGACACTAACACGCTGGCAGTACTGGGACTAAAACAGATACTGCTAAACATGATGCCGATACTGACAATCGACACATTTGGCTCGTTTGCCGAGCTTGAAGCCAACAATCCGGAGTCGTATGCCCACTATTTCGTTTCGATGGAAATAGTGCTTGGCAACAGGACGTTCTTTTCTGACCACCGTCGCAAGACCATTGTACTGACGCTGTCGCTCGACTCGATGTCGCAGTTGTCAGACTTCCATAGCCTTTGCATCAACGTTCCCGAGAGAGAACTTATCCATTCACTACTCTTTCTTGAGCAGCACGCACACCATGGAGGCAGGAACCTTCCGCCCATGCCTCACACTCTTCAGCATAAAATCCTCACCGACCGCGAGATTGAGGTAATGTCATTAATCGTACAGGGTCTTATCAACAAGGAAATAGCCGAAAGGCTGAACATCGCTCTTGCCACGGTAATCACCCACCGTAAGAATATTATGGATAAGCTCGGCATGAAGAGCGTCTCGGCATTGACCATATATGCCATTATGCACGGATATGTCGATATAAACAAAATATAAAAAATGAACTATCTGGATAGAAACGAATTCAACTTTGAGCCAAGCCCGAAAGTGCTTGACGCTGTAAAGAACTTCAACCCCAAGAATCTGTGCTTCTACACACGCATCTACGACGAAGGCAAGAAAAGCGTTATCTCCGTTAAGGTAAGCGATATATATAATGTGCCCGAGGAGCAGGTACTGCTGGGCTACGGAGGCGAAGATATTCTGAAGAACGCCGTACACTATTTCCTGATGAACGGCGACAACAAGACAATTCTCATCCCCGAATTCTCCTGGTGGTATTATAACCGCATTGCCAGCGAGTGCAGCGGCACCTTCGAGATGTATCCGCTTCACGAGACCGACGACACGTTTGCCTACGACATCGATGAAGTGATTGAATATACCAACCGCATTCATCCGCGTATGCTGCTGCTTGCCTCTCCTAATAACCCTACAGGCAACGGACTGACGCCCGAAGAGATTGGACGCATCATGGAGAACATCCCTTCCGACACTATGGTACTCATCGATGAGGCATACGCAAGTTTCATCACCTTCGACACAAGCTATATCGCGCCGCTCATATCCAAATATTCCAACCTGATTATCTCGCGCACGCTGTCGAAGTTCTACGGACTTCCCGGACTGCGAGTGGGATTCGGATTCATCGGCAAAGGTCACGACCAGTTCCTTTCCTACGTGAACAAATACCTTGGATTCAACCGTTTCTCCGAGGCAGTGGCACTGGCAGCCCTTGACAGCAACGACCACTACCGCCGTGTTGCCGACGACATGGAATGGGGCCGGCAGCTCTACAAGAAAGAGCTTGGCTCGCTGCCGGGCTTCAAGGTGTATAAGTCGGTAGCCAACTTCATTCTCATAAAGTATCCCGTTGAGATTAAGGATGCGCTCATGGACGCCCTGAAGATACAAGACTACAAGATTAAATTCATGGCCGACAAAGGCCTGGAGTCGTGTCTGCGCATCACCCTTGGACGTAAGGAACAGACGCAGACAGTTGTCGATACAATCAAACAGGTATGGACGAGAAAGTAAAGGCCACCTTGAAGTCGGCAGAGACAGAAGACTGGCTCGACTATCATTTTGTCCGTCCCGCCTGCTACCATCTGGCGGTATTCTTCAACCGTTTCTCCATCCATCCCAACACCGTAACCATCTGGTCGATGATTATCGGTGCGCTGAGCTGTTTCTTCTTTGCATACGGCAGTTTCTACTACGAGGGCGGCATTGGTCTCACGGCAAACATCATTGCTATCGTAATGCTATGCATTGCCGACATTCTCGACTGCACCGACGGCCAGCTTGCCCGCCTGTCGGGTAAAAAGAGCAAATTAGGGCGCATACTCGACGGTATGGCAGGCTTCGTGTGGTTCATACCTATCTATCTGGCAATGACCTATCGCTTCTACCTCCACCATGGGTTGGAGTTCTCGTGGTTAGGAATAGCCGAGACAGAGTCGGCTGTGCTCATTGCCACGTCAGCAGTCTTGGTGTTAGCTTTTATATCCGGATTCAGCGGCATTTCCGGCCAGCAGCGGATTGCCGACTACTACATCCAGGTGCATCTGTTATTCCTCAAGGGCGAGAAGGGCAGTGAGCTCGACAGCTCAGCCCAGCAGCAGAAGATATACGACGCAATGTCTGCAGACGAGCCGTGGTACATACGTTCGTTTCAGAAATCATATATCGACTACACCAAGAAACAGGAACAATCCACGCCACAGTTCCAGCGTCTGCTGTCACTTCTGCACGAAAAGTTCGGACCTGCCGAGAATTTCCCTGCATCTGTGCGCGATGAGTTCCACAGGAATTCTCTTCCGCTGATAAAGATCAACGGACTGCTTACATTCAATTTCCGCTCGGCATGGCTCTTCCTATTCGTGCTGCTCGACCTTCCTGCTGAGTATTTCCTGTTCGAAATCTTCGTCATGGGGGCACTCACACTGTATGTCAACCGCCGTCACGAGGCATTCTGCCGCAAAATAGCCGACTCGCTATGAAATGGACCAAGCAGCGTCTGAACAATCTGTTCTTCATCATAGGCATCGTTGCCGTAGTGGTGATGCTCTTTACGTTTGATGTCAGTTTCACCGAGCTGTGGAACCACCTCTGTCACGCAGGCTATTGGCTCATTCCGATCATCGGAGTGTGGATATTCATCTATGGTCTGAATGCGCTGTCATGGTGGATAATCATCAAGGCCAATACCAGCGAGAACGAACACGTAGGATGGTGGCGCGTTTATCAGCTCACAATCACCGGCTACGCGCTTAACTATGCCACTCCGGTGGGAGGTCTTGGTGGCGAGCCATACCGCATTGTGGAACTCTCGCGCGACATCTCGAAGGAGCATGCCACATCGTCGGTGATTCTATATGCCATGATGCATATCTTCGCCCACTTCTGGTTCTGGTTTCTGAGCATATTCATCTATCTTGCTCTTGTGGCTGTAGGCGACCTGCCTCTGAACAAGCCCATCGGAACCATGCTTGGATTCATTGCCATACTGTTCAGTATTGCGTTCTATCTGTTCTCAAAAGGATATAAGAACGGACTCGTGCGCAAAGCCATTCGCTTGATTGGAAAGATTCCCGGTCTGAAAGGATGGAGCCGACGGTTTCAGGAGCGACATGCACAGTCGCTCGAGAATGTCGATCGCCAGATTGCTGCTCTCCATGCACAGGAGCGCAGAGCCTTCTACAGCAGTCTGCTCATCGAGATTCTCTCACGCATAGTGCAGAGTTCCGAGGTATTTTTCATGCTACTGCTCTTCGGCATCGACGGCGGCGGAACCTTTGGAGGCCTCACCATCGTATATCTTCACTCCATCCTAATCGTGTCGTTCACCACATTCCTTGCCAATCTCATCGGTTTCCTGCCGATGCAGCTGGGAGTGCAAGAGGGAGGTTTTGTGGTCAGTATCGCAGCCCTCGGTTTTTCAGCCGCTCTCGGCATCTTCGTCAGCATCATCTGCCGCGTACGCGAAATCATCTGGATAGTCATCGGTCTGGCTCTGATGAAGAAATAAGCTCAGTAATATTTTCTTCAATGTCGGCAACGACACGAATTTCTGAACTGCGGAAACGCCGTCGTCCGGAGCGACACGAATTCCAGAACTGCGGAAATGCCGTCGTCCAGAGTGACACGAATTCCTGAACTGAGGAAATGCCGTCGTCCGGAGCGACACGAATTCCTGAATCGCGGAAAAAATTATTTCATTGGATTTCCTGCCGAATTATTTGTGTGAAATCCCTTCCTGTCGATTAAACCGAGCCGCATCGCTGGTGAGCACGATGTTGGAAAGCACAACCAGATCGGTACCATTGATTTCGCCGTCGCCGTTAATGTCAGCAGCATTGGTTTCTTCAGACTGTCCAAGCACAATGTTGGCAAGTGTAACCAAGTCGGTTCCGTTAACCTTGCTATCACCATTCAAATCGCCCGGAAGGTTTTTATCCACATTTACTGTCAGTGTGTATATCTTAACGGCATCGTCGTTGGCGTAGGCACTGCGGTGAGACCCCAGCAGAGCATGATTGGCTTGATGAGGCGATGTAGCAGAATTGTCAGATGCAGCATAGACATAGACGCGCGTCGGTGCGCTTACATCGAAAGCTACCGTTGCCTGACGGCGGTCTTCTGCCTTTACCGGCTGAGGCTCGCTGTTGCCAATCTTGACAAAGAGCGCACGAGTACCCAGTGTCTGGCAGTCGATTACAACCGAGCCTTTGCCGGCAGGCACTTCGAAGATAAGGCCGTTGAACTTGTTCTTCACTGTAAGGTCGTCGGCATCATCGGCAGTAGCGGCAGCGACATTCTCCTCTGTGGTCTGAGAATTGATGACAATGCATCCCTCCGTGGCATTATAACCGTCGCCGCTGTCCTCGGTGTCGAGGGTGAAGAATATGCCACCCACCAGCAAACTGCTAAGGTCTGACTCTTCTGTCACTGTCTCACTCATATTGACAGTTGTGCTCTCTCCAATGACATCGGCACTGGATGCGCCGTCAAACTGTTCTATCGTTTGGAAATATGCAGCCCACTTTTCATTCATATAGGACTCAAGGGTACCATTAGGTACTCTCAGAAGCGGAACAAGATTGGATACATCATCGAGTTCCCATGACAATGCCCGTGGCTCCTTGATATAGGACGTAACTGACTGCATGTTGCCTAAAGACAACGAATAATTACCAAGATACTTCAGTGATGACGGCAGGTCGATGTGGGTCAGCGACGAACAGCCTGCGAAAGCATAGTCGCCAATACTCTCCACCGTACTGGACATTTCTACACGGGCGATGTTATTGCACCCTTGGAACATTGAGGACGGAATGCTCTTCACGCCTTCACCGATGATAACGCGGATGACGCTCTCGGGGAATGTCCTATCACTGTAAGTTTCCTTCCAGACATCGACATCTGCATCTACGGCATTGTAGTTGACACGCACTAAAGGCATTCCATCGAATGCTCCTTTGGCGATGTACTTAACGTTCTTTGGAATCGTGATGCGTCTTATTTTGCAAGTTCCCATGCCATCCCAGCCAAAAGCAAATACCTCACTGCCAATTCGCTCCAGAGACTCTGGCAACTCGATGCTACTTAGAGCGGCACCGGCCAGACACCGATCGCCAAGAATGCGAAGCGTAGATGGCAACGTGATGCTATTAACACCGATAGATTTGTTGATGAAATTATTGGTCAGCGACACTGTACCCTCCTTGATGTTCAGTTCGGTGCCGCTGATGTGCTTGTATGCTACATTACTAATATATTTCACACCGCCCTCAGCGGGAATATTCGCTACGGCCGGAATATAATCATAATAACTACCGTTATAGCCGGAAATTGCAAAAGCACCGGAACCGATTTCCTCAAGATTGTCGGAGAATGTTATGCTTTGCAGATTTTTGCAGCCACAGAAAACAGCTTCGCCAATCCTTTTGACAGTATTCCCCATCGTAACGGAAGTAAGATTTTCACAACTGCCAAACGCACTCGCGCCAATCTCTGTAATTCCGTCAGGGATGGTAACTGTGGTGAGTTTCTTACATCTAAAGAACATCGATGCAGGAATCTGCTTCAGCTGTTTGCTCAACTGTGCTTCCTGAATATTAGTATTGGAGAGACATCCTATTCCGGGACGAGAGATGCGGCTGACATCAATAGTGCTGAAGTTGACACCTGCCAGTGCACTGACTCCCAAACTATCGACGCTGAGAGGGAGGTCAACTCCTTTCAAAACGCCGGCATAGTCTGGATCGATATCCCACCCACGACTGAAGGCATAATCGCCAATATACTCTGGTGCCGTGGGGAGTGTAACCTTCTCGATGTCGGTAGCCGACAGGATACCCTCGCCCAGTCCTTTCAACGTCTTGGGCAGCTTTATCTGTTTCAGGTATTTCATATTGCTGAAAGCATAAGCCAGGTTGTTGCGGCGACAGTATTTGCTGGTGACGCTCACCTGTCCTTGCAGGCCTCCGTATGGTCCTTGTTCATCTTTGTTTTCGGCCGAGAGTGTATAGAGATTGGTGTGTTGGCTATAGAAACTACTTGATCCGTTCTGAAAATACACCTCGTCATCATACACCAACTCCACCTCAGAGATGTCGAGATACTGAAGTTGCGACACCCAGCCCTCCTGAGCCTGCAAATAGGCAAAATCAGCTCCGCCCATCTTGCCCTTGATGGTCAGGAAATCCACTAAATCGGCATCGGCACTAATGGCTGCGGAGTTGACACGCTGTTTCAATGCCCCGGCCTGTGGAACGGTCACCGTCAGATGTACACCCTTCGTCAGGTCGATGTCGGCAGGGGCAGTATTGTCATCAGGATCATCAGTTTTTGACTTATAGATGCCTATAGTCCCTTTCTTACCGTTGTCGGCAAGTTTAACTACCACCCAAAGTGGCTCGCCGGTATAATCGTTTTCTTCCAATTCAAAATACGACACGTCTTTCCATCTGTAGTATATTTCAGTTTCTGTACCTACATTAACATATCCATATCCCATTGGAAACCAACGATATTTATCAATAGAAGACCAGTCGTCGGCTGTATCGGCCAATTTTGTGACGATGGTGAATTTATAGGAATAGTGGCCATTTTCATCACTATATTTCGAAAAGGCCACCTCGCCCACATAGTTGCCGTCGGCATTCTTCTCCAACGTTGCCGAGGCATGGTTGGCTTCCATCACACCGTCAGTACCTATCAGATAGATTACGTCCTGAGCCTGAAACGGCAGTGCTGTCAAAAAAAGTAGCAGACAGGTTAAGAGTTGTTTCATCATAATATAAATATGTGTTAGCGGTTAATAATATACGTAATTACGGATGCAAGATGTTCTTGCTTGTTTCGTGCAAAGATACGCATAAAATTCTTATACACATAAGAAAAAAAACGTAAAAAAACGTCATTTCTTCAAAAAAGACGTTTTTTTACGCATTGACGCATGTTTTGTTATAATGACAAAGTGACGAAAGTCTATTCTGCTGTGGTTAAGCAGATGTTCAGAACAAGCTCGAGGGTATCAGTGCCTTTGCATTGTTGAAATCGTCAACGGTATCGAGTTCGATAGAGAAAAACTCCGTGGTGTCAACAACGGTAAAGGTGTGTCCCTGAGGGATGAGACGCTCGAAAGCCCGCTCATAGAAGATGTCGATGAGACCTTCGTGCTCGATCATCTGCTCCAATTCACGAAAAAGCGCCGTACTGTATTCTGCTGTCATCTTCTCTATACCTACGCTCTCGCCAACGGCTTTATCGATAGCACATACCTTGCTTATCTCAACCACTTTATTATTACTGTCAACAATCACCTTTATCTCCTCATCGCCGAGTTCATGACGGTTGAGAGCAAGCGCACTCCCCTGCCCGGCCATGACCGTAGGGATAATCTGCGGGTCGAAGAGTATATCGCTGTCGAGCAATATGAAGTCGGTTCCGTCGGTATATGGCCGTGTGAGCCAAAGCGAAAAGATATTGTTGTTGTGCTCGTAGTCGGGATTATCGATGAAGTGGATGTTGAGCATCGGGAAATGCGCGGTTAGGAAATCGCGTATCATAGAAGCGCGATAGCCTGTGACAACCACCAGTTCGTTAATACCCGCAGCAACGATTGCATCAACAGTACGTTGCAACAGAGTTCGTTGTCCAATTGTAAGCAGACACTTCGGGCGCTCATCAGTAAGCGGGCGCAAACGCTTTGCCATTCCGGCAGCAAGAATTACTCCAATCATTTTTTCACGTCAGTTAAGAGGCGACGTTTCCAAGCGTCGCACGAATTAAAAATTGTTCAAAAGTTAACATTAACACCGCCCATGAACGTTGCACGCGGCATGGGGTATCCTGCGTAAGTCTCATAACGCTGCGCAAACAGATTTTCACCCTTGACCCACAGATTCAGATTCTTGACAAGCTGATAGCCGATGGTGGCATTAAGCAGCGTGGCACACTCTTTCTGCTCTTTGTCGCCAGTGGCGGTATAAAGACCTGCAAGTTGCATCAGCCCTGCCGATACCGACCATTTGCTGCAACGATAACAGGCCCCTACATATCCTTTATATTCAGGCACGGACAGTATGGGATTCTTCATGTGCATCCACGAATGGTTTGTGTTTAAGCTCCAATGCTCGTTGATGCGCCATACAGCCTCAAGTTCGGCTCCATAGTTTCTTATTTCGCCAGTGTTCTCGTTCCTACGGACTGCAGTATTAGTGACAATCATATTGTCGCCCTTCAGATAGAAGAGATTGATACCATAGGTGACGGCATTGTCCAGTAACCGATGCTTCCACGACAGTTCGTAATTCATCATCCGCTCCGGCTCAAGTTCTTCAGTGGATGGCGGATAGAGATACATCTCGCGCATCGAAGGGTTGCGAAAACCTTTCGAAACCATTGCCTTGATTTCGCCGTTGGACAAGGGGCGCACCACGATACCACCCTGCGGAATCCATTCCGTACCGCTAACGGAATGATGGTCGATGCGCACTCCGGCATTCAGCGTAAGCCATGAGAAGAGATTCTGCCGCACGTCGATGTAACAGGCAATTTCGTTGCGCCGGCTCTGACCTGCCTGCTTCATCCTAATGCGCTGACCTTCTGTCACCTCCTCGCCTGTATGACGGTTGGTGTACCACGCACGTCCGTAGATGTGCTGATAATCTACACCTGTAGTGATATGGTTGCCGGTGAATAAATTGAAAGTCTGAAACCACGAAATGCCAAGCAGATAATCTTTCGAACGGAAAAGGTCGGTCTGCGGTGTGCCACCGACGGCTTTATACCCGTCGTTAATCTTATGTATGCCGAAGTTGTCATATACACTCAGGCGTCCATTAGTCTTTTCATATTTGTTCTCTACTCCGAGAGCCACTGCGCCTCTAGTAATCCACTGGTCAGCTTCGAGCATTGGCTCATCGGTGGTGCCGGGATTTGAGGCATTGAACCGTGTGATATTTCCATCGGCAAACACATTCCAGTGTTCACAGATATCGTAGGCCAACTTGAGGTAGCCGCCATACTGCTCGAAGGCCATGTTGGGACGATGGTTGTCTGAGCGCTGATACTGTACTGCAACGGTTGATGAAAAGCGTTGGCTCCGCACCTGATTAGATGCTTCAGCCTGGAACGTGCCCCACGAGCCTGCGCCGAGACTGATGTTCGTACGCACACCGTTCTCCTTCATTCCCCGTGTGACAATATTGATTACGCCGCCCATAGCATTTGAGCCATAGAGCATCGATGCCGGACCACGCAACACCTCCACACGCTCTGCCATTAGCGTCTGATAGCTGTCGGCGATAGGATGTCCATATACGCCCTGATACTGAGGATGGCCGTCGATGAGCACGAGCAGCTGTCCGCTGCCTGCAGAGATACCACGCAAGGAGATGCTTCCCGAACCACCCCCACTGACACCGTAGCCAAGCAATCCGCGTGTGGTTGTGAAGAGGCTTGGCACCTGCTCAGTCAGCGTGGGCATGATATTGGAACGTTCGTTCTCAGTAAGCTTCTCGCGGCCTACGACAGTCACGGTCATAGGCAGATGGCGCACATCGGCAGCATCGCGTGTACCCGTAACTACGACATTGTCTAACTCTACAGAAGTGGTATCATGCTGGGCATTCGCTGACATACAGGATAATGCCGACACAATAAACAAAATTTTCTTCTTCATTTAGTGTTACTTAGTTAATAATCCTATTTCTTCCAAAACTGCGACGTGATATCAATAAACGTTCCATCGGGCAGCTTCTTCAGCATGTGTTGGTTGGTTGTTTTGCTATTCAGACTTCCAAGATGACGTATATACGGTCCTATCTTTATATAGTCGAAATCGGTCTTCTCCACCTTCGACGAAATCACCGTACGTCCACTCCACCATGCCACCTTGAAGTGTGGGTAGCGCTCGTGAATGTAGCAGGCGAGAGAGTTGACGGCCTTGGGGTCGGCATCTCCTCCCATGAACGATATACACGTTATATCGTCGCCATATTCCATCACAAAAGCATCGATAGCAAGTGGCGTAAGTGCTGTTCCCACATCCTTCCACAGATAGCTACTGTGGCATCCTGGGCAGCGACAAGGACAGTTTGATATATTTATAGAGAGCGTCACCTCGTCAGGTATTTCCTGAAAGACGACGCCCGTATTTACGTACTTCAACATTACATCTGTGTTGCCTCAGCATAGTAGCGGCGGCGTGCCTCCTCCTGGCGTGGCTCGGAGAAGTTGCTCACACGCTTCAGATATCCGATGATTCGGGTCATATAATCAACGTTTTTAGAGTGGCAATGGGGACACTCCTTGAGATATCGTTTGTCGATGTGTCCACAGTCATTGCAGATGGTGTTGGGAATGTTAAACGTGAAGTAGTTGCATCCCTCTTTGGCAGCCACTCGCAGCAATTGGCGGTACTGTTCCTTCGACAGATGCTCTTCAAGATTCATGTGCAGTGCCGAGCCTCCCGTCAAGTGCTGTATGTAGGGAGCTCCGTGGAGCTTGAACTTGTCAATTATATTCAGCGAGTCATCCTCAACGATATAGAAGTAGCTGTTATAGCAGTCGCGCGGAACGAAATAGCCGTCCTCGCGGTCCCACTTAGCGTGTTTCACTCCGACGTTCTCGGCAGGAATCATCTCGCAGTTGAACATCAGCTCTTTCGTGCGGTATTCCTTGTTCTTCTGCTCTACAAGCCCGAGCACTGTCTGAACGAATCTCAGGTAGTCGGGATTGTCGGTAATCTTCAGCCCCATAAACTCGGCAGCTTCTACCAGTCCGTTTACACCGATGGTGAGATACTGACGGTTGATGTTGATGTAACCGGCATCGAACAGCGGCAGCATACCGTTGTTCATCAGTTCCTTAAGGTTCTCGTTGTATGCGGTCTGCACCTTGTGGCACACATCGATGATGTCAAGCAGGAATTCCTTGTAGTCAATATTATTGTTCACAGCATATTGTATGCAGCGGTTCAGGTTGACAGTAAGCACACTCTTCGAGCCTGTAGAGACGCCTCCTGCCCCGAGAGTATAGCTGAAGCCATTGTCCTGAATCTCATTGCGCAGACGGCAGCATGAACTGAGGGAGTCGGCATTATCGCTCATATAGGTAAAGAAAGAATGTCCCTCGCTGTACATCTCTGCGGTAAAGTCTGCCATGTCGCTATCTATACACTCGCCGTTCTTCGACAACAGTGCCATTGTCTCAACGGGGAACGTGAGTACAGCCTTTGTGCGCTCATGGTTGAACCACTTCATAAAACGCTTCTGCAACCAGCAGAGACCATTCCAGTCCGGACGCGAACCATCGGGGAAATAAAACTCTCCAAAGAGCGACTCGAAGTATGGCTTGTCGTAGTATGCGATATTCCAGAATACAGCCTGATAGTTTCGTGCGCCTGTCGGCTGGTTGATGCTATACACAATCTGCTCAAAGCAGTCGGTGATAACCTTGTCTATAGTGCGCTGCTTGAGTGATAGATCAACTACGCGATCGGGGTCTTTCCAATAGTCGTCGCCATACTCTTTTTGGATGAAGTAGTTCAGATACATAAGAAATTCTGGCGTGGCACATGCTCCGCTAAGCATTGAACTTACCATGAAAACCATGTTGACAAAACCTCCACAATAGGATTTCAGATTGGTAGGCGCTGTGGAATTGCCGCCAATCGACATGGTTCCGCCTATGAGCCAGGGATACATGGTGATGGAAGCGCAGTAGTTGGCCA
>CAMOEW010000044.1 GCA_946612625.1 uncultured Prevotella sp.
CAGGAATTCTGAAAACGCGGAAATGCTATCGCTCGGAACGACGGGAATTCTGAAAACGCGGAAATGCAGTCGCTCGGAACGACGGCATTTCCAGGAATAGGGAATAACTGTTTTTACGACGTTTACTGATTATTTGCGGTCGTCAATGTTGTCGCCTTCGGTTGGCTGCATACCCTCGGCGAAGTCGGTCAGTCCGGCCTCTACAAGGATGTCGTACCACTGTATCAACTTCTTGATGTCGCTGTTGTGTACGCGCTCCTGGTCGAAATCGGGGAGCACCTTGCCGAAATACTCGCGCAACTCGCTGCCGCTGGCTTTTCTGTAATCTACCGACGACTTCTTGCCGTCTTCAATAGTCTTCATGCTCTCAAGCACCTTCCACAGAGGCACATCGTCGCTCTCGGTGAACATCGCGATGTCGGCAAGCGACGTGATGCGGTCGGTGGCAAATGCCGGACGGCGCTGATGGGTGGAGTCGAGTGCCTCGACAATGAGGCTGTTTTTTGCACGTGATACTAACTTGTAAAGTCCGGGACGGCCGGAGATTGCTAAAATTGTCTGTAACATGGGTTAAATTTACTATTTACTGTTTTTTACTATTTTGTCTATCTGTTCGGACAGGTTGCAGACGCCATCGTTCACTATCTCGATGTCGGCACGCCGCTGCAGCTCGGTTTGCGGCAACTGGCAGTCAATCCATTCGCGGGCTTTCGCGGCAGAGATGCAGTCGCGGCTGACAATGCGGCTGAGGCGCAGCTCGTAGGGTGCGGTAACTACGACAACACGATCTACCAGGCGGTCGAACCCCGACTCATAGAGGATGGCACACTCCATCCACTGCATACCGCTGGCAATGAAGTCATCGGCAACGGCAGGATGGACGATTGCATTCAGACGGCCGGCATTCTCACGGCTTGCAAGCAGGAACGATGCCACAGCAGTCTTGTTCAGGGCACCGTCGGACAGATATGCCGAATGACCTATCAGTTCAGTAAGCTGTCGGCGCAATGCTACCGACGTGCGCATCAGCCGCTTGGCTGCCGCATCGCAGTCATAGACCTCGACGCCGCGCTGTCTGAGCAGACGGCACACATAGCTCTTGCCCGAGCCGATGCCACCGGTGATTGCTGTCTTCATTCCTCTTCTATCAGATAGTCAACATGACTCTCGTCGAGACGCGCCGTCTGAACGCCATGGGGCACCTGCTTCAGCTGTATATGACACTTGGCCGAGGGGCGACGCCGAATCTCGTTATAGTCGGCAACGACAATGAAGTCGGAGGGCCGCAACTCCTTGAAACGCCGCACGCCGGTGACGAACTTAACCCCCACACGCGAGGGGAAGGTGCGCAGTATCTTGCCGTCGGGCAGATTGATGCCATGAATGAGCACTCCATTGAGATGCACCTCGGAAAGCACGTCGGTAATAAAGGTAATCGACGTGCGGTCGGGCACTATTTTCACCCCACCGACTCTGGCAATCCGTGCAGTAAGCTTCAACGAGTCGCGGAACCCCGTCTGGTTCAGAGGCTCGGTAAACACGGCGCGCAGCGTGTCGAGCACCTCGGGGGCGGCATACACCACGACGCTGTCGGGGTTATAGCCCACCTCGGAGATGAAATACATCTCGTCGGGCTCCACCAGTCCACGCCAGCGCACGGGCACCTTCTTGCTCTGTCCGTGGTTGTAGAAGAAATCCAGACGGTCGGTCTTCACCTGCACCACGGTAGTGGAGCTGTTCAGCCGCTGGGCAAGATACTTCTGGATGTCGGCGGACGTGATGGTGGCCACTCCGTTGCCGGTACGATGGTCGTTGAAGCGGAATTCGGCAGTGAGCATGTCGCTGCCCGTAAGGTAGGTGCTGAGCACCCAGCCCTTGTCGCGCAGCGTCACCTGAATGGTGTCGCTGTCGTCGCTCGTCAGCACTATATTCCTCGGCACGTCGGTTACGCGTACGCATACGGGCACTTGCCTGACATACACCTCGTTCATCGTGAGGATAAACCAGAATATGGCAGACAGTGCCAGAAAGAAGATAAATATCAGGAACTCCTTGTTCGCCCTGCTGAACAAGAAACTCCTGATTGCCCGTATTATAGTGCTTATGCTGCTCACGCCACAGGATCGCTAATGTCACTTCTGCTGCACGGGTATGCTCGACATGTCCTTGAAGACGTAGTTCTTGTCCACGCGGACCACAACGCCGCGTGCCACTTCTACCTCGATGATGTTGTGCTCAAGGTCGATGTGCTTCACCGTGCCGTACATGCCCCCGCCAGTGACTACGCTGGCACCCTCGGCAAGCGAGTTCTGGAAATTCTGTATCTCCTTCTGCTTCTTCTGCTGAGGACGAATCATGAAAAACCACATGATGGCGAAGATTGCCACCATCATAAGCAGGAAACTGGTCATGCTACCGCCTCCCTGAGCAGACTGTGCTGCTAAAAAAAATGTATTCATATACCTTAAATAAATAATATTTATTTGTTCATCACCTTCATCATCTTGCCCGAGTCGATTAGGAAGCGGGCAATGCCGTCGAGCATTCCGTTGATGTAGCGCCAGCTCTGCGGCGTGCTGTAGATTTTTGCCAGGTTGATGTATTCATTGATGGTCACGTTGATAGGAATACTGGGGAAAGTGAGCATCTCGGCAATGGCTATCTGCATGATTACCACGTCCATATATGCCAGGCGCGAGAAATCCCAATTGTGAGAGGCATCGCTCATATACTGCTGATACTCGTCGGCATTCATAATCGTGGCGCGGAAGAGCTTGTGGGCATATTCGCGGTCGTCGTCGCTCTCGTATTCTGGCAGAAGCTCCTGGTTGCTGCCATTCTTCTCGTCGAAGCGCTTGATGGTCTTCACCACGAACGTATCCACTATCTCACGGTCGTCGTTCCAGTAGAGGCTCTGCTCCTCAAGTGCTGCGTCGATGTCGGCGTTGTGCTCTATGAGGGCACGGTACAGCTTGCGCCACAGCTCGCGGTCGGCAGCATAGTCGTCGTCGCTGCTCTCCATATATTCCTTGTATATAACACTGCTCACAATCTGGTTGTACAGACCGCGTACCACTTCGGGAGTGTCGTCCCATCCGGTGTTCTGAGCCTCATTGAAGTCGAGAAGCTGACGATTGTCCTCAAGCTGGAGGGCGAAACGGTTCAGTATGAATTTCTGCGACGGCTCTTTAGTGTTCTCACGGCGCGAGCGCGACAGCTCCACCTCATAGTGCCTGCGTGCCTCTCGAGTAACGGCTACGATGAGCGAGAGCATCTTGTTGTAAAGATCGTAAGATTTCGAAAGACTGAAGAACAGCTCTTTCTCGGCCGACTCTATGTTCTTGTTGCCATTCTGATAGTATGCATAGGTCAGCTGTACTATCTTCGTTCGTATTATTTCTCTGTTTATCATCTCGTCGGTTTTATCTCTTTTGACGTGTTAATACGGCGCAAAATTACTAAAATATCCATTTATATGCAAGAAATGCGAAGAAATATTGAGATTTTTTAGAGATTTCTTGCGCGGACGGCAAAAAATGACTACCTTTGCACCGCTTTTTCAGAAGCACTCGGACAGACACGGAGAGGTCTGCCATGGTGTGATGGTGAATTAAGCACATTAAAAATTATTAATCACTTAATTTAGAGTAACACAAACGTTATGAGAGAAATCAGTCTGAACGGTAAGAAGCGCACCGAGACCGGCAAGAAAGCCACAAAGATGCTTCGCAAGGAGGGGCTCATTCCATGTAATATCTACGGCGAGGAGAAAGAGCCGATAGCATTCGCTGCCAGTTTCAGCGAGCTGCGCAAGATTGTATATACTCCGCACATCTACGTTATCAACGTAAATATCGACGGCAAGGAGCACAAGGCTGTGATGAAAGAACTGCAGTTCCACCCCACTACCGACGCACTGATGCATGTTGACCTCTATGAAATCAACGACACCAAGGAGATTACCATCGGCATCCCCGTGAAGCTCAACGGACTGGCACAGGGTGTGCGCGACGGTGGTAAGCTGGCACTGCAGATACGCAAGATCAACGTAACCGCTCCATACAAGCAGATTCCCGAGGTGCTCAACATCGACGTTACAAACCTGCAGTTAGGCAAGACCATCAAGGTGGGCGAGCTCTCGTTCGAGGGTCTGAAGATTGCCACTTCTCCCGATGTCGTAGTATGCGCCGTCAAGACTACACGTGCTTCACGTGCCGCTGCTTCAGAGGCTGCAGAATAATAGGCACGGATGGACAAGTACTTAATTGTAGGACTGGGAAATGTCGGTAGCGAATACGACATGACCCGCCACAACACCGGATTCATGGTATTGGACGCTTTTGCCAAGGCGTCCAATATCGTTTTTGACGACAAACGCTACGGTTTCGTGGCAGAAACGTCGCTCAAGGGCCGCAAGGTGTTGCTGCTCAAGCCATCGACGTATATGAACCTCAGCGGCAATGCCGTGCGCTACTGGCTCAACAAAGAGAACATCGACCAGGAACGACTGCTCGTGATAAGCGACGACGTGGCACTGCCATTGGGCGACTTCCGACTGAAAGCGTCGGGAAGCAACGGAGGCCACAACGGACTGGGGCACATACAGCAGCTAATCGGACAAAACTACGCCCGGCTGCGCATGGGTATCGGCAACGACTATGCCCAAGGGCAGCAGATAGACTGGGTGCTCGGACGATTCAGCGACGACGAACTGAACGAACTGCAGCCGAGCATCGACACAGCAGTAGAGATAGTGAAGAGTTTCGTGCTCGCAGGCATCGACGTGACCATGAACCAGTATAACAAGCTGGGAAAAAGGAGTAAGGGAGCAAAGCAGATATGAGTGGAGAGGCAAGGATTGACAAATGGCTGTGGGCGGCACGCATCTTCAAGACGCGCAGCATTGCAGCCGATGCCATCAAGAATGGACGCGTGACCATTGGCGGCATGAACGTGAAGCCATCGCGCATGGTGAAGGTGGGAGAAACGGTGAACGTGAGAAAACCGCCCATAACCTACTCTTTCAAAATTCTGAAGGCCATAGAACAACGCGTAGGAGCAAAGCTGATTCCGGAAATATACGAGAACGTCACCGCCGCCGACCAGTATGAGCTGCTCGAAATGAACCGCATCAGCGGATTCGTCAACCGCCAGCGTGGCACCGGACGCCCCACAAAGAAAGACCGGCGCGACATGGACGCATTCGTGGTTCCCGCACTCGAAGGGCTGTTCGACTACGACTCCGACCTGGATGACGACGATGAAGAGGACGAGGAATAAACACTTCAACAGGTAACAAACAAGACATTGCGAATGATTTTTGACATTATATTCATAGCATTAGGTATATTCATAGTTCTCACCGGTGCCGACTGGCTCACAAAGGGTGCCAGCTCAATAGCACGCAGGTTCAACGTATCGGAGATGGTGATTGGACTGACTATCGTGGCATGCGGCACATCGATGCCAGAACTGTTCGTATCGATGATGTCGGCAATACAGGGAACGCCCGACCTTGCCGTGGGCAACGTGGTGGGTTCGAACATCATGAACGCGCTGCTCATCGTGGGGTGCGCTGCCATTGCAGCACCGATGACCATAAGCAAATCGACCGTGGTGAAAGACATACCATTCGCTGTAGCGGCATCGCTGCTGCTGCTCGTGCTCTGCATGGACTCGTTAGCTACGCTGACACTCAGCGGAAACACCATAGGCCGCATCGACGGGGCTATTCTGGCGGCAGGATTCGCGGCATTCATGGCTTACACCCTATGGCAGGCACGGAAGGGAGAGATTGACATGGAGGAGGACGTGCACGAAGCCGACGTTCCGGCATGGAAGAGTGTGGCACTCATCGCGACAGGACTGGCAGCACTGATCATTGGAAGCAATGTGTTCGTTGCCCATGCTTCACAACTGGCTGCGGCACTCGGTATCAGCGATGCCGTCATCGGACTGACCATAGTGGCAGGAGGCACATCGCTGCCCGAACTGGCCACAAGCGTGGTAGCGGCAAGGAAAGGAAAGGCAGCAATGGCCATCGGCAATGTGATAGGCTCGAACGTGTTCAACATCCTGCTGATACTCGGACTTACAGCCATCATCACCCCATTGCAGATTCAAGGAATAACCGTCATCGACCTTGCAATGATGCTTTTCGGCATTGCTGCTGTATGGATGTTCTCGTTCACCAAATACACCATCGAGAGATGGGAGGGATGGGTGCTCACACTGACATACCTCGCATATCTCGTATGGCTGCTGTATAACGTATAAAAAAAATCAAGGATGGCGGAAGAGACGTTCTTCCGCTATTTTTTCAAACTTCGTGCCCGGACGCCCATAGTTGGCGTAAGGGTGGATGCTGATTCCGCCGCGAGGGGTGAACAGCCCCGTCACTTCGATATACTTGGGATTCATCAGTCGGATGAGATCCTTCATGATTATGTTCACGCAGTCTTCGTGGAAGTCGCCGTGATTGCGGAACGAGAAGAGATAGAGCTTCAGACTCTTGCTCTCTACCATGCGTTCGTCGGGGATATACGAGATGCGAATCTCGGCAAAGTCGGGCTGCCCGGTAATAGGACACAGCGACGTGAACTCCGGACAATTGAACTGCACCCAGTAGTCGTTGCCTTTATGCTTGTTTTCAAAGGTCTCAAGCACCTCGGGGGCATAGTCAGACTTGTAGTCTGTCTTACGTCCCAAAACTGTAAGATTATCGTTTTTCCTGTCCATACGCGTCGCCTTATTTGAAAATTTCTGCCAGTCGTTCGCCCAAGGCGCCGCCCCGCAGATCGACTGCTATGATATTGCCCTGAGGGTCGAGCAGAATGCTCGCCGGAATGCTATTGATGCCATACACATCGTGCGCCTGGCACTGCCAGCCCTTCAGGTCACTCATCTGAGGCCATGTCATGCCAAGGTCGGCAACGGCTTTCAGCCAAGCCTCCTTCTTTTGGTCGAAGCTCACGCCGACAATCTCCAAGCCCTTGTCCTTATACTTGGCGTAGTTGGCAACTACATTTGGCATCTCCTGACGGCATGGACCGCACCATGAAGCCCAAAAATCAACCATCACATACTTTCCCTTGCCAGCGAAGTCGCTCAGACGCACCGTCTTGCCATCGCCATCCTGCATTGTAAGCTCCTTGAACATAGTTCCTGGCTGACGCAGCTTCAGCGATTCCAAGCGTGCATACACCTGCTGGCCGAGCACGTTCTTTGCCAGCGAGGAACCGTGGTCGGCAAAAAGGCGGCTGAGAGTGGCGTAGTCGAGCACGTCGCTACCAATATACAGCATGAGTGCTCCGAGATTGCTGTCCTTGTTGTCGGCAATCATCGCAGCAAGCACCTCCTGCTTGTCTGCGTCGGCACCGTGCATCTTGGCATTGAACTCCGACAGCTTGCGGTTCATCTCGCCGCCGGTGGCAACGTCGGTGTTCATGTCGATGGTCAGTTCAGGACCGTCGATAACGAACAGTCCGAACATACGCCCCACGGCATCCTGAGCTATCATAATGTCGCCGATGTTACCCTCGCCCGAATCAGTGGCAACACCATTGACGGCCTTCACCGTACGTGGGGCTATGACATTGTTGAGCATGTTACCCCAAACAATGTCTTGAGCCTGGGGGCTGGCAATAATCTTCACTGTGAATTTCTGTGTCTGTGCCATTAACGGCAACATGGCGAGCACAAAGGCTGCCAAAGCAAAAGCGCGTTTCATCTTATTCATGTTTTTTATGTTGTTTCATTCTTTGGCGTAATAGCTCTGCTCGTGGTCTTTGAAACGGAGCACGAGAGTGTCGCGGCGAAGAAGTACAATCTCGGCAGTATCGTTTTCTATTTTCTTGTTCTCGTCGCTTACCATCATCTTTGTCGTATTCTGGGTGAGAATAAGATAGCCGTTGAAAATCGACCATTCGTTGTACCATTTAAGAGGAGGATACTCCACAAAACCCTTCTCATCGGTGGTCTTTGTGTCAGGAACGAAGCCTATCACCGTGGCTGAATTCTCGCGTTTCAGCTTGAAGCCATACTCACGCGGAACGAACAGCTTCGACCTCACCGAGTCAGGCATACGAGCCAATATCTCCTTCTGGCTTTTCTCCGAAACCTGACTATTGCGCCGCAAAACAGGCATCACCCGATAGCACCACGACTTGCGCAGCTCGTTAAGATTGACCACCATATCGGCAACAGTGGCTGAGCTGTCGCTGAGAATAACAGCAAGTTCATCACCCACATGGGGACGACCGAACACTCGGTGCTGGCGGCGTGCCTCGATGATGTCGAAGGTGTCGGGGTCGCCTCCGGAATAAGGCAGGAAGACAAGTACCGAGTCGGTGCATCCGTCGCAGGCCAGTCCATAGATGGTGGAGTCGCCTTCGGCACGAGTCATGGGATTTATCACATTATCATCACAATTCCCGACCGACGTATTATCACTGCTGCCACACGAAAACACAATCGTCGCAGCAGTCAGCAAGGCACAAAAAGATATTCTATCCATATACGTATTCTTATTTTGGCGGCAAAAGTACGAAATTTATTGCTAAAAAAATGCTTTTTGCAATAAAAATAGATTAAAAATTGTGGCTATTCGTTTGAAAAGTACTACCTTTGTAGGCAAATTTGAACAAAACACAAGGAAAAACATGAAGAAAAAAATCCAGTTCAGCCTCGTATATCGAGACATGTGGCAGTCATCAGGAAAATTCCAGCCACGCAAAGACCAGTTGGAGCGCATTGCTCCCGTCATCATCGAAATGGGATGTTTCGCGAGAGTGGAAACCAATGGCGGAGCCTTTGAGCAGGTGAACCTAATGGCAGGCGAGAATCCCAACGATGCTGTGCGAGCCTTCTGCAAGCCTTTCAACGAAGCAGGCATAAAGACCCACATGCTCGACCGCGGACTAAATGCACTGCGAATGTATCCCGTGCCCGACGATGTACGCGCCCTGATGTACAAAGTGAAGCACGCACAGGGTGTTGACATACCGCGAATTTTCTGCGGACTGAACGATACCAGAAATATCATACCATCAATAAAATGGGCGAAAGAAGCAGGCATGACACCTCAGGCTACGCTTTGCATCACAACCAGCCCGGTGCACACCGTTGAGTATTATTCGAAAATTGCCGACGAGGTGATTGCAGCCGGTGCCGAGGAGATATGCTTAAAAGACATGGCAGGTATCGGACAGCCAGCAATGCTGGGAGCACTGACAAAAAGCATCAAGACTAAGCATCCGGAAATTGTCATACAGTACCACGGGCACTCCGGACCCGGCCTCTCGATGGCATCAATTCTCGAAGTGTGCAACAATGGTGCCGACATTATCGACACTGCTATCGAACCGTTGTCGTGGGGAAAGGTTCACCCCGACATCATCTCGGTGCAGTCGATGCTGAAGAACGAGGGATTCGACGTGCCCGAGGTGAATATGAAAGCATATATGAAAGCACGCACGCTGACACAGGAGTTTATCGACGACTGGTTGGGCTACTTCATCAATCCTGCCAACAAACACATGTCGAGCCTGCTACTCGGATGCGGTCTGCCAGGAGGAATGATGGGATCGATGATGGCCGACCTCGGAGGCATACGCGACGTCATCAACAAGTTGCGCGTGAAGAAGGGCGAGCCCGAACTCTCAATGGACGACATGCTCGTGAAGTTGTTCAACGAAGTGGAGTATGTGTGGCCGCGCGTGGGATATCCACCACTCGTAACCCCATTCTCGCAATATACCAAGAACATAGCGCTGATGAACCTGCTTACGATAGAACAAGGCAAGGGACGGTTTGCCATGATGGACGACTCGATGTGGGGAATGATTCTCGGCAAGAGCGGAAAGATACCCGGACAAATTGACGCAGAACTGGTGGAACTGGCAAAGAAACAGGGACGCGAGTTCACAGATGTCGATCCACACACACTGCTGCCCAACGCCCTCGAGGGCTTCAAAAAGGAGATGGACGAGAACGGCTGGGACTACGGCAAAGACAACGAAGAACTATTTGAACTGGCCATGCACCCCGAGCAGTATCGCGCATACAAGAGCGGACAGGCAAAGAAGCAGCTACTGGCCGACATACAGAAGGCCAAAGACGCAAAGCTGGGCAGCAAGCTGTCGGCGGCAGAACTCGCTGCCTTCAAGCACGCCAAGGCAGACGCCATCACCGCGCCAATAGCAGGACAAGTGTATTACGAGTTCTCAGGCGAGGGGGCTTGCGAGCCATGCCTCGAACCGTTCGTAGGACAGAAATACAAAGAAGGCGACACCTTCTGCTACATTCAGGCCACATGGGGAGAAATCGTGCCCATACCAGCCGCCATTGGCGGAAAGCTCGTTGAAGTGGCTGCCAAGCAGGGGAGCAAGGTGCGCCGTGGCGACAACCTTGCATGGATAGAACGCGAAGCATAAATGTGCTTCGGCGATAACAGATAAAGGATAATGGACAATCATCACTTGGACTATCAGGCGATAATCGACAAATACTATCCTGAGGATAACCTACTCAGACGCATACTGACAGTGCACAGCCGGCAAGTGGCCGACCGTGCACTGTCGATTGTTGACCGACATCCCGAACTGGAAGCCGACCGACAATTTGTGGAAGAAGCTGCCATGCTGCACGATATCGGCATCGTGCGCACCGACGCACCGGGCATAGAGTGTCACGGTACAGAGCCTTATATCCGCCACGGAATCATAGGCGAACAAATGCTAACAGACGAAGGGCTGCCACGGCATGCGCATGTATGCGCACACCACACCGGAGCTGGAATCAGCCTTAAAGAGATTGAAGAACAGCAATTGCCTCTACCCCATCGCGACTTCCTTCCGGAGACCGTCGAGGAAGAGATTATCTGCTACGCCGACAAGTTCTACTCGAAGTCGGACATGAACCGCGTAAAGACCGTGGAACAGGCAGCGCACTCATTAGAAAAGTTTGGAAGCGAGGGAGTAAAACGATTCTTGGAGTGGGCACAGAAATTCGAGCTAACGTAATAATTAACGTTAAATGGAATGAAGAGTGCAGATTTTTGACTTATTTGTTGTAATTTTGCAGCCGTGAGAAGATATTCGCTCATATTGATAATGCTTTTCGTCATTGTTATTACGTTGGCGAACGTGCATGTCATGCGCATTCCGAAAAGTGGAAATAACAACGACTCTGTAGCTGTAAAAGCCGACAGCACCAAAGAAAAAAATACCATCATAAAAGCCGACAGCACGCAGATGGACTCGCTGCAACTGCTCATATACAAGCGCAACAAGCACATTGACGACTCGCTACGCCTCGACTCAATCAACATGAAGCGCAAAAACGGCATCGACCATCCAGTGACATACACATCGAACGACTCACTTACCTACGACGCTAAAAGCGGATATGCACGGCTATACGGCAGTTCGCACGTCACATACGAAAACATGGACCTGACAAGCGAGCAGATATACATGAACCTCGACAGCTCGCTCGTTCATGCCACCGGCATCAAAGATACCGCAGGCATCGACATGGGCACGCCAATATTCAAGATGGGCAACGACACATACGAGAGCGACACCATGGCGTTCAACTTCAAGACGAAAAAAGGCCTTATAAAAGATGTATATACAGAGCAGGAGGACGGATTCCTGACCAGCGAACTCTCGAAGCGCAACTCCGAAGGAGAGCTGTTCCTAAAACACGGACGCTACACCACATGCGACGAGCCACATCCAGACTTTTATCTCGCGCTGTCGCGTGCCAAGGTGCGACCGGGAAAAGACGTGGTGTTCGGACCGGCATATCTCGTAGTGGCCGACGTGCCACTGCCATTTGCCATTCCATACGGATTCTTCCCCTTCACAAAGAGCTACAGCAGCGGATTCATCATGCCAACCTACGGCGACGAGAACTCACGCGGATTCTATCTGCGCGAGGGAGGCTACTATTTCGCCATCAGCGACAGGATGGACCTAAAACTGCTGGGAGAAATCTACACCAAAGGCTCGTGGGGAGTGTCGGCAGCAAGCAACTATCGCAAACGATACAGGTATAGCGGCTACTTCTACGGCAGTTTCCAGAACACCATTACCGGCGACAAGAACATGCCTGACTACATGAAGGAAACAAGTTTCAAGATACAGTGGTCGCACCGCCAGGATCCGAAGGCACACCCCTACCGCTCGCTGACGGCAAGCGTGAACTTCGCCACGACAAGCTATGAGTCGAACAACCTGACGTCGATGTACAATCCATATACGATGACACAGAGCACACGAACGTCATCAGTGAGTATGACCAACACGTTCTCAAGCATAGGAATGACGCTTTCTACCACGACCAACCTGAACCAGAACATGCGCGACTCGTCTATAGCCCTGACACTGCCAGACCTGAACATCAGCATCTCAAGATTCTACCCGTTCAGACGTAAAAAGATGGCTGGCAAGGAGAAATGGTATGAGAAAATCTCTATGAGCTACACCGGACACTTCACAAACTCGATAAACACGAAAGAAGACAAACTCTTCAAATCAAGCCTCACTCGCGACTGGCGCAACGGATTCCGCCACGTGATACCCATCTCAGGTAACTTCACTCTGTTCAACGTCATCAATATCAACCCGACGATAAACTTTGAAGACCGAATGTACACCACTAAGGTGAAACAATCGTGGGACGAAGAGAACAATACAGTCAGGCGAGATACCATCGACGGATTCTACAATGTATATAACTGGAACTTCAACATCAGTGCCTCAACGAAACTCTACGGATTCTTTATCCCCAACAGAAAAATATTCGGCGACAAAATCCAGGCCATACGGCACGTGTTTACACCGCAACTATCATTCCAGTATGCTCCCGACTTCAGCTCAAGCCGCTACGGCTACTGGGATACCTATCAGCGCACCAACTCTGACGGAACGGTATCAACAGTTGAATACAACCAGTTCCAAGGCAATGTCTTCGGAGGTCCCGGCAAGGGAAAGACGGGCAGCATCACGCTCGACATATCAAACAACGTTGAGATGAAGATACGCACAGACAAAGACTCGTCGGGCACGAAGAAAATTAGCCTCATCGACGAGCTCGGATTCTCAATGTCGTACAATATGGCCACCGACATACGTCCGTGGAGCGACCTAAACACACGTCTGAGACTGAAGCTGACAAAGAGCTATACACTGAACCTAAACGCCGTATTCGCCACCTACGCCTACGAGCTCGACGAGTATGGACGGCCGCGGCTGAGTGAGCACACGACGCGCTACAGCCAGGGAAAGTTCGGACGATTCCAGGGCATATCGCAAAACCTCTCCTACACCATCGACAACACAAAAGTGATGAACCTCATCAAATGGCTCAAAGGCGAGCGCGTGACCAAGAAAGAGAAGAAGAACACAAGCACCGGCAACGAGGAATATGAGCGCGAGACCAATGAAGACAAACTGATGCAGGACGCACAGCGCGGAGCCGAACGCCAGAATGCCGGCAAGGCAGAAACCGACGACGACGGATACATGAAATTCTCGATACCATGGTCGCTGTCGTTCGGATATGGTATCACCATGCGCGAAAACACAGCAGGAGCATTCAACTATGAATCGATGCGATATCCTTATGCCTTCACACAGACGCTGAACATGAGCGGCAATATACGCATCAGCGATGGATGGAACATCTCGTTCTCATCAGGATATGACTTCCAAAATCATAAAATCTCGATGACAACAGCATCACTAAGCCGCGACCTGCACTGCTTCAACATGTCGTGCTCAGTGGTTCTATCACCATATACAAGCTATAACTTCTCGTTCCGCTGCAATGCCTCGACGCTTACCGATGCACTGAAATACGACAAACGTTCAAACACGTCGTCGGCAGTACAGTGGTACTGACTTAATGCTTATGGAAGACTTACCCGAATTAGTAAAAGACTTGGCGCTCATCCTGATAGTAGCAGGAATAGTGACATTGATTTTCAAGCGACTGAAACAACCGCTTGTGCTGGGATATATCGTTGCCGGCTTCCTTGTTAGCCCGCAGATGCCATACACTGCATCGGTGGTTGATAGTGTACACGTGAAGATGTGGGCAGACATTGGAGTCATCTTCCTGCTATTCTCGCTCGGTCTCGACTTCTCATTCAAGAAAATAATAAAGATGGGACTGGCGCCCGTAGCCTCGGCATGTATCATCATATTCTTTATGATGCTGTCGGGAATGGGTGTTGGCAACCTCTTCGGATGGAGCAAGATGGACTGCGTCTTCCTCGGGGGAATGCTTGCGATGAGCTCCACCACAATTATATACAAGGCTTTCGATGATATGGGACTGCGGCAGCAGAACTTCGCCTCGATGGTGATGAGCGTGCTCATACTCGAAGATGTGCTTGCAATAGTGATGATGGTGATGCTATCAGCTTTTGCCAAGGGCAACGACCTCGACGGCAGGCAAATGCTGGAAAGCATTCTGCGCATCGGATTCTTCCTCGTGCTGTGGTTCGTGGTGGGCATCTATGCTATTCCGGCATTCCTTCGGAGCGTTCGCAATCTGATAAACGACGAGGTGATGCTGGTTGTTGTTCTCGGACTGTGCTGTCTGATGGCTGTGGTTTCCACCGAGACAGGTTTCAGCTCAGCATTCGGAGCCTTCGTCATGGGAAGCATTCTTGCCGAAACCGTTGAGGCGGAGAAAATCATACGTTTAGTGGAGCCGGTAAAGAATCTTTTCGGAGCCATCTTCTTTGTCTCGGTAGGTATGCTTGTAGAACCGCAAGTACTGATGGAATATGCACTGCCTATTATCGTCATCGTTCTGACGATACTTTTCGGGCAGTGCATCTTCGGCTCGTTCGCATATCTCGTGGGAGGACAGAACCTAAAGTCGGCTATGCGCTGCGGATTCTCAATGGCACAGATAGGCGAGTTTGCTTTTATCATTGCATCACTCGGACTGAACCTGGGCGTAATCGGCGACTTCCTATATCCCGTTGTTGTGGCAGTATCCGTAATCACAACATTCCTCACACCGTATATGATACGGTTTTCTTCGCCGTGCTATAACTTCCTGGAAAAACGTCTGCCAAAAAAATTCATCGTATCACTCAACAACATTCAGATAGCCGGACGTATAACACCACCGTCTGACAGCAGCTGGCGCGGCCTACTCATACCCATGGTACGCACAACGGTGATCTACACAATACTCTCAATAGCGGCACTATTCCTGATGTTTACGTTCTTCCGGCCGTTGATCCACAGCTTTATGCCAGAATGGCCACTGGTTGCCACCATTATCAACGCGGCACTTTCTATCATTATTATTTCACCGTTCCTGCGTGCACTGGTCATGAAAAAAAACCACTCGGAGGAAGCGGTAAAGCTGTGGAAGGAAAGCATAAGAAACCGTCCGCTGCTCGTATTCACTGTTATTTTCCGTATCTTCATCGCGATGGTGTTCATATATAACATCCTGGAATTATCATTTCAACTGAAAGGAATAGTGTCAATCATTATCTCACTGGTGTTGGTAATTCTAATGATAATGTCGCGGTCGCTAAAACTAAGCAGCATACGCATGGAGAACCTGTTTCTGAAAAACCTGCAGTCACGCGACATCGCCAATAGTATGCAGCACCACATGCGACCGCTCTATGAAGGACATCTGCTTGATCGCGACATACATATTGCCGACTTCGATATTCCCAACGACTCGAAATGGGCGGGGCTGACACTGCGCACACTCGGGTTGGGAAAGAAATTCGGCATTCACGTGGTAAGTATCCTGCGTTTTCACCGGCGTCTGAACATTCCCGACGGCGACTACACCATATATCCTGGCGACACGCTCCAGGTGATAGGAAACGACGAACAGCTGTCGAAACTTGCTACAGCATTGAAAACCGAAATATGGGAAGAAGACCTGGACTATGAAAAGCACGCAATGCACCTACGCCAAATAATCATAGGCGAAGAGAGCGAGTTCAATGGTAAGACACTGAGTGAAAGTGGCATCCGCAACCTCTACAACTGCATGGTGGTAGGAATCGAGGAAGGCAAGGAGAACCTATCTATTCCAAAGGCAAATTATAGATTCCGCACCGGCGACATCATCTGGGTAGTGGGCGAGACAGATGATTTGAAGCTGATATTGAACAAATAAGGATGCCCTTGGGCATCCTTACCTATATAAGATTCATACCTATCTTGCGACATTCCTCGCGCATATCGTCGGGCCATATACTTGCCTGTATCTCGCCGATATGTCCTTTCTGGAGTAGAACCATGCAGAGGCGGCTCTGACCAATACCGCCACCGATGCTTAGCGGCAAACTGCCATCAAGCAGTCGCTTGTGGAAATACAGTTGCTTGCGCTCTTCCTTGCCTTCTATCTTCAGCTGGCGAAGCAGGCTATCCTTGTCAACACGAATACCCATTGATGAAAGTTCAAAACTTCTCTGTAGCACCGGATACCAGATGAGAATGTCGCCATTCAATCCTTGCCGACCGTCTTCTGCAACCGTTGACCAGTCATCGTAGTCGGGAGCACGCCCATCGTGCTTCTCGCCATTACTCAGCTTTCCTCCTATACCTATTATAAATACAGCACCGTACTTCTTGCATATGGCATCCTCACGCTCCTTCGCATTCTTGTCGGGATACATCTGAAGAAGTTCCTCGCTGTGAATGAACGTTATATCTTCGGGCAGGAAAGGCTTTATCTGTGGATAAGTCTCACATGTAAGATATTCCGTACGACGTATAGCAGCATAGATGCGCCTGACCACATTCTTCAGGAAGTCAACCGTGCGCTGCTCGCGAGTGATTACAGCCTCCCAGTCCCACTGATCAACATACAATGAGTGAAGGTTGTCGAGCTCTTCATCGGCACGAATAGCGTTCATGTCGGTGTAAATACCATACCCAGGCTCTATATTGTACTCTGCCAGTGAAAGACGTTTCCACTTGGCAAGCGAATGTACCACCTCTGCCTGTGCATCGCCAAGGTCTTTGATGGGAAAAGTAACAGCACGTTCTACGCCATTGAGGTCATCGTTAATACCCAAGCCCTTAAGCACAAAGAGTGGAGCCGTCACTCGGCGGAGCCTTAATTCTGTAGAAATATTCTGCTGAAAGAACTCCTTAATAAGTTTTATACCCTGTTCCGTCTGCTTCATGTCGAGCAGCTGGCGGTAGTTCATCGGCTTAATCAGTTGACTCATTTCTGTCTTTTTCTTAATTTTTGGCTGCAAAGATAGTATTTTTGATGCAATTCTGCAAGCAAATCGGTAATTATTTCTGCAAAATGATAGCAATTCTTGATTTTAACAAACACTTTGCACGAAATGTAACTATTCGGCGATAGCCCATGCTGCTATTATCCGTGCTTAGAACAGAGCGCGGATAGCAGCGTATGGTGAGATGAAGAGGTTCTTTGCGAGGTCGATAGTCGGGTTACTGACTTGTTTTATGTCTGTCCAAACATGATGGCTACGATGTTACAGAGAATGGGTATGATATACTCTATGATGAGATTTACATCGACCATCATGCCGACAGACACAAAGAATATTGCACCGAAGAGATTATTCACCGGTGATTTGATTTACTTAGATTTATTATTTCGAGCCACCGCCGAGAGCGATATAGAGTGCAATGACAGCCTCTGCTGCGTCATACATGTTCATAGCCTGACCGAGTTGTGCATCCAGCAACGACTCTTGAGCCTTCAGCACCTCGAGGTAGCTGGCCTTGCCATTGTCCATCAGCTCGTGGGTACCGGTATAAGCCTCTTTCAGCACTTCCAGTTGACGACTGTAGTACAGGTGCTTCTCGCGGGCTGCAAGGCAGTCTGCCATAGCCTCATTCACCTGATTTCCGGCATTGATGACCGTCTGAACGTATTTCTTCTGCATGTCTTCCTCGGTGAGTTTGGCAATTTTCTTGTCAGCAATCAACTTGCCGCGAGCGAAGATTGGCTGTGTGAGCGAGCCTATGGCAGAAAGCAGCAGCTTGCCTGGGTCAACAATGAGTCCACCAGCATTGTTAGTCCATCCGACAACTCCACTCAGCTTAATCGATGGGAAAAAAGCGGAACGGGCAGCCTGTGTGTTGTAGAAGGCCTCCTCCATGGCGTGGTTGGCCATGCGGATATCAGGACGGTTCTCAAGCATCATAGCTGGCACGCCAAGGTGCAGGTACTTAGTGTCAAACATTCTTTCTGCGGCATCTCCCTTAGCCTCAGCATGATGTAGTGTAGTAGTACCCCATTTCTGGCGGTTGATATGCTGTGGAGTAGAGGCCAGCAATTGGCAGATATTGTTCTCAACAGCGCGAATATGGCGGCGGGTATCGACGATTTGTGTCTTCACGCTCAGATATGAAGCCTCCATCTGGTTGACAGCTGTACTATAGGCTTTACCATTCTCCCAAAGAGCCTTTTCTGTTTCGAGTGAAGCATTCCATAGGCTGTCTGTCATCATAAGTATTTCCAGCTGGCGGTCGAGAACCTGTAGCAAGAAGTATTGTTGTGCCGTAACCGAGATAAGGTTAGCCTGCACAGCCTCTTGCTGCATCTGCCTTTGCAGAAGCACTGCTTTTGCTGCGCGTTTCTTGTTGGTGATGGAACCAAATAGATCTATGTCCATCGACAGCTGCAGCGGCAGCTCGTAGGTCTTCGATGCCTTGCTTTTGTCGAAACTGGCTATCGTGCCCTGCGGCGAGAAGAATAGCGACGGCAAATAAGCCATCTTAGCCGCTTTCAGCGAAGCC
Source organism: uncultured Prevotella sp. (assembly GCA_946612625.1). GTDB lineage: Bacteria > Bacteroidota > Bacteroidia > Bacteroidales > Bacteroidaceae > Prevotella. The sequence goes on from CAMOEW010000044.1 coordinate 18,783, forward strand.
TCCGACTTCTCCACGGCAATGCGGGCAGAATTCAAGTCGGTATTGTTGGCCAGCACCTGCTCTATGAGCTGCTGTAGCTGCGGGTCGGTGAAGAACTCGCGCCACGACATTTGGGCAATTGATTTATCGCCAGTAGCCTGTTTTACCTCCTGATTGTTACCAAAAACGTCAGCAGGTGTCGGTGTGTTCTGTACATATTTATTATATATGCCGCAGCCCGTGAGCATAAGGCTCACAGCTGCAGCGACGATTATGTTGCTAAGTCTTTTCATGATTTATTCCTCTGTTTTTACTTCAATACTATTCTTTTTCGTATTCCCCTGGAACTTCTCATGCAGTTTCTGGAACACGATGAAGAAAGCAGGCACGACGAAGAGCAGGGCTACTGTGCCAATGCTCATACCTCCGATTACGCCAAGGGCGAGTGCACGGTTACCATTGGCACCGGCACCACCCGTAATGACGAGGGGAATCATACCGATAATCATTGTGGCCACGGTCATCAGGATAGGACGCAGACGCTCCTTGCAGGCCTCGAAGGCGGCATCGACGATGCTCATGCCCTGAGCACGGCGCTCGGTGGCGAACTCAGTAATCAGGATGGCAGTCTTGGCCAACAGACCTATCAGCATGATGACACCCGTCTGCAGATAGATATTGTTGTCCATGCCCGGCAAACCCAACTGATTGCCAAAATAAGCGAATACAAAGGCACCCATCAGTCCGAACGGCACGCTAAACAGCACGGCCCACGGAGTGAACCACGAGTTGTACAGTGAAGCCAGGATGAGGTAGATGAGGATAGCGCAGATGACGTAGATGAGGGCCGTGGCATTAGAGT
>CAMOEW010000045.1 GCA_946612625.1 uncultured Prevotella sp.
ATAGTCGAATCCAGTCCATACAAACTCGCCAATCACATACGCGAGGTCTTCCTGCTTCTGCCAGTCGTCGTCGGGCAGATTGCTCCACGAGCACCACTCCACATCGTAGCCAGAGCACTGACCGTCGGGATGAACAACCTGTGCCTTCGGCTCCACCGGAAGATAATACACTCCACGACTGCTCACCGTAGAGGCCGTCTCGCTGCCGAGAAGGTATCCCTGAGGCAGTTTGCCGATCGTAGATTCATATTTATGCAGACGGTAGTTGTAGCCCGGCACGTCCATTACCTGGGCAAAACCACTCTTCACAGCATTATCCACACGATCCATACCCTGCGTTACAGGACGCGACGGGTCGAGACTGTGACACAAATCCTGCAGACGGCGTGCATTGCTGACGCCTACGTTCTTGTCCCACTGTTCGGGTATCTCATTGCCTATCGACCACATGATGATGCTTGGATGGTTACGGTTGGCAAGCACGAGGTTGGTGATATCGCGTTCGCTCCATTCTTTGAAGAAACGGGCATAGCCGTTCTTGCACTTAGGATAAATCCACATGTCGAAACTTTCGGCCATGACCATCATTCCTAACGAATCGCAGATATCCATCTGCCATTGTGACGGCATGTTATGTGCGGTGCGAATAGCATCGGCACCCATCTCCTTCATAATCTTTATCTGACGGATGAGAGCACTCTTGTTGACCGCCGCCCCGAGGGGACCGAGGTCGTGGTGCAGGCACACTCCCTTAATCTTGCGCGAAACTCCGTTAAGCTGAAAACCGCCTTCTTTTGTAACACTGATGGTGCGTATGCCGACGTTAGTGAACTGTTCATCTACCACTGCCGTACCTTTCATTAGCTTGGTGTGAAGGCGGTATAGCGTGGGGCTCTCTGGACTCCAAAGCTGCGGTTTCTCAACATCAAGCACGGTGGAAATGCGGCCGTTGGCAGGAACGTCGCAATGGCTACCCGCCATGAAGGCACCTTTCTTCGACAGCAGTTCTACTTCGAGAGCGTAGCCTTCGCCGGCACCTTCCACCTCGGCATCAACGCTGACGTGGGCCCATTTGTCGTCGGCAGTGAGAGTGCGTGCATATGTGCCCCACTCTTTAATATGAGCCTTAGGACTGAGAATGAGCGAAACCGGACGGTAGATTCCCGCACCAGGATACCAGCGCGAACTCTCCTCGACATTCTTCAGATCTACCTCAATCAAATTCTCGCCACCCATATTAATATAAGGTGTAATATCGAGATTGAACGCATTGTAGCCATAGGCCCAATAACCGGCTTTATGACCATTGATGAACACTGTGGGCTCGGCCATGGCACCGTCGATTTTCAGAAGTGCATGACCATAGCCGGATGGTACGCTGAAAGTACGCTTATAGTGACCGTCGCCAATCCATGGCAGAGAACCGGAACGACCAGATTTCTCGGTTGGAATCTTCTCGCCATTCTGTTCAATGGCAACCACCTGAAGGTCCCACTTCTTGTCGAACGGTCCGCTGATAGCCCAGTCGTGGGGCACGCGAACTGTCTGCCACTCTTGTTTGTCATGAGAGAATAGCCATTCGCCGCAAAGCGAAATCTCCTGTCTCACCTGTGCTGATGCTGCCATGGCTATCACCACTGCAGCCATTAGAAAAAATCTTCTCATTGCGTAGTTACTAATAAATCTGTGGCAAAGATAAGCATAAATAGCGAAAAAACAAAAAAGATAACAAAAAAAATCAGGCTCACCTGCTATTGGCGAGCCTGATTAGTATCAATTGTTAACCCTTAAAATTTATTTTGCTGTATCAGTGAATGTAGCAACGCGGTTAAACTCTACCTCGTCGAAGAGCTTGTCTGTTGCACCAAGACCCTGAGTCTGAATGCGGTCAGCAGCAATCTTGTATTTCTTAACGAGAGCGGTCTTAACAGCCTCAGCACGCTTCTCAGAAAGCTTCTGGTTGAGCTCAGCGCTACCCTCAGGAGAAGCATAACCCTTGATGAGTACCTTAGCGTCAGAGTGGTTCTTCATGTACTTAGCAACCATCTCAACGTTAGCATACTGAGCGGGGTCGATGATACTCTTGCCCTGACGGAAGATTACTGTAGGCTGCAGAACAGTTCCCTCTTTCTTAACAGGAGCAGGAGCAGCAGTAGCAGGCTTCTGGTTAGCAAGCTTGTTGCGAAGATCTGCGATTGTCTGGTTAGCCTGGCTAAGCTGACCGTCCTTAGCGCTAACAGCATTGCGGAGCTCGTTGATCTTTGAGTTCAGACCGTCAACTTCTGCCTGGTCGCGGAGCTGTGCCTTAGCGAAGTTGTGAGTACCGTTAGAGTTACCGAACTTGTAGTTTACACCAGCGCTGAGCTGGATGATACCAGCACGGCTATCAAACTTAAAGTCCTTATATGGACTAAGTGCGTGACCATATGTGTTGTTACCCCAGAGACCATAAACAACTGCAGGCTCGAGATAGACCTGCCATGCCTTTGCAGAACCGAGGTTCAGAGCGAAGTTAAGACCAGCCTTGGCATTCATCAAGTTTGACTGTACACCTCCGAACACATGAGTCCAACCAAAACCACCGAGAGCACTAATCTCGAATCTACGGGGTTCACCCTTATAGCCTGCGAAAGCATTCATCAGGTTAATTGTTCCGAGAAGGTCAACACTGAGACCATCGATGAAAGTATAAGACTTCATCAATGACTTTTCGCTTGCCTCGAAGTAGAGATCAGCATCTGCAACAAGTCCGAACACTGTAGTGAAATTCTTACCAACGCGAACTCCCACTTTTGGAGAAAAACCCTTAAAGAAGCCTGCGCCCTTGTCACCGAGAACTGCATAGTCCCACTTTTGCATAGGAGTAGCAACACCAGCATTGATACCAACATACCAGTTGTCACCAGCCTTGTTTGCAGTAATTGCCGTGTTCTCCTGAGCATTTACTGAAGCTGTCATAAGAGCGGCAGCAAAAAGAGTAAATAATTTTTTCATCTTTGTTAAATTTAAATTGTTATCTTATGAAATGTCTTTTTTTTCGAGTGCAAAGTAACGCATTTTTTTTGATATTACCAAATTTTTCAAACGAAAAAATATGTTTTTCGGCATTTTTCAGCATTTTAATGTTATAAATCACATAAAAAAAGTGTTTTCTAAACGTTTTTTGCTACCTTTGCCGTGGAATAACACTCATAAAATATGAAAAGAATCATACTGATAACAGGCGGACAGCGGTCGGGGAAAAGCTCATACGCCGAGACTTTGGCACTGAGTCTGACACCCAATCCCGTGTATCTTGCCACCGCACATATATGGGACGAGGAGTTCAAGCAGAGAGTGCGGCGCCATCAGGAGCGTCGCGGCAGCTGCTGGACAAACATCGAGGAGGAGCGACGACTGAGCCGCCACAATGTAAACGGGCGAGTGGTGGTGATTGACTGCATCACTCTCTGGGCAACCAACTTCTTCTTCGATGACAACAAAAGCGAGAGCGAGCAGCCTAGCGTTGACGACGCGCTATGCGCTCTGAAGCATGAGTTCGACCTGTTTACCGCTCAGGATGCTACGTTCATCTTCGTCACCAACGAGATTGGCAGCGGAGGTGTCAGCGAAAATATAGTGCAGAGGCGTTTTACCGACCTTCAGGGATGGATGAACCAGTATGTTGCGGCATGCGCCGATGAGGTAATTCTCATGGTAAGCGGAATAGCAGTGAGAATTAAGAGTTAGAAGACTATGCGCACGTTTAATATAAAGAAGCCCGACGAGATGCTTCGGACAGCAATACAAGCGAAAATCGACAATCTGAACAAACCCAAGGGGTCGCTGGGACGCCTGGAGGAACTGGCCATGCAGCTATCGCTGATACAGCAGACGCTATCACCAGCTCTCTGCCATCCATGCCATCTGCTCTTCGGTGCCGACCACGGCATCGAGCGCGAGGGAGTGAGCGTGTCGCCACGCGACGTAACGTGGCAGCAGATGATCAACTTCACCAATGGCGGCGGAGGAGTAAACATGTTTTGCCGTCAACACGGTTTTAAACTGAGAATCATCGACGTGGGCGTTGACCATGACCTTAGCACAGTAGCAGGTGTCATAAACCGTAAGATTGGTCCAGGTACCAAAAACTTTCGTTACGAACAAGCAATGTCGGAAGCAGAATACGACAAAGCCATTGAGGTGGGTGCGGAGATGACCGACAACTGTATCAGCGAGGGATGTAATATAATATGTATAGGAGAGATGGGAATCGGCAACACGTCGCCGTCGAGCATATGGCTGAGCCTATTCGGAGGTATTCCCCTTGACGAATGCATAGGCGCAGGAGCCGGTCTCGACAACAAAGGCATCATACACAAGTGCAAGGTGCTGACTGAAGCACTCAATAATTTTCAATCCTCAATTGACAATTGCAAATTATCCACTTCCGATTATCAATTGTCAGTCATCCGACACTTCGGCGGCTTCGAAATGGTGGCAGCCATCGGAGCTATGCTACGCGCAGCAGAATGCCGAATAGCCATAATGATTGATGGTTTTATAATGACGGCATGTGCTCTCGCGACATGCCAACTATACCCTGAAGCCAAGGAGTACATGATTTTCTGTCACTGCGGTGACGAGGCCGCCCACCGACGTATGCTCGATATTCTCGACGCACGTCCGCTGATAAGCCTCGGACTGCGATTGGGCGAAGGTACTGGAGCACTCTGCGCCTACCCACTCATCGAGAGTGCCATAAGAATGATTAACGAGATGAACAACTTCGACAATGCAAATATTACTAAATACTTCTAACAGCGAACGCCTGCAAGCGGCGTTCATATTCTTTACACGTCTGCCGTTTTGGAGAATATGGAATCCCAGTAAGGATGCCTACAAAAGCGTGGTGGAATACTGGCCGCTGACAGGATGGCTCACGGCTGCAGTAATGGCTGCCACACTCTATTTCACTGCAATAGTGCTTCCATATCCCGTAGCCGTCGGACTCGCCATCTGCTCGCGCATACTCATCACCGGAGCTCTTCACGAAGACGGTCTTGCCGACTTCTTCGACGGTTTCGGAGGAGGAGGGACTGACCGCCAACGCATACTCGACATCATGAAAGACTCGCACATCGGCACCTACGGCGTCCTTGCTCTCATGCTATACCTGTTGCTGCTCTTCCTCGCCCTTACAAGCATGAGTGCAGATGTGGCAGCCTTAACCATTCTTGCTGCCGATCCATACGCAAAGATGATCAGCGCACAGACAATACTGATAATGCCATACGCCCGCAAGGAAGAAGAGGCAAAAAACAAAACCGTATATCGCAGGTTCGACTTTAAGGCCGGCATAGGTCTTGCCGTACAGGGACTGCTGCCACTTGGTACATATATATATATAATGTATGCTGGGAACTGGCAGATGCTGCTGTTTGTACCGTGTATAGTGATGTATTTCCTCTATCTGCTGATATGGCACCGCCTGCACGGATATACCGGCGACTGCTGCGGTGCGATATTCCTGCTGACAGAACTGAGCATTTACATCACAGTATGCGCAAACTAAAAACGACGTGAGGCAATCCGGAACGAATAAAGAATTATATTTTTTCTATAATTTTGCCACCTTCGCTTAGTGCCTGCATGTTGAGAGGTATCATGCTGTGATGGCGCTCGGGAAGCGTCTTGTAGAGTGCTTTCTCAACGCCTTGGTCGCTGACTACCGGCGCTACTTTCAGCAGTCCGCCAAGTACAATCATATTGAAAACCTTGCCGTTTTTCATCTCGGCAGCCTTGTCCATGGCATCGATACGATAGACGGTGATGTCGGTACGCGTAGGAGGATTGATTATGCCGTAGCTGTCGTAGATGAGGATACCGCCAGGCTTTACCTTCGGCTCAAAGCGCTCAAGCGACGGCTGGTTCAGCACAATGACGATATCAAACGAACTGAGGATTGGTGAGGAGATCTTCTCATCGCTCACGATGACGGTGACATTGGCTGTTCCACCACGCTGCTCAGGACCGTAAGCAGGCATCCATGTCACCTGTTTGTCCTCCATCAGTCCACTATAAGCAAGAATCTTTCCCATCGACAGCACTCCTTGGCCGCCAAATCCAGATATGATAATTTCCTTTTTCATTTCAACGTGTCTTTTAAGTCGCCCTTCGGATAATACTTGAACATGTTCTCCTTCATCCACTCGTTGGCTTGCACGGGAGAGAGTTTCCAACCGCTGTTACAGGTAGAGACTATCTCCACGAGGCTTGAGCCCTTGCCAGCCATCGAAGCCTCGAAGGCCTTACGGATGGCTTGCTTTGCATGCCGAATGGCTGCTACGGTCTCTACCGACTGGCGACTGACATAGCATGTTCCTTCAAGCTGTGCGGCAAGCTCGGTGATATGCAGAGGATAGCCGTGGAGTTCAGGCGTGCGACCGTATGGGCATGTTGAAGTTTTCTGACCTATGAGTGTGGTAGGCGCCATCTGACCGCCGGTCATTCCGTAAATAGCATTGTTGATGAAGATAATGGTGATGTTCTCACCACGGTTGAGAGCATGTATGGTCTCGCATGTTCCGATACACGCAAGGTCGCCGTCACCTTGATATGTGAACACCAGACGGTCGGGCCACAGGCGCTTAATGCCAGTGGCAACGGCGGGAGCGCGACCGTGGGCAGCCTCCTGCCAGTCAATGTCGAGATAACGATAGGCAAACACAGCACAGCCTACAGGACACACACCTACAGTTTTTTCCTCCATCTGCATCTCGGCAATAATCTCGGCAACGAGTTTATGGACAACGCCATGCGAACAACCCGGGCAGTAGTGCATCGGGGTGTCGTTCATCAGTTCCGGTTTCTTATATACCAGATTCTCAGGACTTATTATACTATTTTCCATTTCCTTCCAATTGTCAATTATTCAATTAACTTTTCCCTCAAAGCACATACGATTTCCTCCGGCTCTGGCACAATTCCTCCGAGGCGACCAAAATATTCTACCGGTACCTCACCGTTAACGGCAAGACGTACATCCTCGACCATCTGACCAGCATTGATCTCAACCGTGAGGACGCCTTTCTTGTCGTGAACCAGCTGCTTAATCTGACTTGTTGGGAACGGCCAGAGGGTAATCGGACGGAGCATACCCACCTTGAATCCTTGTTCGCGAGCAATCTCGATTGCCTTCTCCGACACACGTGCTGCACTGCCAAAAGCCACAATGATATAGTCAGCATCGTCGCACATGACGGTCTCGTAGCGCACTTCGTTTTCGCGTATCTGACGGTATTTCTCCTGCAGGTGGAGGTTCTTCGCCTCCATCAGCTCGGGCTTCAGCTCCAGCGTAGTCATGATGTTGGGCTGACGATCCTTGGTGCGTCCGATAGTAGCCCAGGGATACAGACGACGAATTTCGTCTTCGGTCTTGCGCGGCTTATACGGAGGAAGCACCACACGCTCCATCATCTGACCGATGACACCATCGGAAAGAATCATAGCAGGATTGCGATACTTGAAGGCCAGCTCGAAGGCAAGATCGACGAAGTCGGCCATCTCCTGAACAGATGCCGGCGCAAGCACGATTACATAATAGTCGCCGTTGCCACCGCCACGAGTAGCTTGGAAATAGTCGCTTTGCGAAGGCTGGATAGTGCCCAATCCGGGACCTCCGCGCTGTACATTTACGAAAACACCTGGAATCTCACTGCCTGCCATGAAAGAAATACCTTCCTGCATCAGTGCAACACCGGGTGACGACGATGATGTCATGGCACGCTTGCCGGCACCAGCTGCACCATGAACCATATTGATACTTGCAAGTTCGCTCTCGGCCTGAACAACCACCATGCCAGTAGTTTCCCAAGGCTTCAGAAGCGACAAGGTCTCAATCACTTCACTCTGCGGAGTGATGGGATAGCCGAAATATCCGTCGGCTCCACAACGTATGGCGGCATGGGCTATCGCCTCATTGCCTTTCATTAGGGTTACTTCCTGTTCTGCCATTTTTTTTACTTCATTTTCTCTTCTACTACTTACTCCTATAAACAGTAATGCATCCGTCCGGGCAGACGATTCCGCAAGAAGCACATCCCACACACGAATCCATATTCACAGCCTCAACGTATGGATAGCCGTGAACATTCACTTTGTTTGCCATCGCAATCACCTTCTGCGGACAGGCCACTATACACAGCTGGCAGCCCTTGCAGCGGTCGGAGTTCACAACAATAGCACCTTTAATCTTCGCCATTATTCTCTTTTTACCTTTATTATGGGTTATATATGTCCTTATTGTAATAGTTCAGGATATCGTCGAGCATACGTTTAGCCTCCACCGCCGGACTGTCGGGGTCAAGTTCTGCCGCATTGATGTAGCTATTGATTGCCTCATGCCACAATCCTTGGCGACGATAGTTGTTACCCTGTTCGTAATATTGCTCTGCCGTCATCTGTAAAATTCCTTTTTCCCTGCTGCAAGTGTATTCTTCATCAGCGAGCAGATTGTCATAGGCCCTACTCCGCCAGGGACGGGCGTGATGTACGAACACTTCTGGGCAACATTGTCGAAATCAACATCACCATTAAGACGGAAACCACTCCTACGCGTTGCATCAGGCACACGCGTTGTGCCGACATCAACAATCACTGCTCCATCTTTAACCATGTCGGCCGTTACGAAGTTGGGCTGCCCTATAGCAGCAATGATGATGTCTGCCTGACGACATTCCTCTTTAAGCGTCGCAGAGTGCGAATGGCATACGGTGACTGTAGCGTCGCCATATTGTTTCTGCATCATCAACTGAGCCATAGGTTTGCCTACTATGTTCGAGCGGCCAAGAATGACGCATTTCCTTCCGCTGGTCTCTATATTATATCTCTTCAATAAAGTAATGATGCCAAGCGGTGTTGCCGAGATGAAACAAGGCAGACCGATAGCCATACGTCCGACGTTGATGGGATGGAAGCCATCTACATCCTTGCGGTAGTCTATGGATTCAATTATCTTCTGTTCGTCAATATGCTTCGGAAGAGGGAGCTGGACGATGAAGCCGTCAATATCAGCATCATTGTTGAGATTGTCAACACATCCGAGAAGCTCTTCCTCGCTGACGTTGTCATCATAACGAATGAGAGTGGATTTGAAACCGCAGGCCTCACAGGCCAGAACCTTGTTCTTAACATAAGTTTCCGAGCCACCATCGTGCCCCACAAGCACTGCCGCCAGATGGGGTTGCTTGCCGCCATCAGCCACAATTTTCTTTACCTCTTCTGCAATCTCAGCCTTTATTGCTGCGGCTGTTGCCTTTCCATCTATTAACTGCATAATTGTCACTATTGTTATTTCCTCATCCTTCCGCGCATAGCATTCGCCATCTGCATAATCTTGCCGTTAGGACCGCCAGCAACCAGTTTCATCATCTTGCGCATTTGGTCGAATTGCTTCATCAGCCGGTTCACCTCGTCAATCTTTGTACCGGAGCCTTTGGCTATACGCAGGCGACGGCTCTGGTTGATGATGTCGGGATTGGCACGCTCCTTCGGAGTCATCGACTGGATGATGGCCTCTATCGACTTGAAGGCATTGTCGTCGATGTCGAGATCCTTGATCTGCTTGCCCACACCGGGAATCATCGAGGCCAAGTCCTTTATATTGCCCATTTTCTTTATTTGCTGAATCTGGCTCATAAAGTCATCGAAGTCGAATTTGTTCTTGCGGATCTTCTTCTCTAAGCGCTTTGCCTCTTCTTCGTCGTACTGCATCTGAGCTCGCTCCACGAGCGATACAACGTCGCCCATGCCGAGAATACGGTCGGCCATACGCTCCGGATGGAATACATCAATTGCATCCATCTTCTCACCCGTACCTATAAACTTGATTGGCTTCGTAACAACGGTGCGAATAGAGAGGGCAGCACCGCCACGAGTATCACCGTCAAGTTTAGTAAGCACTACTCCGTCGAAGTCGAGACGGTCATTGAATTCCTTAGCTGTGTTCACCGCGTCCTGACCGGTCATCGAATCTACCACAAAAAGCGTCTCGTCAGGAGTGATAGCTTTCTTAAGACTTGCTATCTCCTGCATCATTTCCTCGTCAACTGCCAGACGTCCAGCCGTATCGACGATGACCACATTGCAGCCGTTCGCCTTTGCCTCGGCAATGGCGTGGTTGGCAATCTCAACAACATTTTTATTGTCGAGCTCAGAATATACCGGAACATCCACCGTCTGACCCACCACTTTAAGCTGTTCAATGGCAGCCGGACGATATACATCGCACGCCACAAGCATCGGTTTCTTGTGGTTACGGGTCTTCAGCATGTTGGCAAGCTTGCCACTAAATGTGGTCTTTCCTGAACCTTGAAGTCCCGACATAAGAATAATGGACGGTTTACCATCAAGCTTAAGCTCAGAGGCCTTGCCACCCATCAATTCTGCAAGCTCGTCGTGCACAATCTTCACCATCAGCTGGCTTGGCTTAATGGCAGTTAGCACGTTCATGCCCATTGCCTTCTGTTTAACTGTGTCGGTGAATGTTTTTGCAACCTTATAGTTAACGTCGGCATCAAGCAGTGCACGGCGTACGTCCTTCAATGTCTCGGCTACGTTTATCTCGGTGATTTTTCCCTCGCCCTTCAGTATCTTGAATGAGCGTTCCAGTCTTTCACTTAAATTTTCAAACATCTATGTTATTTACAATTTACGAATTTACAACTTGTAGTTTTTGGGCTGCAAAGTTACGAAAAAAAAGTGAAACGCAAAAGAATTGCCTGATTTTCTTTAACTTTTCCAAAACGAATCACTTTTTTATCAGTTTTTGACTATATATTCAAGAAAAATGCATACCTTTGCAGCTATTAATTACCACATACAATACCAATTTAATAAATTTATGTACAAAAAACAATTCATGAAGCGCGACATCTTCAAATTCAAGCGGTTCTCAAACAAAGGCTATGCACTGTTTCGCGTGCTTGGGCGAGAGGTGGTCATCGGCGTACTCTCAGTAGCTACGCTCTCGGCTGCACCTGCCAGCACAATCAGCGAACAGACATGGCGTGCCGATAATGGCGGAGAAGATGGCATCCGCGAGGTGGAACTCGACGGCGTTACCGTCGCTGGGTCGCGAGCGCCGCTTGCTTTAGGGCAGGCGGCCAGAATGGTCAGTGTACTGAGCTCTGAAGACATTCAGGCGGCTCCGGTACAGAGTGTTAACGATTTGCTGAAATATGCCGTAGGAGTCGATGTGCGACAACGCGGTGCTATGGGAGCACAAACCGACATCGGTATCAGAGGAGGCACAAGCGACCAAATGGCAATACTACTGAATGGAGTTAACATCACCGACCCGCAGACGGGTCACAACTCACTCGACATACCCGTGGAACTGAGCGAGATTATAAGGATAGAAATCATAGAGGGACCGGCAAGCCGCATCTTCGGCACATCGGCACTCACGGGAGCAATAAATATCGTGACCCATGAAAAACCCAACAATCTGAAAGCCCAAAACATCAACATCGATGCAAGAATCGAAGGCGGTTCGTTCGGCTTTTTGGCTGCCGGGGCTGCCGTTAAGGCAAAAAAGGCAGGATTCAACAACAGCGTAAGCGGCTCATGGCAGCACAGCGACGGATTCCAACGCAGCAAGGGCGGAGCACTGAACTCCGACTACACCACTTCAAAAGCTTTCTATCAGGGCAGCTTTACCAACCGAAGCATAGATATCAGCTGGCACGCAGGAATATCGAACAAGAACTGGGGGTCGAACGTGTTCTACGGATTAGGCAGCGACACGCAGTTTGAGCATACTCGCAAATGGTTTACAGCCGTGCAGGGCGAGAACTGCCGAGGATGGTTTAAGATTCATCCACAGCTGTACTGGCAGCGCAACGACGACCGCTTCGAATATATACGCAATGAGGAGTCGCGCGTACCTTTTAACCATCACCGCACCGACATCTTCGGTGCTCAGCTCAACAGCTATTTCAACAGTCAATTGGGAAGAACAGCATTCGGTGCTGAACTGCGCAACGAAAATGTCAAAAGCACTACACTCGGCGAGCGACTCGACGAACCATACACAATCAGCGGAGCGAGCCGTTCGCTAACGAAAGGACTAAGCCGTTCTACATTCAGCTTCCATCTAGAGCATAACATTCTGCTCAGGAACTTTACACTTTCAGCAGGGTTCATATTGTCAAAAAACACATGGAACAAAAGGCACTATGGTTTCTATCCGGGCATCGATGCCAGCTACCGCGTCAGCAACAATTGGAAAATGTTTGCATCATGGAACAAGGCTCTGCGGCTGCCATCGTTCACAGAACTCTATTATAACACTGGCGGCCACGTGCCCAACCCGAACCTAGCACCCGAAGAACTCTCGGCTCTCGAGGTAGGCACAAAGTATGCCACACCGGCACTATCTGCCTCGCTTTCACTCTATCATCACCGCTACAGAAACATGATTGACTGGATTGCCGACTCTCTTAACGACCGACGTATATGGAAGAGTGTCAACCACACAAAGGTGAGGGTGGTTGGCATTGAGGCGAATACCACACTCAACTTTGGCCAGATTTGGAAATCGCAGAACGTGATAAAAAACTTTTCTATAGGCTATTCCTATATCCATCAAGACAAGCATGAACAGCCATGGATTGTTACTGAGAGTAAGATGGAATATTTGCGACATAAGATAGTGGCACAATTGAACTTGCACATCCTCGGCTTCGGACATAATAAGAATGCTATGTCAGTTGACATGAACCTAAAATACCGATTTCAGAAGCGCAATGGTTTCTACACCGACAACGACGGCAACACGCACAACTACAGTCCATACGGTCTTGTGGACGCCCGCATTACACTCTCACATCACGTTTTATCAGCATCTCTCGAAGCTATGAATCTGTTTAATCATCGCTCCTACGTTGATTACGGCAATGTGAGTCAGCCCGGTACGTGGATAATCGGCGGAATAAACATCAGAATTTAAGTATGTTATTTAAATTTGCAAAGCAGAGTTGGCAGATTAACCAAAATGACGCAAAAAAAGTATAAAAAGGAGAGAAAACGTGTTCATATTTAAAAAGAAAATAGTAAATTTGCACTCCGAAATCAGATTTCTAATCAGTTTAATAGTAAATAGTATATAAATAAATCAAAGTTATGACAATCAACGAATTCAAATTTGCCGGAAAGAAGGCAATCGTGCGCGTAGATTTCAACGTGCCCCTTGATGAGAATGGAAAAATCACTGACGACACCCGTATTCGTGGTGCGCTCCCGACACTTAAGAAAATTCTTGCTGACGGTGGTGCACTCATTATTATGTCACACATGGGTAAACCCAAAGGCAAGGTAAACGCCAAGTATTCGCTCAGCCAGATTGTTGATGCTGTAAGTGCTGCACTCGGTGTTAAAGTAGCGTTTGCCCCTGACTGCGCAAAGGCACAGGAAGCAGCCGCTGCACTGAAGCCGGGAGAGGTTCTGCTGCTTGAAAACCTGCGTTTCTATCCCGAGGAGGAGGGTAAGCCAGTAGGTATCGAGAAGACCGACCCTGCATACGACGATGCCAAAAAGGCTATGAAGGCAAGCCAGAAAGAGTTTGCAAAGACTCTCGCAAGCTATGCTGACTGTTATGTAATGGACGCCTTCGGCACAGCTCACCGCAAGCACGCTTCGACAGCTGTCATTGCCGACTACTTCGATGCCGATCACAAGATGCTTGGCTATCTGATGGAGAAAGAGGTGGCCGCCGTAGATAATGTTCTTTCAAACATCAAACGTCCGTTTGTTGCCATCATGGGCGGTTCGAAGGTTTCCACAAAGATTGGAATCATAGAAAACCTGCTTGGCAAGGTTGACAAACTCATCCTCTGCGGAGGTATGACCTACACTTTCGCAAAAGCTCACGACGGTAAAATCGGTGAATCCATCGTAGAACTCGACAAGCTCGATGTAGCCCTTGGTGTAGAAGAAATGGCAAAGAAGAACGGTGTTACACTCGTGCTCGGTAGTGACTGTACAGCTACTAATGGGCTCGACTTCGGCACAATGACCGTTAAACCAGGAGCAGAGATTATCACATGCCCTGCAACTGCTGTTCCTGACGGCTTCGAGGGTGTTGATGCCGGTCCAGATAGCCAGAAGGCATTCGCAGCAGCCATCGAGGGTGCAAAGACTATTCTGTGGAACGGTCCTGCCGGAGTGTTTGAATGCGACGCATTCACAGCCGGTAGTCGTGCTATAGGCGACGCTATTGCAAAGGCAACCAAGGAAGGAGCATTCTCGCTCATCGGCGGTGGTGACTCTGTTGCTTGCGTCAACAAGTTCGGACTGGCCGACCAGGTTAGCTACATTTCTACCGGTGGCGGTGCTCTGCTTGAAGCCATCGAGGGCAAGGTGCTCCCGGGAGTGGCAGCCATAAAGGGTTAATGGGTTAATGACTATCTAAACTCTCACAAAGGGAGGGGGATGTGTCAAAAATACAAAAACGCAGAAGATGAAGAAATTCATCGTTACAACTATAATGACAACGGCGGTACTTCTGAGCATTTCTGCCCAGAAGTACCGCCCTGCCATTTCCATTCTTGGCGACAGCTACAGTACGTTCGACGGATTTATGACCGTTGACACCAACAAGGTGTGGTACTTCCCCGTGAGTTCCACCACCCCCTATCGCGATTCGCGCAACGGTAACGACGTGAAACGCGTAGAAGACACATGGTGGCATCAGCTCATTGCAAACTACGGCTATCGGCTATGCACAAACAACTCATTCAGCGGAGCTACTATCTGCCATACCGGCTATCGCGACCGTACCACGGGCAAGCCACAGGACTACGCCAATCGTTCGTTCGAGAACCGCATCACCAATCTTGGATGTCCAGACATTATTTTAATATGTGGAGCTACCAACGATAGCTGGTGCGGCGCACCCATCGGTGAATACAAATATTCCGACTGGACAACGGAAGACTTGAAAAGCTTTCGCCCAGCAATGGCAAAAATGCTTTACAAGGCTCAGACCTACTACCCCAACGTACCCATATATTTCATTCTCAACTCTGAACTCAAGGAGAGTATCAACGAAAGTGTGAGGACAATCTGTCGCTACTACGGAGTCAAGTTGATAGAACTGCACGACATAGACAAGCAAGGAGGGCATCCGAGTATTAAGGGCATGAAGACTTTTGCAGAACAAGTTGGCGAAGTTCTAAAGCAATTGAGAATTGACAATCAATAATTGATAAATATAAAACTATGAGCAAAATTTTTTTAATCGGAGACCGCACTAAAGACGAGTGGATTTCTGTTCTCGACACAGAGAAAAAGAAACTGGAGTTTACAAATCACATTGCTACTGCCAAGGAGTTCAAAAACGAGGAAACAGCCAAGAAGGAACTTGCAACACTGCAAGAGACCGGCTATTTCACCGACCTTCAGGTTTACCTCAAAGGCGAAGACGGCAAGGCTCATCGCATTGGCGAGCGCGACATGCTACCACTTTAACATTTATCTTTTCAACGCGAGATTATAAGCGAAATACTGAGGATTGCCAGTGACGTCCTCTGTAATCGTAAGACATGGCGGGAGGTTAACAGCCTCCTGTTTTTCTATACCTTTCGTTTCAAGCATCAGCAACCCTTCAAGAGCACCATGATAACGGTCAAGTTCGAAATACTGTCCCTTATAAATAAAGCTATGACGAGTTTTGACCACAGTTTGGCGATATGGGTCTGCCTGTTGAAGCAACGACTCGTAGAGTGCATTGCTCACCTGACGCTCTGTCTCTACGGATTCGTTTTCCGACAGGCGTTTCTTGGTCTTATGAACATTGACGACATCATCGGCCCACGAACGTCGGCGCAGACGTACCTCAGTATTGGGATCAGCAACAAGATATGTCTGAGTAATCTCGCTTAGGATATTCTCAGGCAGTTCGCCGCACTGCTTCACTATATACTTTCGCTCCTGTTGCATCTGCTGAGGAATGCCAAGGACTCCAGCTATCTCCTTCAGCACACGATTGATTTTCGCTTCGAAATTATCGTGATTATTGATGACGCGCAGATGAGGATGTCCCGTCCACGCGCGGTTCACCTTCTTGTCAAGATCGCGGGCTATACGAAGACCCTCTTCGTTCATCTGTTCATAACGCGTAGAATTAGTGGCCGTAGTATAGTACTGCTCAGCTCCGTCGGCTGCCGACACAAGATGCAACACGGCATCGTAGCGATGACGCAGCTCGGTGGGAGTAAAATTCACACGCTCTGTAAGTTCCTTCCACATCCCTGGCTTCATATATGCCGCAATATCAAGCGTACCACGGTCGCATACTACAAAAGCAGGTTTGGTGCATGTCTCGGCAAGACGCATAAAACTGTCTTCGAGTGCTAACTGCATCTCTAATATCGCAAGCTCGCCCTGATAGTAGAGGTCATAGTTTGGGGTGAGATAATTCCAACCTCCCTGACTAAAGAGCGTTGGAACCTCTGGTACAGTAAACACTTTGAAGCCGAGGCTCGAAAAGTGTTCGATGATTCTAACGAGCGCGGTGGTCTTGCCGGCACACGGCCCACCCGTCAGTACTATTCTCTTTATTTCTTTCATCACTTGAAGAAACTTTCACGTTTCATCTTTGTATCATAACACCATTTAACTAAGCGAGGATAAGCGCATAACACACGAAGCATGGAAAAACCTATACGCGAGAAGAAAAAACGTGAAAATAGCAGTTCTTTCTTCATCTTACGGAATACATGCCGGTTGGTATCACTGAACGATCGCCCTTCACTAATGGCTGTGAACGCATTTCTTGCGGTAGTGAAGGCATCAAACAATCCCTCACAAGTAGTACGGTTGGCAAAGCCGCCGGCATCGCCAATCAATATTATATGGTCATCTTTGGGGTAGTCGTTCGAGAGGTATATATATGCTCCGCGCAACTTTGTCTCAGCAATGCCCTTATCCTTGAGCACCTGGCGGAACGAATCGGGGGTAGTTGCCATGTCACCATATCCCACCACATCATAGTCACGATTGGGGAACACGTAGTAATATCCTGCCTGGTGATACCTTTTCGAAAGTCCCAATATCACCTCATTGCGACCCGATTTCTCCACATATTGTTCCATTGCAAGCACACCCGTATCGCGCTTTCCAGTAAGTTGCCGACGCACGCGGCTATTACTTCCATCAGCACCTATAAGATATCGACATATTATCTGCTCGCCCCCTTTGAGTACTGCAAGAATACGTCCGTCTGGCTGGCGCTCGAAATGGTCGAAGGCTGTATTGACAAACTCCCCTCCGGCGTCGATAAAATGACGCAGAAGAGCATGGTCGAAATCGCGGCGCATGGTAATACGAAGCTCATCCTCGGCATCAAACTCACACTCACGGTCGTCGCCAACAAGCAGGCGCAGATGGGTAACTGCATTATAGTCGTATTTCATTCCTGGCATAAGTTGGTCGAGCAAGCGCCATGCCTTAGGCGTAAGACCACCGCCGCAGATTTTCTCGCGAGGAAACTTAGCAAAATCGACAAGAATGCACTGTATCCCCGCTGTCATCAACAAATAGGCGCAGACC
The DNA here is from genome assembly GCA_946612625.1 of uncultured Prevotella sp. Taxonomy (GTDB): domain Bacteria; phylum Bacteroidota; class Bacteroidia; order Bacteroidales; family Bacteroidaceae; genus Prevotella. The sequence goes on from CAMOEW010000045.1 coordinate 17,593, forward strand.
GTTCCTGACGGTCCTGCGCCTACAATAACGACATTGGTTTCTCTCATCGTAGTTTATTTCACGATCACCTTGCGACCATTAATGATATTTACACCCTTCTGAACTGTCTTCATCTGCTGTCCACTGAGGTTATACACAGGTGTATCACTATTCATTCCTACATTATCCTTCAGAGATGAGCTGATGCCTGTGGTCTCAGCATTGTGAGTGGTGACAAGATTTGTATTATTACCTGAAGAGAGGGTAATAAAGCAACGTGTGGCACCGAAACCGGTATTGATATTGTCAACATTGACAAAGGAAGCCTCTGCATTGTCGCGTGCCAAGATGCCGTAACGACCCTTGCTCGACTCCTGCATCTGTGCGCCCCACATGGCGACCTCCTCATCTGACCCCTCTACATTTACTCGTCTGACAGCAATACCCTGCTCCACAACGGCAGTGACCTTGATATTTTTCGTGCCTGACTCGCCTGTATAATAGAGAATATAGGGAGTGTTTGCTTGAATTCCGCCAGACTTGCAGTCCTGAAAATTCAGAACGACAGCACCATTGTAACTCTTGGCACTTGCGAGACGCTCCAGACGGCAGTCGTCACCGAAAGCGGCATTGACTTCGCTCTCGCTCATCGAAAATGGCAGAGCCACGGTATTCCAACCCTTGCACATATAGCGAGGAGCTGTGATGGTGCACTCCTGTCCGCTAAACTTTGAAATATTTGTTCCTGTGTATGTACTTAAATACACTTTCTGCTGTGCACTGACGCTGAGCGTTCCGACTACAGCCATTGCAATAAGTATAAATTTCTTCATAACGACATGGTTTTTATGAATTAATAATTAGGATTTCTCCTGCAAAAATACAGGTTTTTACTGAATAATGCAACTATTTCATAAAAAATTTGCAGAAAAAGCTTGGAAATAGAAAAAAAATACATACCTTTGCAAGCGAAAATATGATTTGGGGGATTAGCTCAGCTGGCTAGAGCGCTTGCATGGCATGCAAGAGGTCATCGGTTCGAACCCGATATTCTCCACAACCGAAAAAAGCCCCACCGCTAAATGCGAGGGGCTTTTTCTGTTACTGCACTTCGTTATTTATCAAGCAGAATATTCATCATCTCTACAGCTGCCTTGGCCACCGAAGTACCGGGACCGAAGATAGCAGCAACGCCAGCCTTATAGAGGAAGTCGTAGTCCTGAGCGGGAATAACTCCTCCTGCGATAACCATAATATCTTCACGTCCGAGTTTCTTCAGCTCCTCAATCAACTGAGGAATCAGTGTCTTGTGGCCTGCTGCCAGCGACGATGCTCCCACAATATGAACATCGTTCTCCACTGCCTCGCGTGCTGCCTCAGCAGGAGTCTGGAACAACGGTCCCATATCTACGTCGAAGCCACAGTCGGCATAACCTGTTGCCACTACCTTTGCACCACGGTCATGACCATCCTGGCCCATCTTGGCAACGAAGATACGTGGACGGCGACCTTCTTTCTTTGCGAACTCATCGGTCAGCTTGCAAGCCAACTCAAATTCGCTGTCGTTCTTAGATTCTGAACTATACACGCCTGATATTGTTCTGATTACTGCTTTATAACGGCCTACTATTTCCTCGCAGGCATCACTGATTTCACCAAGAGTACAACGCAACTGTGCCGCCTTCACCGCAAGGTCGAGCAGGTTCTGATCGCTCTTCTTGCCCTCCTTGAATTCACGCACACAATCGGTGATGGCCTTCAATGCTTTCTTGCAAGCCTCCTCGTCGCGGGTAGAGCGCACCTGAGCGAGGCTCTCTTCCTGCTGCTTACGTACTGCGGTGTTGTCAACCTCTAGGATGTCGATGGGGTCTTCATGCTCCAGACGGTACTTGTTGGTACCAACGATGGTCTGCACACCAGAGTCGATACGTGCCTGAGTACGTGCAGCCGCCTCCTCGATACGCATCTTCGGCAGACCGGTCTCGATGGCCTTGGCCATACCAC
>CAMOEW010000046.1 GCA_946612625.1 uncultured Prevotella sp.
ACGGTGATGGTGACGTCGCGCTTGTGGATGATGCCGAGAGGCACGGTGGTGTAGGGGGTGCGCGAGCGTATCTCCTTGACGTATGGTATGCGCAGGATGATGAGCATCCAGCCATCGTCGTACTCATAGCGTGCACGCTCGTCGGTGTCGCTGATGTCGGGAAGAAAATAGTCGGGGATGTTGAATCGCTCCTCCAGCATCTGCTGGTCTTCATCGGTGGGACACGTGAGCTGTATCCAGCAGTTGGGCTCCCATTCGTTTATCTGGCTAAGCCCGCCATTGTAGTTCCAGAATGTTTTCATTGTGCTAATCCTTTCTTAAATTGACAATTGCGAATTGGCAATTGATAGCCGAGCAGCAAGAGGATTAGCGTTCTTGACTGCTGTTCCTCCCGCCTTACTGTTTAAAAGTTTCCGCCGGGTAATCGTCCATAATTGAATAAATATTGATTTAACGAGTGCAAAGGTAATGAAAAAAAATCGAAGAACGTAAAGATTCTCCGATTTTTTTTGTTTTATTTCACTGGAACAGCTTCGAGCACTTGCTTCAGCAGTTGCCAGAATGGTTCCACCGTAGTCCAAAGGGCTCGCTCTGTAGTGGTGTGGGGCGAACGGAGTGTAGGGCCGAGGCTAACCACGTCGAGGTGAGGATATTTGCCGAGGATTACCGAGCATTCCAGTCCGGCATGGTCAACCTGCTCGATGGCATCACTGCCGAAGAGCGACTTGTATTCCTGCTCCAGCAACTTCAGTATCGGGCTGTCGGGATTGGGGTCCCAGCCGCCATAGCTGCCGCTTGTCTCTACCTTCATGCCTGCCATATTGAAACAGCTCTGAAGGGTGTTGACGATATAGTCTTTCATATCTTCGCGGCTTGAGCGTGCAAGGATCTTCATCGATGCTTTGCCCTCTGAAATGTCGATGATGGCGAGGTTCGACGATGTCTCAACCACGTCTGGGTAGCTCGGTATCATGCGTATCACTCCGTTGTGGCAGCCATAGATGGCGTTGATGAGATTGTCTTGAATCTCGACAGGCACTTCGGTAGCCGGTGCAGCGGTTTCCTCGCAGATAATCTCTATGCCGCTTTCGATGGTTTTGTATTCGTCGCGGAAGGTTGCAAGCCATTCGTCGCAAATTTCCTTCAGTGTCTCAACATTCTCCTTGGGCAGCGTCAGCACGGTCTCAGCCTTGAACGGTATGGCGTTGCGCATATTGCCGCCGTGCCATGATGCCAGACGTGCTTCACACTCCTCAATGGCTTGGCGCACAATCTGAACCATCAATTTGTTGGCATTGCCACGGCCTTCGTGAATCTCAAGGCCCGAGTGACCGCCGCGCAGTCCTTTTAGGGTGATGCACACGGCAGTATCGTCGGCATCGGTGGCTACTTCCTTATAGTCGAGTGTGGCAGTGATGTCGATACCGCCTGCCGAACCGATTACGAACTTGCCCCATGTCTCTGAGTCGAGGTTGAGCAGGATGTCGCCGTTTAGTTCGCCCTCAGGCAGGTCGTTGGCACCATACATTCCCGTCTCCTCATCGGCCGTAATCAGACCTTCTACCGGGCCGTGGACGAGTGTCTTGTCTTCCATCACTGCCATGATTGCCGCCACGCCGAGACCGTCGTCAGCACCGAGGGTAGTGCCCTTGGCCTTCACCCATTCGCCGTCAATCCATGGCTCGATGGGGTCGGTCTCAAAATTATGGGTGCTCTCTGGGCTCTTTTGTGGCACCATGTCCATGTGGGCTTGCAGTATTACGCCTTTGCGGTTCTCCATCCCTGGCGATGCAGGCTTGCGCCATACTACGTTGCCTGCCGAGTCGAGGAATGACTCCACGCCGGCTTCACGGCCGAAGTTGATGAGGAACGACTGGATTTTCTCAAGGTGTCCGCTGGGGCGCGGCACTTGTGTCAGTGCATAGAAGTTTTTCCAAATGCACTCAGGTTTCAAGTTCAGAATTTCGTTCATAGTCTTTAGTTTTTAATTTTTTTATATTGTTGTCGTTGTTCGTGTTTCTTGTAATCCGGCTCTCCTCTTTGTGAAACTTAGAGCGAGATAGGCATATACTCCGAGCAGAATGACGAGCATGGTTTGGACGGTGTGGACGATGAGTACGAAGTAGAGAGCCTGTGCATCGGTCACTCCGTATAGAATCAGCATTGTCTTGACGGCAAAGTGCCATGGGCCGGCTCCGTTGGGGGTGGGTACAATCACCGCAATCGAGCCGACGACGAAGGTGACAAGGGCGCACTCGATGCCAAGAGAGGCAGTGAAGTCGAAGCAGAAGAATGTGAGATAATAGTGCAGGAAGTAGCTCACCCATATCCCCAGCGTGAAGAATATGAACAGAGGGATGTTCTTCACACTGCTCAGCGACATCACTCCCTGACAGATGCCCGTCAGTGTTGTTTTCACCTTATTATATATAGAAAGTTTCTTGAGCAGATAGTGCAGCAGTATTACGGCTGCAATGGCGCATATAGCCGTGACGACGTATCCAGTGGCGGAGAATTTATGCAGTATGGTGTCAAGGCTCGTTCCTGTTTTCTGGAAGAATGTTCCAAAGACGCTCATCTGGAATAGAAATATTGTGCCTGTGATAATCAATACAAGCAGTGAATCGATGGCTCGCTCGGTGACTACTGTCCCGAGGGCTTTCGGGAATGATACATCGTCGTAGCGTTTCAGCACTCCGCAGCGTGTGAACTCTCCCACACGCGGTATGAGCAGGCTGGCGGCATACGACAGGAAGACGGCATTGATGCTTGTAGATGTGCGTGGATGCTCGCCGATAGGCTCAAGCGTCTGCTTCCAGCGCCATCCTCGGAACATCTGGGCGAGAATACCAAAAGGAAACGACAGTAGCATCCATGTCCAGTCCATCTCTGTGAGAAGCACGTCGCGGATGCTGTTGAAGTCGAAACTGCGATACATCCAATAAAGAATGGCACCGCCCAGAGTGAGTGGCATCAGTATCTTTATTATGACGTTGCTTGATTTCATTGCGCGAAAGCTTGTTGTTGCTGCTCCTTATTCTGCAGGCTCTTTTGATTGCTCTTTTTTCTTCTTTTTCTTGAAAGGATTCAGGCGTTTCAGCCACGATTGTTTTTTCTTGGTGCTGTCAGCAACAGCAGAGTCGGCATTCGCATCCTTCTTTTTCTTCTTGAAAATATTCAACTTGCTGAAAAACGATTTCTTCTGTTTAACGGTGTCGCCGTTGTTGTCGATGTTGCTCTTGTCTTTCTTCTTGAACAGCTTGTCGAAAACGTGGACTCTCATTTTCGGCTTTACCTTGGTCTTCGTGCCGTCGGTGGTACATATGTAGCTGAAGTACATGCCGTATGATACTGCCTTGCCCGGCTTGTCGATGTCGCCCACGGCCTCGGCTCCGTCGCTTTCAAGCTCGCAGAAAATGTCTTTCAAGCGCGTTTTGCTGTAGTTCACCTCGCCAATCTCTATGTGAGCCTTTCCGATAGGCAACTTGCCTTTCATGTCCTTGCGCATTTTGGCGGTTCTGTGCTTGTCGTAGTCAACGGAGAAGTTTGTCTTACAAACAATTTTACCTAACTCCTTCACTGCGAATGTTTTTCCGAGATTCAGATTATCGGTACTTGCATTTCCGGTAAGATACTTTGCCCTTTCGTCGAGATTGATGTCGAAGCGTATGTCTCCTACGTCGGTGTTCAAGACGCCTTCGAATGCCTCGCGCTTGTGATAGACGGCAAAACTACCTGTGTATTTAATATGTTTCAATGCATCAAGCTGGTCTAACATCAGCTTCTTTACAGCAAACTGGTTGATGATTTCTACAGCCTTTTGGCTTGTGGTGTGCATCTGCTTGACTTTGAACACAACTTGCAGCTTAAACTTGTCTTTCATGTTGCGCACGCTGCCGTTAGCTGCTATATTTAACTTTTTGTCGGGTGAACTCACTCGGACGGAGTAGAAGTCGATGCTGTTGTCGGTACCTTCAATTCGGGTGCTGAACGTCAGCGGAACACTGAAATTTTTCAGTGCCTGCGAGAATGCTCTTGAAATATCCTTAAGCAGCGTGTATCCGGTGATGGTGCCTGTTGAGTAGCGCAGTTTTCTGCCTTGCTTCTTGCTCGGCAGTACGAGCATTGCGGTGTCGATGTTCACCGTGGTGCTTCGCTGTTTCAACGCAAAGTCTTTGATGTGGGCCACACCGTCTTTCACGCGCGCCTTCAGTTTCAGCGAGCTGATGTCGAAACCTGTCTTTGGATCTTTAATAGTGGCCTCTGTAATCTGTGCCGCCACATAGTCTTTGCCTATGTGGTTGAACACTATCTTCATGTTGGCAGTAATGTCAAGATGGCCGTGGTCGAAGAAGCCGCGCTTGGGCTTACCGGTGTTTTTACGTGGGCGGTGGTTGTTGGTGACATATCTGGCATTGCTGATTTCCACCAGTCGCTCCTTGCCCTTCTTCCGCATGGTGAGCTCACCAATGTTCATGCTCATGTCGATATCGCCTTTCTTTGATTTTCCAACCCACGACGAGCTTAGATTGGTAATCTTGGCCTTCTCGCCACCAAACATGCCGGTTGAATAATACAACTGTCCGAGTTGCACTTTCTTGTCGTTATATACCATGTTGATGCTTCTAAGACGCACGTCTTGAAGGTTCAGCACAATTTTCTTGCCTTTTTTTGAAGTGGAGTCTTTTTTCTCTGCGGGCTTCTTATCTTTCTTGAAAGCGTCGATGACGAACTGGTAGTTGGCAGGTTGCCCTGGTTCCTTGAACAGCTGTGCACGCAATCCGCCAATTTCTGCCTTCTTTATGCAAACCTCGTTGGAGAGAAGTTTCCATAAATTTACGCTGACGTCGAGTTCATCCATCTGGAACATCTTGCGATGCTCGCGGTCTTCGATTTCTACTCTGTACAGTTCAACCTCCTGCTCCACAACATCTATGCGGATACTGTCGATTGAAATCTTGGTTTGGAGTTTATCGTGAAGATATACGGTGGCTCTGTTCAGCACTTTGTTCTGAAAAGATGCAGAATTGAGAATAAAGAATGCTACGACAAGCGCAACGATAAGAAGAGCCGCAATTATTCCTATAATCTTTGCAAAAAGGATCGAAATCTTTTTCATGGCGACAAAATTACAAAAAAAGTGGAAACGTGCAAAACTTTTTAGGGAAATTTGAGCAGCTGTTTCCAAAAAATGTATTACCTTTGCCGCATAAATAGGAAAATTGATTATTATGGCTGTAAAAATTCTTAGCGTTGACGACGAAATGGATCTCGAATTGCTGTTAACGCAATACTTCCGACGCAAGATTCGTAAAGGGGAATATGAGTTCCTGTTCGCGCATAACGGACTTGAAGCACTGACACTGTTGCTTAAGAATCCCGATGTCGAGATAATACTGTCGGACATCAACATGCCAGAGATGGACGGACTTACCTTGCTCGCGAAAATCAACGAGATGCGCAATCCGGCAATTAAATGCATCATGGTGAGTGCTTACGGTGATATGGGAAACATCCGTCAGGCAATGAACAATGGTGCTTTCGACTTCGCCACGAAACCTATCGACCTTGACGACCTGAGCGTCACTATTGAGAAGGCTGTGGAACAAATAGAATATATCAAGATGATGCAGGCCGCACACACACAGCTGGAGTCGATAAAGGGCGACCTTGCCGTGGCATCAGAGATACAGCATGCCATCCTGCCGCAAATATTCCCACCGTTCCCCGAGATTGCCGACAGATATGACATTGCTGCATCGATGAATGCCGCTAAGGATGTAGGAGGCGACTTCTACGACTTTTTCCGAATAGACGACAGCCATATCGGACTCGTAATTGCCGACGTCAGTGGTAAAGGCATTCCCGCAGCCATCTTCATGGCAGTGAGTCGAACACTGATACGTGCCACTGGCATAAGGGGCGTGACACCGATGGAATGTCTGAGATATTCTAACAACCTGCTTGCCGACGAGTCGGTCAACTGCATGTTTGTAACGGTTTTCTATGCCATCATGAACACTGAGAGTGGCGAAGTGGTGTATTGTAACGGAGGGCATAATTCACCGTATATCATGAAATCTGATGGGACTTTGAAGAAACTGCCGGTATCAGAAAATCCAATTGTGGGAGTGTTAGAGAATATCGACTTCAAAGGCAGTTCGTTTGTACTTGAACCGGGCGAGACGCTGTTCATGTACACCGACGGCGTGAGCGAAGCTATGAATCCTGTATATGAGGAATATGGCGAAAGCCGGCTTGAGAAGTGCCTGGGCAGAATGGGCGGCAGCGGATGCCGGGAGATAATAGACACCGTAAGAAACGATGTCGCATCGTTCGTAGATGGTGCAGAGCAGAGCGACGACATCACCATGCTTGTGCTGAAGCGGAATAGGTAGTAACAATAAAAGCTGCATAACATTTGAGAAAGCGAGAGTACATATACATGTTTGTAGCGGTATTGCTACTCGGTGCATTGGTGGCAGTAACTGTAGGCTGGATTTCAGAACTGAGCCGTGTCAATGAACTCCAAGCTGAGGTGAATGACCTTCAGAAGAAGGAGATGCGATCCTCCGTGATGCGCAGCGTCAGCAAGCAGATGGAAGAAATAGCCTTCCAGCAGAAAGCTATCAGCGATGAGCAGCGCGAGGAGGCTATTCAACAAACGCACGTTGCCAACGAGATGCGTCGTAACTCTGAGATAGCGCGCCAGAATGCCATTGAGGCTGAGCAGAATGCCCATGAGCAGGAGCGCAAGGCTGTAGAGGCAAGCCGTGTGGCAGAGAACCAGAGGCAGATAGCCGAGCATCAGCGGCTGCAGGCAGAGTTTTCTAAGCATGTCGCCGACACGTTGAGCTACATTGCCCTCGGACGCTCGCTTGGTTCGCTCGCTCTGACACAATACGAAGCAGGAAACCGTACAACAGCAGCACAATTGACATACGCGTCGTATATGTACACCACACGCTATGATGGCGATGTCTATTATCCTTCGGTTCTTCAGTCGCTGATGCGTGTCAGCGAGAGTAAACGCCGTTGGACAGACCATGTCGGCTCGGTGACGGCTCTCACTTTCATGCCGGGACAGTATAGCGACCTGATAAGCGTCAGCACATACGGAGAGGTGATAAAGCACGTGAAAGACGGCAACGGAATAAAGGCAAAGCCGTTGCTCAGCGACAAAGGTTTTGATTTCCGTGATGTCATTATCGACAAATCGTCCACAATATTCGCACTGAGTCGTACTGGTCATTTGTTCATCTGTAGAAAAGACGAGAAGCGGATAGTGCCGCTTCAGGGACTACTGCACCCTACAGCCTTGCAGATTATCGACGACCGTACGCTTCTGATTGTAGGCGAAAAATGTATGGCTTCGTTTGATGTCGGCTCGTTGAAGATTTCTGACATACGGCAGACTGACATTAAAGTGACATGCGTGAGCCGGTTCAACGGTCACCCGGTTTTAATTGACAGCAAAAATCGAATGCATATAGTAAAGAGTCTAAAGCAGATTGACGTGAAACAGACAGCCGTCATGTCGGGGCGCATCACGGCATATGCCAGCTCGAAGAGCACAGGATATGAGGCGTATGGGCTGAGCGACGGCACAATCATGGTTGTTGACAGGAAAGGTAATGTCCAGAAATTGCTCGGCCATCAGTCAAGAGTGTCGCATATTAAGATTAACGGTAAACAGCTCTATTCGAGCAGCTACGACGGAACCTTGAACCTTTGGATGCTTGATGCGCCAAAGATTGAGCCGATACATTTTATATCAACAGGGGCGTGGATTATGAAGTTCACGTTCGACAATTCAAAGCAACGTCTTTGGGCGTGTGACTATTCGGGTGCCATAACTGAGGCTCTGATATCTGTGCCGAGAATGGCGCAGAAAGTAAGTAGCCGTGTGGAGCGCAATCTCACCCGTGACGAATGGAACTACTTCATAGGGGAGAATGTGCCATACGAGAACATAAAAAAGTGAGAATACAATGAGATCAGTTGCCGGGATGCAGATACCCCGCCTTATTTTTCTGCCGCTATTGATACTTGCATTCCTGCCGGGTTTCACGCAGGGTGTTCCCTTCATACGTAACATATCGCCATCAGAATACGGTGCGCATAACCGTAATTTCGACATCTTCTCCGGACTCGACGGTACAATCTATGTGGCTAACTTCGAGGGCGTATTGTTCTATGACGGTACACAGTGGCGCATCATCCACGCACCGGGAATAACGCGCATCACTTCTGTATATCGCGACAAAAAGGGCCGTGTGTGGGCTGGAGGATATAAGTTCCTGGGGCGCATCGTTGTCAATGCCAAAGGAGAACCGAAATTGAGCCGGGTGGGGCGCCGCACAGACATCAACGACGAGGTGAAGTGGATGTGGGACAATGGTAACGATATTGATTTTCTGACAAGCGGAGGCACGATTTTTTCTGTAAAAGGTAACAGCGTGGTTGTCAATAAGAACGGGAAACTGCCGAATGTGGGAGAGTCTGTATTGATTCAGGATGCCGTTGTCAATCAGGTGTTGGAGCTTGACAACGGGATGAAGGCTCTGTCAACCAATGGCAAGGGACTTATTATCCTGGATGCAGACGGGAAACAACAATATAATATCACTGAAGCTAACGGACTGTGCTCAAACAACATCAATTTCATGACATACGATGGTCATGGCATTGTGTGGGGAGCCACCGACAACGGACTATTCGCTGTCTCTGTGCCTTCAGTCTATAGCCGATTTACGGCTCAAGAGGGGCTGCGCGGTGAAGTGACTTCAATACTGAATGTGGACGAAAGGCTGTTTGTCGGTACTCTTGAAGGCCTCTTTGTGCGTGAAGGAACCACGTTTCGCCAGTTTGATGAAATCCATCACGCATGCTGGCAGCTGTTGCCCAAAGACGACGGCGTTCTTGCAGCCACTTCAAATGGAGTATATCGTGTCAGCTTGTCGGGCAATGTGCGGCAGATTACCAATGCAAGTACCACGGCAATTTACGATGAGGGAACGGCATTTCTTAGTTGTGAACTTGATGGTATTTATAGAAATACTCCTGATGGAGAGCATACAAAGATAAGCCCGATAGAGCGGGTAATGACAATTGAAGGCGACTCCAAGGGAATAGTATGGATTAAGGATATCGGCGGCAAAGTGTGGAAACGGCTTCCCGGTAGCGACTTCACTCCAGTAGTAGCGAATGAAGATGATGCCTTGATGACACTTGTGAAGGTAGATGGCGATGTAATGCCAGTGGCTGTAGGTACAACCAAGCCGTTCAGCTATCCTCTGTATAGCTATTACGACGACTATGGATTCACATGGCTCACCAATCAGGAAGGATATGGAGTGTATGCCTATAAGAACGGCAGACGCGAACATGCGTTCGACAAAATCCTGTCGCCGCTTGCCAAATATTCGGTCAGGGCCATTTGTCGTATGCCTAAGTATATTATGTTTGGCGGAAACTTCGGACTCGTCTGTATTGACAACCGTGTCAACGACCCTTCTCTCTCAAATTCGTCACGCTTGTTGCTGCGCGCCGTATATACAAGTCATGACAGCCTCGTATGGGGAGGCTATGGGAAAATGCCCGAGAAATTTGAACTGTCGAGCGACGAACACTACATAAAGTTCTATCACGGATTTGACTATACGCCGATTTATGGGCGGGCGATGTATCGCTACCGTCTCAATGGAGGTAAGTGGAGCGTGTGGGAGACAGACAACGTGACCGAGTTCTCGGCTCTCGGATACGGCTCATACACGTTGGAATTCCAGGCTGTCAATGCCTTCGGAGAGGTTAGCAGTGTAACGGCACAGTTCAGCATCGCATATCCGTTCTATATGAGATGGTATATGGTGATGCTATATATAATAGTCCTGGCATTAGTCGTATGGAAGGTGTTGAACTGGCGACTGCGCCGACTGGAGCGCGACAAAGAAAGGCTTGAGAGTATCGTGCAGGAACGTACACGGGAGGTGGTGAAGCAGCGCGATGAGATAGTGAAGCAGAAAGATGAGATTGAAGAAAAGTCGAACAGTCTGGAGAAGGCTCTCGATGAACTCAACAACGCTCAGCACGAGTTGATTCGCCAGGAGAAGATGGCGACAGTGGGTAAGCTCACACAGGGACTGATCGACAGGATACTCAACCCTCTGAACTATATTAACAACTTTTCAAAGCTCTCTGAGAGCCTTGTCAAAGACATCAAGGCGAACATTGAAGACGAAAAGGAGAATATAGACGAGGAGAACTATGAAGACACTATGGATATTCTCGGTATGCTCGACGGTAATCTGCAGAAAGTGGGTGAGCACGGCCAGAACACCACGCGAACCCTGAAGGCGATGGAGGAGATGCTCAAAGATCGCTCTGGCGGTATTGTCGAGATGAATCTCGTGCCGCTGTTGCGCCAGGATGAGGAGATGACCCGTAAATATTTTGAGAAGCAAATATCGCAGAATAATATCAGCGTGAACTTCAATGTTCCCGACGATGAGATTATCATCAACGGCAATGCAGAGCAGTTGAGCAAGACAATAATGAACATTCTGGGTAATGCTGTCTATGCTGTGGCTAAAAAGTCTGGACGTGCCGCATTCCAGGCTGCCATCAGCCTCACTGCTTCCGTGGAGGACAACTGTGTGGTTATACTGATACGCGACAACGGTATAGGTATTGAACAGACAATCATCGGCAAACTCTTCGATCCATTTTTCACGACGAAGACCACTGGCGAGGCGGCCGGTGTGGGTCTCTACCTAAGTAAGGAGATTGTACAGAATCACGGAGGCGACATTAGTGTTACCTCGGTGAAAGACGAATATACGGAGTTTAAAATAATACTGCCCTATGGAAGAACTGGAAAAGCTTAAGGAACAGGTGAAAAAGCAGGAGAAACTAGCTTCGCTCGGAATGCTTAGTGCAGGAATTGCCCACGAGATTCAGAATCCGCTGAACTTCGTCATTAATTTTAGTAAGATGTCAGGTAAGCTTCTTGCCGACCTCACGGAAATCGTCGGCGACAATGAAGAGCGTATTCCAGAAGACGACCGCGAAGAGATAAACGATATAGTGGACGACCTGAAGGAGAATATGTCGAAGATAGTGGAACATGGTGAACGAGCCATCAGCATCATACGCGGCATATTGCTTGTTAGTCGCGGCAAGGAAAACGAGTTTCTTCCCGTAAATGTTGCTGCTATTGTCAAGGAGTATGTGTGGCTTTCGTACCATGCCATGCGTGCCAATCATAAGGACTTCAATATCAGTATCCATGAAAGTTATCAGGACGGCATTCCTATGGTGATGGCTATTCCGCAGGATTTGAGCCGTGCTGTGCTTAATCTTATGAACAACGCTAATTATGCAGTGTGGCAGAGGTCGCAGACAGCTTCTGCCGACTACAAGCCCTGTGTGGATGTCAGTGTTACGGCTGATGCATCGATGATTACTGTCACAATCGCCGACAACGGTATTGGAATGAGCGACGAGGTGAAAAATCGTGTGTATGAGAATTTCTTCACCACCAAACCGGTGGGAGAGGGGACTGGTCTCGGAATGGCAATCACACGCGATATTATCGAGGAAAAGCACAAGGGCAGTCTCTCGTTTGAATCGAAGGAGGGAGAGGGTACAAAGTTTAAGTTCACCATACCAGTCAGGACAAAATGAAGCGGTATATGCATATAATAAGGTGCGCGACGGCTTGTGCAATACTAATGGCTGCCACTGCCCTGGCCTCGGCACAGGATACTAAGTCTCTGCGCCAGCATTTCGAAGAAGCACAGCACAACTATGTAATCGGGCGTGTGGAACAGGCTGCCAGTCAGTTGCAGCCATTGCTCAAACAGATGTCAGGCTCTCTGCAACAAAGTGCATACCATCTGATGACATTGTGCTATTTGTCGCAAGACAAAGACACCGAGGCACGCTATTATGCTGAGCAACTGCTATCGCTAAATCCATATTTTACCCCGTCGTCGAACGACCCGTTGCGGCTGGTAGATATGATAAACGAGGTGAAAGCATCGCGCACGGCTACGATTACCACAGCTTCCAGCCAGGCGGAAGGTATAGAGGAGTCGCCCGTGGCAGTTACACTCATCACCGAAGAGATGATTTACAACAGTGGCGCGCGCAATATTAAGGAACTGCTTCTCGCCTATGTGCCGAGTATGACCGATGTTGACAGCAACGACGATATGACCGTGGCCATGCGTGGCATCTTCAGTGTGTCGCAGGATAAGATGCTTGTTCTCATCAATGGCCACCGCCTGAACAGCTATGCCACCAACTCTGGAAACCTCGACTATAGCATCTCTTTGGACAAAGTGAAGCAGATTGAAGTGCTGCGCGGACCGGCATCGTCGCTCTATGGCGGAGTAGCCCTCACTGCCGTTATCAATATCATAACCAAGAACGGAGCTGATGTTGACGGTTTGTTGCTGCGCGGAGGTGTTGGAAACTACGGACAGCTGCGCGGCGACCTGCTTTTTGGTAAGTCGTTCTACGACGTGAACGTTCTTGCATGGGCAAGCTTATATCAGGCAGGCGGACAGAAAGAATATCTCGATTTGTCTGAGACTGGCATCCGTAGGGGCGGCGGCGACTACTATATCGGGCGTATCAAGGGAAACCCGACATACGACATCGGCGTCAACATCAATTGGAAAGGACTGAAACTTTACTATAGCAGCAAATATTCCAATGTCGTCAACCCATTGACAATAGCCAACACTCACTCTCCATACAACTACGATTACTACCCGTCGTACCGTGGACAGAGCCTCGGCAAGAGTACCAAGAGCCACCACGCAGAGGTGGCATACAGCGCTACGTTCGGGAAGCTCACTATAGGTGCAAATTTTACATACGACAACAGCGACTTAATGCACTATCAGGTGCTCACCGACTCGGCGTTCGACTATCTTGCGTCGGTTCTCGGGCTATCGTCGCGGATGGATGTCCTTCTGGAAAACTACAGAAACATCTACCGCTATCACGATGCACAGGAATTGAACCTCGCCGGACAGTTGAAGCTGGATTTCAACTATATAAACACCGACAGTCATAAGGGTACTGTCAGTGGCGGTTTTCAATTCAGCCGTTTTGAGTTGGAAGACACCAAGTATGAAGTGAATGGAACCTTATCATACTTAGGCACTGATGGAACGATAGAAGAATTTCCAAATTCAAGTATTTTCATACAGAACACCGAGCAGTTCTCTGAGATGGGAGCCGGCTCTGAGAAAAACGGAAATGCATATCTTCAGCTCAAGCATCGCTGGAATCGCTGGATATTGAATGTAGGGTTGCGCTACGACTTCATCTACCACTACGACAACCATACCATCCGCGAGTTTTCGCCGCGTGCCGCACTAATCTATGTTGCACCGAAGTGGTGGGCAAAGGCCAGCTATGCACGTTCGTTTGTCGATGCTCCCTATTTCTTCCGCAAGACTAACGATATTCTTAAGTTTGTGGCAATCTCCTCTGGTGAATTGGCTCAGGATACAGCCTATCTGTCATCCATGAGAGGCCTGAAGGACTTAGAGAGCGAGATAATTCATTCGTGGCAGGCAAGCGTAGGCAGCAACAAGCTCATTCCCGGCTTTGCCGTCGATTTCAACGTGTTCTACAATTTTGCCAAGAATCTGCTTTATCCCAACGGCCTTATTCGCATGAATGCCGGTTCAACAAAGATGCTGGGCGTGGAGCTGTCGGCCAATTACGTCCGTAACCGGCTGTCGGCACACTTGTCCATGTCTTGGCTTCATCAGATAGAGACCGACATATCTGGGAGATGGCATTCAACCAACCGACAGTTGAACGTTCCGAAATTCAGTGCTAATCTCGTGGCAGGATATCGTTTTACAAAAAACTTTCGTGCCCACGGACATCTCTGCTTCTATGGCAGCCAGGACTCATATCAGATTGACCTGAGCACAGGAACGACACTCTATTCTGAAGCAACCATTCCTGCCAGAGCAATACTCGACGTGGGAGCATCCTACGACATAAAGCCCGTCACTTTCAGCTTCAACGTGCATAACCTTTTCAACACTACATACTATCAGGGCGGTCTGTCTGCAAGAGCATTGCGGCAGCAGGGCCTGTGGTTCATTGGTGATGTGAGTGTGAAGTTCTAATTCCGTTCAGAATGAAACAAGTTCGACCCAAGAAGAATCTCGGACAGCATTTCCTCACCGACCTGTCAATAGCTCATCGCATTGCCGATACCGTCGATGTCTGTCCTGACATACCGGTGTTGGAGGTGGGACCCGGTATGGGTGTGCTCACCCAGTTCCTACTTGAGAAACCACGGCAGGTGAAAGTGGTTGAGATAGATGATGAATCGGTGGCTTTTCTTCGCAACCGGTATCCTCATGATAACGAATGGATTATTTCCGACGATTTCCTGCGTATGGATCTAAATGCCGTGTTTGATGGTAAGCCTTTCGTGCTCACGGGAAATTATCCATACGATATTTCCTCGCAGATATTCTTTAAGATGCTCGACAATCGCGACCTTATACCTTGCTGCACAGGCATGATTCAGCGCGAGGTGGCCCAGCGCATGGCATCGTCTCCGGGAACAAAAGCCTACGGCATATTGAGCGTGATGACTCAGGCGTGGTACGACGTCGAATATCTCTTCACCGTCGATGAGAATGTGTTCAATCCGCCCCCAAAGGTGAAGAGTGCTGTAATTCGTATGAAAAGAAATAGGGTTCTCAGTCTTGGCTGCGACGAACGTCTTTTCCGCCGTGTGGTAAAGACCGTTTTCAACCAACGACGCAAGATGCTGCGTGTGAGTCTTCGTCAGCTATTACACAATGTTTCTCCACAAGATTTTTTCTATAGTCATGATTTTATGACAAAACGCCCGGAACAGCTTTCTGTAAAGCAGTTCGTGGAGTTGACCAATATGGTGGAGAAAAAGTTGTGCACGGACACAAAAGATTGATTTAAGTCAACATATTCATTGGATTTGCAAAGAAAACCCGAAAATTGTTTGCGCAAACATAAAATAGTCGTACCTTTGCATCGTCAAAAGGAAAAAGATTAGTAAGGATAACGTTAGCAGGTGTTACAGAGGTAAGCCAAAGATTGCATTTAAGGATAACGTATTAGATTGTTTTTTAGTTTTAGTTATAGAGAAAGTTTTTAGTTATTAATATCTTGATTTTAGCGCTGCTCTTTGACGAGGTGTCACGGAACAGCTTTTTTTTTTGCTCAAATTCTTAATTCTCATTTCTTCTCAATTTTTCCTGTGAGTCGGATTTTGCCTTTCCCATTTTCCTGAGAACAGTCTCGCCAGGAATATCGCGCCTCTGAATGTCAGCTCTATCGCCATGGCTGTCCATACTCCGGGCAGTCCATAACTGCCTGCAAGAAGTGCAGCAAGTGTGAGTCGGATGCCCCACATGCTGACAAGGCTCATGATTGCAGGCTTGAGAGTGTCGCCTGCTCCGATGAAAACTCCGTTGCATACAATTGCTGCTGCAAACATCGGCTCGGCAAACGCCTCTATTCTGAGTGACCGGGCTCCGATTGACTGTATTGCCTCTACAGGTGACATGAGTGACATGAGCTCGGCAGCAAATATCCACATCAGTACTCCCATAAATGTCATGATGACAATGCCGATAGCTACCGACAAACGGGCAAAACTGCGAGTAAGTTCTTTCTGACCCGCTCCTATGCCTTGCCCAACAAGTGTGGTGGCAGCCTCGGCAACGCCATAGCCCGGCATGTAGCATAGGCTCTCAACGGTGATGCCGAACGAGTTGGCGGCGATGGCTATCATACCCAGTGGTGCCACAATTAGGGTGCTGACAATCTGTGCCCCACTCATCAGTATGTGCTGAAGCCCCATTGGTGCCCCAATCCTGAAAGCATTGACAACGGTGATAGCAGTGGGGCGGTATGATCCGCCATGAGTTGTGATGGCAAGGTCTTTCGATTTAACGAGCAATGCGTATGTCATGCGGACTGCTGTTGTCGCAGCTGCCACAAATGTGCCAAGGGCTGCTCCTGCCACTCCCCAGTGGCATATAAAGATGAATATGTAGTTGAACACGACGTCTAACACGCACATCTGTATGCTCAGTTTGCTTGGGGTTTTCATGTTGCCGCTACATTTGAGCATCGATGCCGACAGCCCCTGAATCTGCAGGAAAGGCAGTGCAAGGGCAAAAATCATGAAGTATGTGCCTGAGTCTGATGCGATGGCCTCGTCGCCACCGAGCCAATACGGCAATACGGAATGCACGGACAAGGCTGCAATGGTCATTACTCCGCTGTAGATAAGTGCACATGTAAGCGACTGGCGCAATATGCTGCGTGCACGCTCAAAGTCGTTGGCGCCTATGCTGTGGGCCACCTGCACAGAGAATCCCATCGACAGTGCCGACAGCAATCCTCCGAACAGCCAGATGGTGCTCTCTACCAGTCCTATCGCAGCAGCAGGCTCTGCACCGAGCTGCCCCACCATTGCTGCATCGATGAAGAACATCAGAATCGACGACAGCTGAGCGAGAATCGAAGGAATGCTAAGATGAACGATTAGCCTTAGCTTCTCGTTATTCGTCATTATGCGTCCTTCGCGAATATACGCGAGTAGTTCCTCGCCGTTGCCCTTCAGTGTCATTTGGTTCCTTGTTCGTCAATATCGTAGCCAAAAAGGGCAAAGTCGCCTTTGGCTGGGTCATCAGGGAAAACGGTCTTCATGGCTTCGGTGATTTTTATCACAGCGTTCCACGACTGCGTTCGGCTGTCGCTGATTCCAAGTTGGCGGGCTTGTTGCATTACGTGAGTGTCGAGAGGGATGAAGATTGTACGCTTGTCGATGAAGTCGCTCCATAGTCCGAGGTCAACAGGCGAGGAGTCGCGCACCATCCACCTTAGAAACATCACGATACGTTTGCAGGCTGAGTCGGCACGGGGTATAACGCCGCCTTGCAGTCCGCAGTTCTGGAAATAATCGGAAATTGCTACTATGGCACTCCTCCCACTTGCCTTTGCGTTACCTTCCGCTGTGCCAGTACCGGTGGTTACCTTTGCCTTCACATAGTCACCAATGCTGCCATAATCGTTAAGCATCCTCTGTAGTCGTCCGAGCATCGTATTCATCGTGTGAAAGGTGTACAGACGGTAGAAACATCTTTCGCTGTCAGGGATGTCACGGCTGTAAAGACCTTCGTTCACCCATCTGAACATCTCGCCTTTCGAGGCTTTGAGCATGTATTCAATCTTGGGCATGAACTGTTTTCTCGAACCATAGCTGAGCACAGAAGCCACGAACGCCATCGTCTCTTGGTTCTGGCGGCCCTGTACTTGATGCATAAACCACGACGGGTCGCCCACGATAAAGTCGGCGGTCTCGTATTTCACGGCAAGCATTCGCAGTCTGGCTTCGGTCTCTTTGTCCATTTCTTGTCTATTTTGATGCAAAGATACGATTAAAAGCGAGAAAAAACAAAAAAAAATATCGAATCTGCTGATTTGCAGCCGAAAATTTGTATTTTTGCAGTCGGAAATTATAAAAACTAATCGATATGCAGCTAAGCAAATATATTCTCGCCGTGATTTGTGCGCTTATAGTTTCGATAACAGTCAAAGGGCAAGAGAAGCGGTTGTACGACTTTGTGGTGCCTCGCGACGGTAGCTTCCGTCAGGCTCTCGATGCTGCCAACAGCCGTCGTGATACGACACAACGCTTCAGGATATTCGTGATGCAGGGCGACTATTTGATTCCTACTCATGGTACTACCAAAGGCGGCGACGGAAATGAATATGGCGACCCACGTTCGTATCTCAAGGCTCCGAACGTCTCGATTATCGGCGAAGACCGTGACAAGACGGTGATTACCAACACTGTTCCAGAGCCTACATGGGATAATGGTTTCGGACGAGCCAATCCGCTTGAAGGAATAGGGCGTGGCGATGTGCTCATCATTGAGAAAAACTGCCACGGCACATATCTTCAGGACATTATGATGCGCAGCGGAATGGGCGACAAAACCGGACGGAACATAGTGCTGCATGACCGTAGCGACCTGACCATTGCGAAGAACATCTGCATCTGGGGATATCAGGACACATACGTGAGCAACAATCGTGACGGGCGATTCTATTTCGAAGGAGGGATAATACGCGGCCGCACCGACTATATCTGCGGAAAGGGCGACGTTTTGTATAATAAGGTGACGTTCCAACAGGTAGGCAATGCAGGCTACTTAGCCGTTCCTTCCGTGCCTCGTAGATTCGGATATGTTATGGACTCCTGCTATATAAAGAGCGAGACTCCCGACGTTACATACTATCTCGGACGCCCATGGGGAAAAGGAACTCCAACGGCGATATGGCTGAACACTAAGGTCGATACGGCACCGATTAGCCATGACAAGCGCGGTATTAACGGATGGGCTGACATGAGCGGAGGATGGCCTGCACGCTTTGCCGAATACAATACCTTCCTGACAACGGGCGAGCCTGTAGATGCATCGATGCGTCGTGCCCTTTTCACAGACAAGGAAGGCAACGAACATCTTAACGCTCCGTTGCTCTCTGCTTCCGAAGCGGCTATATATACTCATGAACGTGTTCTCGATGGATGGAATCCTGAAGAATTGACAAAGAATGCTCCAGCCCCCTTCAATATAGTTGTTGCAAAAGGAAAGCTTACTTGGAAAGGCAGCGACGAGGCTCTGCTTTATGCTGTGTGCAAGAATGGCAGGGTAGTGGACTTCACCACCACTACTTCCTATAAACTCCCCAAAGGAAGCCGCCCCAGTGATATTTGGGCGGTGAGGGCCGCCAATCAGATGGGTGGATTGGGAACGCCGGCAATGCCGAAACTGTGAAAATGCTGTTGCTCCGAACGATGCTAATTCTGAAATTGTGGAAATGTTGTCGTTCCGAACGCCGGCAATTCTGAAACTGCGGAAATGCTGTCGCTCCGAACGCCGGCAATTCTGAAACTGAGGAAGTGGATTTGTTCCTGTAATTTTTAAAAAAGCTTTCAAAATATGCAAAAGAGTTGCAAAATCTGCAAAAAATGTCCCAAAATCAGCAAAAACTGTGTTTGCAGACAGACTATAATCTTTTAATTTATTAACTTTGCAGAGCGGAATAATTCGTCTTGGTGGATTTCTGATTAATAATACATAGATAATGAAAAGAAAATTTTATTCAAAATGGACTGTCATGATATGTATGACAGCCAGTTTAGTTTCTTGTGGGCTTGATATGCCCAAGGAAACAAACTCATCGTTTGAGACGATGACGGTGAAGAAATCGGATATAGAGATTCCGTATAAGTTCAGTGCCAGGATGAAAGGTCAGAATGATGTTACGATTATGCCACAGGTAAGCGGTCAGCTGATGAAGATTTGCGTGACAGAAGGTCAGCAGGTA
>CAMOEW010000047.1 GCA_946612625.1 uncultured Prevotella sp.
AAAAAAATGAAAAAGAAAACAATTTTTAGTATCGTGTTTGCAACGTTGGCAGGAATATTTTGTTCATGCGGCAGTGATGATGAACCAACTCCAATATTTGACGTTGCACCTATTAATTTTATGATCAGCATCGAAACGCCAGATGGAACTGACCTATTAGACGCCGCATATCAAGACAATCTGCTAAACCGGATAAGTGTTGAATACAAAGAATCAACCTACAAGGCAGTTAATAACACACGAGCATATATGCCACAATTCGAGGGACTGGTACTCCGGAAGAATTACACCGACAACACCTTTAGCCTATTATTCGGAGAATTTCCAGGTGACATCTCGGCAAACGAGGAGATTACACTTTATATCGACTCCACAAAAGTCGGCACACTGTCGTTTACCAACTCATTTGCATGGATTGCCAACACGCCTGTTATCGACCGCCACTTCTTCTACAACGGCGAGGAAATGCCAAGCGAAAACCATGGACTCTATAGATTCCAGTATTCCGAAGGCACCGCGACGCTCCTGAAATAAAAATAATAATAAAAGTTCCGTCGGAAGTTAAGTTGAATATCAGTTCTTTCTAAAATTTCTGACGGAACTTAATCTTAAAATCTTTAATAAGTTTTGATCCAGCCAAAATTTACTTTTCATTTCTTTAGTAAGTTTTGAACAACATCAGAACTTACTTTTCATTTCTTTAGTAAGTTTTCATCAGGTCAGAATTTACTTTTCATTTCTTTAGTAAATTTTGTTTGGCTTTAGCAGTTCTCATATGATTAGAAGGGCGATACGACCTTCAATACTTATCCTTGGGCTGCGGTGTATCGCGCCATATATGATCCTTGGGGAAGGGCTGTCCGCCCCATGCCTTGCGCGAGGTCCAGTCTTGCGGAGCATCAGTCCAGAACGGATGGTCGGCAGACAGACCGAGCGGCATGAACGCGAGCGACGTCATATACAGCGAGCCGTTGTTAGTGTACCAGTCGGCGATGTCCGGCTGGCGTCCGCAGAAGCCGATAGTCAGGAATCCTTTCTCGTTGAAATTCTCGCGCCCGTCGAACATCCGGTGCATCACTGCCGTAAGCGCAGCACGCACCTGACCGTTGGCAATATCCTTCGGCAGTTTCTGATACCAGGCAATGAGGGCGAGGGTCTGAAGAGCCGCCATGCGATAGGGAATGCTACGCCCCACCACGGGGAACGTGCCTTCGGGCGAAATGAATCGCTCAAGCACAATGGCAGCCTTCTGAGCGCGCAACAGCTCACGCTCATAATACTTGGCATAGTCGAGACGCGAGCCTTTCTTACCGTCGATCATGTTCTTCAGCGTTTCGAGATACATCGGATGGAACACATAGCTGCTATAATAGTCGAAGGCAAACTGCGGACCGTCGGCATACCACCCGTCGCCCACATACCACTCCTCGACCTTGCGGATGGCTGAGTTGATGCGGTACATGTCAAACGGTGCTCCAACTCTTGCCAGGAAGCTCTCAATTTCAGATGAGAACAGCAGCCAGTTGGTATATGGCGGATCGACGCGACGCAATTGACTGAATTCCTCAATATACCGGCGCTTAGTAACATCGTCGAGCGGCATCCACAGCGCATCGTATGCCCGGACGAAGCTCTCGGCCACGTATGCACCATCAACGAGCGTCTGCCCCTCATGCCGCCACAGCAGATAGTCGGGCGACTCCGGATCTACCGCATTCTTGTATGCCGCCAGTGCCCACTCTCGCAGTTGTCGGCGCATCCGCCCCTCGTCGCTGTCGTCGTCGGGCAGCGACAGCCAGGGCGCAATGCCTGCCATAAGGCGTCCGAAGCATTCCATATATGTCACCTTCTTGTTGCGACCGTCCCACGTTGGACTGACTTCTACGAGCATATTCTTCTGCAACTCGCCCTTTGCCATGTTCTCAAGCACGGGCTGTGCCATCTTATACGCCAGCTCAGCCCAGTATTCACGGTCGGTCTGCTGTTTCTGTTTCTTTCCTGCCGATGCCGTAAGCATACTTACCGACACCAGCAAAAGGATGAATAATTTCTTCATTGTACTTTTCGTTTCTGATTGTTTCGGCAAATATACGAATAATATGTGAGAATCACAAAACTATCGGCAATATTTTTAGCAAAACCTCACTTTCAGATACAATATTTTCCGAGCGTGGGTGTTTATATAAATAGACAAACAAGCAGAGGATATGGAAAGAAGAACGACGAAATGGTGCAGCGTGTTTCTGACGGCCGTACTGACAATGACAGGATTAAGTGGGTGCGGAGATGACGAAGTCCGCATTGTATATGGTCCCGGCCAAACGCATAACTACAGTATCTCAGGCACTGTGGTTGACGAAGCCGGCACTCCGATAGAAGGCATAAAGGCCTCGTTGGTCAATTTCGACAATACAGCCTCGCTCATATACGAATGGTCGTCGTCGATAACCAATGCTGACGGCAACTTCAAAATCACAGGCTCCGGAAAACTGACTTATGAGAACAAATTCATCATCATCGAAGACATCGACGGATATGAACACGGTGGTGAATTCAAGAGCGACACTATCAGCTTCAAGAAAATAGCAGAAAACAATGCGCATACAGACTACCATTACACTGTAGGCACTATCACCATGAAGAAATAGCACCATATTTCACCCTTACATGCTCCCGGGAATGAACTGTAAACGCATATTTGCCATCGCCGTCACGGCACTCTCGGCAATGACCACCACCGCGCAGCAGCAACTGCCGATGAAACTGTGGTACGACCGTCATGCGGAATACTTCGAGGAGTCGTTGCCCATCGGCAACGGCAAACTCGGGGCTCTCGTGTATGGCGGTGTTGACGACAACGTAATCTACCTGAACGACATTACGATGTGGACCGGCAAGCCCGTTGACCACAAGGAAGAGGCTGGAGCACACAAATGGCTGCCGGAAATAAGGAAAGCCCTCTTCGACGAAGACTATCGCACGGCCGACAAACTACAGCTAAACCTGCAAGGCCATAACTCGGAGTACTATCAGCCGTTAGGCACGCTCCATATCATTGACCAGACAACAGGCAAAGAGAGCAGCTACCGCCGCGAGCTGGACATCGACAATGCCATCTGCCGCGACGAATACGAGAAAAACGGAGTGAAGTACATACGCGAATACTTTGCCTCGGCTCCCGACAAGATGATAGCCATCAGGCTGCACGCTGACAGGCAGGGAGCGCTCAATGCCAACATCGTTCTGACATCGCAACTAAGATATAATACCAAAGGCAACGGTCACGACCAACTGACAATGACAGGCCACGTGACGGGCGACGAAAACGAGAGCATACACTTCTGCACCATGCTCACGGTGAAATCGAACGGGACGACCTCGGCAGCCGACTCGGTGCTGAGAATCAGTAATGCTACCGATGCTATCATCTATATAGTAAACGAGACGAGCTTCAATGGTGCCAACATGCATCCGGTGAAAAAAGGTGCACCATACATAGAACGGGCTGCCAACGATGCATGGCACCTGAAAAACATGACATACGGCGAACTGAAGAAACGCCACACCGACGACTATCAACGCATATACCGCCGGTTCAGCCTCTCGCTTGGAGGAAGCTTCGACAACAAGCACACCACCGAACAGCAACTGAAAGAATACAACGGCGACAACCGATACCTTGAAACCCTGTATGCACAATACGGGCGCTACCTGCTCATCAGCTGCTCAAGAACAGAGGGAGTACCGGCAAACCTGCAGGGGCTGTGGACTCCACACCTTAAATCGCCTTGGCGCGGAAACTATACCATGAACATCAACCTTGAAGAAAACTACTGGCCGGCATTCGTGGGAAATATGGCTGAAACGGCCGTGCCCCTCGACGGATTCATCAAGGCACTTGCCGACAACGGTCGGCACACCGCAAAAAACTTCTACGGCATCAGCAGCGGATGGTGTGCCAGCCACAACTCAGACATCTGGGCCATGACCAATCCCGTGGGAGAACACCGTGAGAAGCCGGAATGGGCAAACTGGAACCTGGGCGGCGCATGGATAGTGAACACGCTATGGGAACGCTATCTCTTCACCCAAGACCGCGACTATCTGGTGAAGACAGCCTATCCACTGATGCAGTCGGCATCCGACTTTTGCATAAACTGGCTCATCGACAATCCCAAAAAGCCGGGCGAACTGATTACAGCTCCATCTACATCGCCAGAAAACGAATATGTGAACGACAGCCTATACCACGGAATGACATGCTACGGAGGAACCGCCGACCTTGCCATCATTCGCGACCTGCTCACAAACACCCTTGCGGCTGCAGAGATAGTGAGAGCAGACCCACGCAAGCAGAAACTGACGGAGGAAACGATAACGAAACT
The DNA here is from genome assembly GCA_946612625.1 of uncultured Prevotella sp. Lineage (GTDB taxonomy): Bacteria > Bacteroidota > Bacteroidia > Bacteroidales > Bacteroidaceae > Prevotella. Next base: position 4,386 of record CAMOEW010000047.1, read on the forward strand.
GCATCCCTACACTATTGGTAAAGACGGCGACCTCAACGAATGGTACTACGACTGGAAAGACTACGACCCGCATCACCGCCACCAGTCGCATCTCATCGGACTATATCCCGGCAACCACCTTTCGGCAGACTCGCTGCTCAGAGCCTGCGAGCGTACGCTAATACAGAAAGGCGATAAAACGACGGGCTGGAGCACCGGCTGGCGCATTAACCTGTGGGCACGGCTGAAGAAAGGCGACGAAGCGTTCCGCACCTACAGGAAACTGCTTACGTATGTATCGCCAGATAAATACAAGGGTGCCGACAAACGGCGCTCGGGAGGCACTTATGCCAATCTGTTCGATGCCCATCCGCCATTCCAGATCGACGGGAACTTCGGCGGCACGGCAGGAGTGTGCGAGATGCTCGTGCAGAGCCGCTACCAGACAGACAACAAGCAATATATCATAGAACTGCTGCCGGCGCTGCCTAAGGAGTGGAGCGACGGAAGCGTGAAAGGCATCTGCGCACGTGGAGGGGTCGAAATCGACATGACATGGAAAGACAGCAAAGTGACCACACTCACGCTAACTTCGAAGACGGGCGGCACAGCCACACTGATATACAACGGCACACAGACGGAAATCACACTGGATGCCGGAAAGAGGAAAAAAATAATGTAAGCATACGAATGACATGGAAATCCCACCGATATTGGATATTCAGGGAGTGCTCGTCTCAGGCGACATCATAGGCGAAATGTTCTGCTGCGACCTGGAGCAGTGCAAGGGAATCTGTTGCGTCGAGGGCGATGCAGGAGCACCCGTGACACTCGACGAGGTTATGGAGATTGAAAACTGTCTTGATATCGTGTGGAACGACCTCTCGGCATCGGCACAAGCAGTAATCGACCGCCAGGGCGTGGCTTATAACGACCGCGACGGCGACCTCGTGATAAGCATAGTGGGCGGAAAGGACTGCGTGTTCACTTGCTACGACAGCATCTCCGTAGATGGAAACGAAATACGGAACTGCTGCCTCTGCGCTATCGAAAAGGCATTCCGCAATGGAACGTCGAAATTCTGCAAGCCTATCTCGTGTGCGCTCTACCCTATTCGCGAGAAACGATTTCAAAACGGAACCGTAGGACTGAACTACAATCGGTGGAGCGTATGCGAATGTGCACGAAAAAAGGGAAAGGAACTATCCATTCCCGTATATCAATTCCTTCGGCAGCCACTCATACGCCGTTTTGGAGAAGAGTGGTACAATGAGCTGAAGACCGTGGCGGAAGAACTTACCAGACAATAGGATCCATACCGTTGGCGCACAGATAGTCGTTGCACCGTGAAAACTGATGCTGGCCGAACCATCCTCCGCGATTGGCCGAAAGCGGCGACGGATGTACACTCTCGAGCACCAGATTGCGGCTGCGGTCGATCATATAAGCCTTTCCACGTGCATATCCTCCCCAAAGCATATAAACGATGTGTTCACGATTCACGGCAAGAGCACGAATGGCGGCATCGGTAAATGTCTGCCAGCCAAGGCGCGAATGGCTGTTTGCCTGATGAGCGCGGACAGTCAGCGTGGCATTGAGCAGCAGCACTCCCTGTTCAGCCCAGCGAGTAAGATTGCCGCTCGCGGGAATGTCGGTGCCAAGGTCGTCGTGAATCTCCTTGAAAATATTCTGAAGCGAGGGAGGGAACATCACGCCATCCTGAACCGAGAAACTCAGCCCGTGGGCCTGACCGGGCTCATGATAGGGATCCTGACCGATAATCACCACCTTCACACGGTCGAAAGGACAGAGGTTGAAGGCGTTGAATATTAACCGTCCTGGCGGATAGCATGTGAACTGAGCATACTCTGAACGAACAGAATTGGTGAGTCCGACAAAATAGGGCTTGTCGAACTCACCAACCAGATGCTGTTTCCAGCTTGACTCTATACGGACATCCATCAGTCGCTGATAAGATTCTCGCCCGTCATGTCAGACGGCTGCTCCAGACCCATGATATGCAGGATGCTGGGAGCCACATCGGCAAGACGGCCGTCACGCACTGTTGCCGAATTATTGTTGGTAACATATATAAACGGCACGGGGTTGAGCGAATGGGCAGTATTAGGCGAACCGTCGGGATTGATGGCATTGTCGGCGTTGCCATGGTCGGCAATGATTATCGCCTCGTAGCCGTTTGCCTTAGCTGCCTCTATCACCTCGCGAACGCAGTTGTCAACAGCCCATACAGCCTTGGCGATGGCATTATACACGCCAGTATGTCCCACCATGTCGCCATTGGCGAAGTTCACCACGATGAAATCATACTCCTGGGTATTGATGGCTCCAACAAGCTTGTCCTTAACCTCGTAGGCACTCATCTCCGGCTTCAGGTCGTAGGTGGCAACCTTCGGCGACGGAACAAGTATGCGGTCCTCACCATCGAAAGGCTTCTCACGACCGCCATTGAAGAAGAACGTCACGTGGGCATACTTCTCGGTCTCTGCTGTATGAAGCTGCTTCTTTCCCTGCTTCGAGAGATACTCGCCAAGAGTGTCCTCAACATTCTCTTTCGGGAACAGAATGCCGACACCGGTAAACGAGGCATCGTAGGGAGTCATACAATAGTATTTCAGTCCCTTGACGGTGTGCATTCCCTGCTCGTTCATGTCTTGCTGTGTCAGCACCATTGTGAGCTCCTTGGCACGGTCGTTGCGGAAGTTGATGAAGATGACAACGTCGCCCTCTTCGATGCAACCGTTGACCCCAGCGTTGTGGATGGGCTTGATGAACTCATCAGTAACGCCTTCGTCGTATGACTCCTGCATGGCCTGCACCATGTCGGAAGACTGCTTTCCCTTACCTTCAACGATGAGGTCGTAGGCTTCCTTCACACGCTCCCAGCGCTTATCGCGGTCCATGGCATAGAAACGTCCCACGATGCTCGCAATGTTTGCATCGCTCTTCTGACACACATCATGCACCTGCTCAATAAATCCCTTTCCACTCTTCGGGTCGGTGTCGCGACCGTCCATGAAGCAGTGGACGAAAAGCTGATTCTTCAGTCCGTATTCCTTGCCAATCTCAATCAGCTTGAATAGATGGTCGAGCGAAGAGTGGACGCCACCGTTGCTGGTCAGTCCCATCAGGTGGAGCTTCTTGCCGTGCTCCCTGGCGTATGTATAAGCCTCGACGATACCCTTGTTCTTCAATATGCTGCCATCCTTGCAGGCACGGTTGATTTTCACGAGATCCTGATATACGATACGCCCGGCACCGATATTCAGGTGGCCAACCTCAGAGTTTCCCATCTGGCCGTCGGGCAGTCCTACGTCCTCGCCGCTCGCCTGAAGCTGTGAGTGTGCACTTGTTGCGTTCAAGAGGTCGAGATAGGGTGTCGGTGTGTTGAAAATCACATCACCCTTACCATGCTTTCCGTTTCCCCATCCATCGAGGATCATCAATAATGCTTTCTTTGCCATAGTCGATATGTTCTGATTAAATAATGCGTGCAAAATTACTATTTTTTTTGCAAACAGCCAACATTTCAGAGATTTTTTGCATCAATCTGCTTATACGCAATGCGGAGCCGCTGCCAGGTATAGACACAGTGGAGCTTGCCGTCGCGACCTTCGATAATGGCGGGATAGGAATACTGACCTACGGGAGAGTCTTCAAGTGTCAGGGCATGACGCCAATGGGTGCCGTCGTCGCTGACGGCTATGGAAAGCGGTGTGCGCGGTCCTTTCTTAGTATTTGGCAGCGTCTCGAAGTTGTTGTAGATGAGCACATGACGACCATCACGGAGCGTTACAGCATCTGTTCCGCTCTGATTGTTTTCCACCTCTGAGAGAACGACGGGAGTCCAGGTAAGACCGCCGTCGCTACTGAACGACGTGGCGAGACGGGCGTTGTGAGTGCGCATCAGAACCTGCAAACGGCCGTCGCTCAGCAGTAGTATCGAGGGCTGGATGCAGTCGATGGGATGGGGATGGTTGTCATCGGTCTTCGTGGCAATGGTAGATTCTATCGGTCCGACATACTTCCATTCCTTAGTCTTCAGATTGTAGAGTTCCACATGGAAACGCCAGCCATCAGCTTCGGTGGACGAACCACATACAAGATAATCGCCTACGATGACGGGCTTGTTCTTCACCGGTCCGAGAAATCCTTCGGGAAGAGCTTCACGCCGGCTCCACGTCTTTCCACCGTCACGGCTACGGGTGAGCCAGCCTGTCCATGTACCGACACTCGTGCCTCGTTTGTAAAAAAGCCACAGTTCGCCATCGGGCATCTCAAAAAGTACAGGATTCCAACAGGCTGTGTCCTTTTCGTTCTCAAGTGTGGGAGTGGCAACGAAGGGGGGCTGCCAAGCGTCTGAGCCCTTAGGTTTACGGCTAACCCATATCTTGCAGTCAGGATTGCGCTCGTAGGTGCCGCCAAAATATGCCACCACGACATCGCCCTTCTTTGTCTCGACAATGGTGGAGGCATGAGCCGAAGGTATCGGAGCATCGGTATAGAGAAATTCGTTCTTGAGGATACGTCTGTCATCGGTGGGTATATCAACACTGAAGTGATACTCGCCAGAGCCTACACTTTTTATTGTTCCGTCGGGAAGAATTATCTGCGCTGAGGTGTTACAGGGAATCTTCACTTCCCATTCCAGATGCTGAAGCGACTTCTTCCATCTGCTCAAAATCAGTCCGTAAGGAGAATTGAAACTGACATCGGCATGGTCGCAATTCCGGATGCCGAAATCAGGTTTTAGAATGATGTGTTTATATCCGCTATCAGACTGCCGTATGCCTCCTATATACTGAAAGCACCACGTCAGCAGGTCGCCAAGCAGCATCACGTGGTTGGCAGAGTTCATGGCAGGGTCGGCAGTATCGCCGTTCCACAACTCCCAAATGGTAGTGGCGCCTTGTTCAGCCATATACCCCCATGAAGGATAAGTCTTGTTTGTGGCAATCTTGTATGCCACATCTGAATAACCATTATCGGAGAGCGTTCTGAGAAGCCACGAGATGCCTATCACTCCGCAAGAAACGTGTTCCTTGTTTCTCACGACAATATTCTCGACCACTTGCTTGGCTATCTCCATGCGAATGCTGTCGGGGGCAATGCCGAAAGCAAGTGCGAGCAGATTTGCCGTGGCAGTGTTGTTGCCATAATAAACACTGTCAGGATAGAGTGGATGACCCGGACGTGGCGACGTATTCGATTTGCATGTAAGGAATCTCTTGTTGAAGGCAGTAACTAAAGCCTTTTCTTTTTCAACATATTCGGAAGCGTCGTCGTTGAATCCCGACATTCGCGCAAATTCTGTGAGCAATTGCAGGCAACGGATGGTATATGCCGTGGCTATCAGCGAGCCGTCGGTATTGCGGGCAGGATCCTGAGAATGTATAAGCCAGGGCTTCTCTGGCGGCACGCACCAATCGCCATACTTATCTTTCGTTATCAGACCATCCTTAGACGAATAGCGCCCGATAATATGCAGAATCCAATGGCGCATATTCGGATACCATAGTCGCACAGCCTCATCGTTGCCATATTGACGGAGAAGCATATCGCAGGTGAAGGGCAGTGCCGCCGGCCATGTCACGTCGTCGGTATAATAATTCCAATAGGCTGGCGCCACATCGGGTATGCAGCCATCCTCGCGCTGCGACTCGCAGATGTCGCGCATCCACTTGGTATAAAGACGTTCGTTGTCGAACACGAAGCTCTCGCCAAGAGAACCCACGGTACGGTCGCCAAGCCAAGGCTGACGCTCATCTCGCTGAGGACAGTCAACAGGCAAGCCTTTATAATTGCTGCGGATTCCCCAATAAGCGTTGCGCACCACCTTATTTAATATAGTATCACTACATACAAACGTTCCGGCAGTCGCCATTCTGTCGCCTACAGCATAAACGGAGAAATCCACATTGGCTATGTCCATTCCCAATATTTCCACATAGCGAAAGCCGTGTGTGACAAAGCGAGGATGCCATTCCCGGTCATGACCATTGCAGACATAAATGTCTTCCGACTGCGCAGAGCGCAGGTTAGCCGTATATAAGCGACCGTCGCCGTCGAGACGCTCGGCATAACGAATCCTGACAGTATCGCCAGGCTTTCCTTTTGGCACAAACGACAGCCAGCCGGCAACATTCTGGCCACAGTCGATGACGTTAGCAGACACGCGTCTTATAGGATTGGTGAGCTTCTCGGCATTCATCGAAGGCGACATCTGAGCCCTTAGCGTTCCTGACGGAACAGCGGTACGCTCGGCCGACATCCAGCTACTGTCGTCGAAACCAGCCATGTCCCACCCTACCAATTCCTTTCCGGCATCATAAGTCTCGCCGTCGTATTCATTATTCCTGCGCACGGCACCATCCGTGGTCAGCTTCCACTTCTCATCGGTGGAAATCCGTTCCGTAGTTCCGTCGGAATACTCTACAATGATATTAATGCGACACTTGGGAAATCCGAACTGTGTGTTCTTGTATGGCTTATTCTGGCGGTAGGCGAAATAGCGTCCGTTGCCTAAAATGATTCCCACGCAATTGTTTTCGCACAAGACTGAAGTGACGTCGTAGGTGTTATAATAAACTGTCTTGCGATAGTCGGAGGCAATGGGAGTGAGCACGTCGCTGCCTATCTTACGTCCGTTGACATGAAGCTCGTAGAGTCCGAGACCGCAGACAAAAGCCGTTGCCCTCATGACAGGTTTCTTCAATGAAAACTCCTTTCGCAGATAACGGGCGGCAAGTCGTGGATGCAGTCCGCCATGCTCGTCGGTCACCATCTGTTCCAGACCTATCCACCGGCCGCTCCAATAGGTTTCGCCAAGCAATCCTGTGGAGAAACGTCCTGTAGCATTCCATTCCGACACACCCTTATTAGTGAACACACGCACCTTCCACGAACAATGCTGATTGCTCTTCAGCCGAATGCCTCGATATGGTATCCATAGCTGACGGTCACTCTCCACACGACCGCTCTTCCATAGTTCCTCTCCGTCGCTCTCAACGACAATCTCGTATGCCATCTGTCGCACGTCTTTACTGTCGGAATCAATAGTCCACGAGAAACGCGGCACATCAGTATCGATTCCTAAAGGACAATTCATGTTTTCGACACGAAGGCACGACACAGTCACCTTTGCTACCAAAGGCACAACAATAAACAAAGCGACAAGAAGCACAACTTTTCTCATTATGACTATTCTTTGGGATATAAACTTCGACGGGAGAACCTGCGCTTCAGCGACTCTTCTATTTTCTGAAACACGATGAAGAGCGACGGAACGATAAACAGCAGTGCTATCGTGCCTATAAACATTCCGCCAATGGTGCCTACGCCAAGCGAACGGTTGCCGTTGGCACCCACACCGGAGGCAAACGCAAGGGGCAACAAGCCGAACACCATCGTCATAGAGGTCATGAGGATTGGGCGCAGACGTGCTTTGGCAGCCGACAATGCCGATGCCATGATTCCCATTCCGTCGCGGCGACGGGTAGATGCGTATTCCGTAAGCAGGATGGCAGTCTTCGACAGCAGACCAATAAGCATGATAAGTCCCGTCTGCATGTAGATATTGTTCTCAAGTCCCCATATCTTTGCAAAGATGAACGAACCGGCAAGACCGAAGGGCACGCTGAGGATAACTGCCAAGGGTATTAACAGACTCTCATAGAGAGCACAGAGAATAAGATAGATGAACACTATACACAGCACGAACACCATAGCAGTGTTGCCGGTGCTGTTAGCCTCCTCACGCGTCATGCCTCCGAACTCATAGCCATAGCCTTCGGGAAGCACTTCGTCAGCGGTCTCTTGTATCGCCTTTATCATCTGACCGGTGCTGAAACCGTCAGCAGCACTACCACTAAGCTGGATTGAAGGGAACAGATTGAAACGCGAGAGCGTCTCTGAGCCATATATACGGGTGAGCGTCAGATATTGTCCTATGGGCGACATCTGTCCGGTATTGTTTTTCACAAAGATATTATTCAGCGACTGCTCGTCCATCCGGTATTCAGGCGAGGCCTGAACCATCACACGGTAAAGCTTGGTGAAACGATTGAAGTTGGAGGCGTAATTGCCGCCAATATATCCCGACAGCGCGGACAGGACATCCGATGGCGACACTCCATTCTGTTTGCAACGTACTGCATCAATATCCACGCGATACTGTGGGTATCTGGTAGAAAAGTTGGTGTAGGCACGGCTTATCTCCTCGCGTTTGTTGAGAGCATCGATAAGACTATTGGCGTATGACTGAAGATCTTCGATGGTGCCTCCTTTCTTATCCTGTATATGTAGCTCGAAACCATTGGTACGCCCGAAGCCGGGAAGCATTGCCTGAGTGTTTGCCTGAATCTTGGCATTGCTGATGTCGGCTGTCCGCTTATATATCTCCTCCATCACCGAATTGACGTCGTCACCATCTCCCTTGCGCTCGTTCCAGTTCTTCAGTTTAATGGTAAAGTTACCATTCGACGACGACTGTTCAAAACTTGTGCTGTTACCTGCCACAAGCGAATAGGTGCGTATTTGGGGGATATCCTTTATACGCTTTTCCACCTCTTTAAGAATAGAATATGTCTCCTGAAGATTCGTTCCAGGCGCTGCTTGTACATTGACAAAAATCGTACCCATATCCTCGTTGGGCACAAGACCAGTCTTGGTGGTTCTCATCAGTAATGCGAGCCCTGCTATGGCCGCTACCACGAGGAAAGCCGGAAGCCAACGGTGGCGGAACAGGAATGTCAGCGAACGTGCATACTTACGTATAATATGCTGGAAGGATGTGTTGAAGGCAATGTGGAAACGGCTTGAGAACGACAGCTTCGCGGCATCCTGGCCGTGAGGCGTCATTATGATAGCACAGAGCGCAGGGCTGAGAGTGAGCGCATTGACGCACGAGATTGCCACAGCTATAGCCATGGTAATACCAAACTGCGTGTAAAACTTCCCTGTAACACCACCAAGAAAGCTCACAGGGATGAACACGGCCATGAAGACCAATGTTGTGGTGATAAGTGCCGAAGTAATACCGTGCATTGCATCTACCGTTGCCTTATACGGGTCTTGATAGCCGTCGTCGAACTTTGCCTGAACTGCTTCTACGACAACTATCGCATCGTCAACAACCGTTCCGATGACAAGCACCAATGCAAAAAGCGTAAGCATGTTGAGAGAGAACCCAATGGCATAGATGCACGCAAAGGTGGCAATGAGCGACACAAGGATTGCCATGGCAGGAATAAACGTTGAGCGCATGCTTTGGAGAAACACATACACCACAAGAATCACAAGTAGCAAAGCCTCGAAAAGCGTCTCAAGGACATTCTTTATAGAAGCATCGAGAAAATCCTTCTTGCTTTCAAGATCCTCAATCACTATCCCTGGCGGAAGCTGTTTGCGTATATTCTCCACCTCGCGGTCTATCTCCATGATAATCTCATTGGCATTGGAGCCGCTGGTCTGGTTGATTGAAATGTTGACTCCCGGATGCCCTTTTGTCTCGCCGATGAAATTATAGTTCACAGAACCGAGCTCTACACGTGCCACATCCTTCATGCGCAACACTTCACCATCGGGAAGTGCCTTGATAACCATCTGTTCGTAGTCTTTCTCTTCCTCGTACTGACCGCGATATTTCAGAACGTACTGGAAGGTGGTCTTCGAGTCGGCACCGAGTGTTCCGGTAGCAGCCTCAACATTCTGTTCGTCAAGAACTTTATTGACATCAGCAGGAGTGACACCATACTGTGCCATCTTCAACGGGTCAAGCCATATACGCATTGAGTAGTCTGCACCTATGACATTAACATCGCCCACTCCGGCTATTCGCGACAGAACCGGCTCGATATTGATTTTTGTGTAGTTGGAAAGGAAATTACGGTCGAAAGAGTCGTCGGGACTATATATCGTCAGTTGTTTTATATTACTCGTCTGACGCTTCCTTACGTTGATGCCCGCGCGTGTCACGGCACTCGGCAAGCGTCCCTGTACCGTTGCGACACGGTTCTGGACGTTCACCATCGCCATATCGGGATTGGTGCCCTGCCGGAAGAACACGCTGATATTGGCACTGCCGGTATTGGAAGCCGTTGACGACATATACATCATTCCTTCCACACCGTTGATTGCCTCTTCAAGTACAACAACGACGCTCTTTTGGACTGTTGAGGCATTGGCACCTGTATAGTTGGCGTTCACCCTCACAGTCGGAGGGGCTATTTCCGGAAACTGCTCCAAGGCAAGCTGGGAAAGTCCGATGAAGCCCACAAGCACCATCAGCACAGAAATCACTCCTGCCAATATAGGGCGGTCAATGAATGTACGAACCTTCATCTTCACTATCTATTTTTTATTGTCACTCCTTCTTTTACCAGCCCTGCGCCCTCGGCCACAATCCTGTCGCCTGCTTTTAGCCCGCTGGTAACGATATAGTCGGTGCCATTATTCAGCCGGAATACTTCGACGGGTGTTGATTTGGTCTTGCCATCTACAATTTTATAGACAAAAATACGGTTCTGGAGTTCGAATGTGGCCGTCTGTGGAATAACTATACAATTATGCTGAACGGAAGAAATCACAACCTGTCCACTGCCACCATTATGCAGCAGATGCTCATGGTTAGCGAAGGTGGCACGAATACGCACTGTACCCATACCGTTGTCAACAATGCCGCTCACAGCGTCTATCCGCCCCTTATGGGGATATTGTTTCCCATTGCTCATGATGAGCTCAACTGACGGCATGGCTTTTATGAAACCGTCCATGCTTCCATACTGCTCAACGATGTCGATGGCACGGTTCTCGGTGATGCTGAAGTAAGCGTATATCTCGCTGTCGTCAGACACCCTTACCAGAGGCTCGGCTATACTGCTGCTGACAAGTGCCCCAACATGATAAGGAATCATGCCAGCGACACCATTCATTGTACTTTTCACCACGGTATAGGAAAGGTTATTGCGTGCATTCATCTCCTGAGCCCTGGCCAGTGCGAGATTGGCTCTTGCTTCTTGGAGAGCATTCTGCTGCGTCTTAACCTCAAAATCGGAAACCACTCTGCCTTGCTCCAGTTTCTCTGTGCTCTCCATGTTCAGCTGTGCTGTGGCAAGCTTTGCCTTTGCAGTCTCTACATTGGCAACAGCTACCTGAAGGGCGGCCTGATAGGGAATCTGATCGATTATAAACAAAGGCTGTCCTTTCTTCACCTTATCACCCTCCCGGATACAAATTTGAGTGATATTGCCACTTATCTGAGGACGCACTTCCACTATCTGACGACCGGTTATATTCGCTGCATAATGGCTCTTTAGGGTCTGAGTACTTTCTTTTACAATCATTGTCTTATAACTGGCTTCTGGGTCGTGACGTTTTTTTTCTTCGCCGCACGACATCATCACGAATCCGGCAATTATGAACAACAATAGTTTAGTTTTTTGTTCCATATCTTGGTCTTTTCGCTATTTGTTTGCAAATTTAAAACAAAAATCCTAATTTTGCGCACATTTGACAAAGAAAAACTTTCTAAAGATAAAATATACAAAAACTATAGCTTCACACGCAACGATACTGAAGCAGACGAACGTGATGACAGAACGAATTGCGATGCGAGCGAAAGATGCCGGCCTATAACAGCCTTAGCAAACAGCGTTGTGCGGAAACCGTTTCCATAAAGCATCTGACTGTTCATAGTGTATGGCAATGCTCCTTCTATTACATACAGGCGGGCAGAATAGCCGGTTGTGTAATAATAGCGAGCAATAGCTTTTAAGCTGAGCCAGTGCCAGGAGAATCGCGCAGAGAGACCTGCTGTATAACCCCAATCGTTTTGCTCGAAAGCAGACATACAGGCATCGACATTTGCACCAACCTGCCACAGCCTGTTGAGGCGCGCACTGGCAGCAAGCCTTCCACGATGAACATAACATCGCCGCAAATGATTGTCGGCATCATCCTGCTGTCGTATGGTCAGACGGTAACGGCCATATATCGTCAGTTTCTCAGACGGTATGAATTCCGCCTCGAAACGCGTATCAATATTTGTAGAAGACTGACTTGCAGCGGTTGTAGCCCATGGATGATAGGCAACATCAGCATAAAGATTCAGATGCCATTTACGATTAGGAAGGTAGTCGGCACTCACAAACACACCGCTCTCATTCTGTACACGGCTACCGTCACTGAAGCTACTGGCATAGAGGGATGCATACTTAAAGGAATAGAATCGGTAGAGAACCATAAGCGACAGTGGTGACCACGGCTTAACAATCAAGCGGTTGACCGTGGCTATAGCTCCTTTGCTCAACGCAGTCTCGCCATTAAACGACAGTCGGTGGCTACGGTAGCCATAGTCGATGCTCGCATTGACAAAGTCGTTACCTTTGAGACGGTGTCGATTTACAAGCTGATTCGTGTTAGGGACAAGGTCGCGACTGAAATGCGACATCACCGCAGTTGCCCCGAAATGGAAGGCCTTGACATCAACATCTACATGGGCACCTCCGGTGGTTATGCCGGTATTGTTTTTCTTTTTCATCTCAGCAGGTGTACGGTGATAACCATTGGTGACAAGCGTACGTGCCGTGCCATCAACGTTTAGGGTGGCATCAACATCACGCCAGGAGATGAAAGCAGAAAAGGAAAGAGGACGGAAAAGCCGGACTGTAGCTCCCACTCCACGGAAATACGACAGTCCTGACATGCGTGAGGAATGCGGTCGGAAAGCGTTGCCCGTAACGCTCGTATAGTTAGCAAGGCTCGTCTTGCCATACGAGATATTGGTATTAACGATAAGTCCCATTCCGAAGGATGCACGGAAGCATCCAGCCACGACATTGGTCAAACGGCCAATGTCCTTCATCTGGAAATAATATGAATAATGGTCGTAGCCCAGCTTGTTCTCACCTGAGAAAAACGGTTCGCCAGCATCCTGAGACGCCACCAGACCGGCTTTTATCATACTCTTGTAACGGAACTGGTATCTGAGCCAGTGTTTGTATTTATATCCAAGATATTTATCGTTGTCCTCAGGGGTATAGAATGGTACGTTCACAAAAGTGTTAATCTCATGACTGCCCCTTTTCAATATTTCCTTCACATTAAGCGGTTCCTTCTTCTTTGCCTCTCCAATATATAAAAAATAGCCAAGCAGACGGCGACGCAATCCGTCGATGGAGCGTATCAGCAACAGTTCTCCGAGAGAACGGAGCGGTCGATAGCGACGGGCATAATCATATATATCGTCGATCTGGGCGTTTGAAAGAAAGCCAAGTTGTTCGAGATCTGCACGCGTACAACTGTTGATGTCGATGGAATGGAGAGGAATGCCGCTAAGGTCTTCGTGGAGTCGCTCCCAGTTTTCGACAGATTCGTCATCGGTCTCTGCTAGCATTTCGAAACATTCCTCCCAGTCGTCGAAATCCTGTGCCGATGCCATGAGGAAACACATACATAATATCAATACAAAAATGCTCCTGCTCATACTTTATTTCTTTACAGCCATTCTTTTGGTTGCTTGAAAATTTAACACCATAGCCAATTACTTTCATTAAGGTTTTATCTACACTCTAATCAAATTTATCGTTTGGTGCCATAACTTTCGCATCCACAAAGATGGCAGAGAAAGGTAGATGTAAGTTGACAGTGGCACATGATAGGCAGTGCGAGCAATATCTGCTTTCAGCCGTAATGTAAAAGAGTGACTTCGCCAATTGTTACTTCTTTGGCAAAGAGCTACAGCACAAAGGTTTGCCAACCTGTCAGCAATGGTTTCATGGATGTATTCCTCATATCTGTCAGGAGGAATGCTCTGCACACGATACTTCTGTATCAGGGCGACATAATCGACAGTCCACGAGAAGCTGGCACTTGTCGTATCATCACCTTTGTCATAGACTTTGTCAAAAACCACAGCTACAGGTTTTTCTGTGGAGAACACCAGCCGCAACCAGAAGATGTAGTCTTCACCCATGCAAAAGTTTTTCGGCTGATTGAAAAGATATGGAGTCAGCACACTGCGCCTGTATAGTGAACCCCAGGGTACTCCTATTGTCCCGTCACCACGCACCGCCATATGGCGGAAGTCGTCCATGGGAATGATGTTTCGCGACTCCCCGTTTAGGCTATAGCCATTGCCGAAGATAATATCCACATCGTCTGTAATGGCCTGGGCTAACAAACTGACGGCGTCAACAGGCAGGCAGTCGTCGGCGTCAACAAAGGTAATCCATTCTGACGTGGCCAATTCAACCCCCCTTAGACGTGCTGCCTGACGCCCTCGGTTAGCAGTGTGAACAATCTTCACACGGTCGTCTTCTGCCGCTATACGGTCTGTCAGGCTTTTTGTAGCATCAGTACTTCCGTCGTCAACGATAATCAGATTGACAGACGCATAATCCTGGTTGAGCACGCTTCTGGCACATGCTACTATTGTTGACTCCCCCTGATATACAGGTACTATCACACTTACACTTACCATTCTATACGTTTTTGGATATTACTTCTCTATAAAATCCCATTTTCTTTTGATTTACTCAAAACACAGCTTACGTCGGCTTTTTGTTCTCTTAGACAAGTTGCATCTTCCTCCAATTCGCCCTCCTCGTAAA
>CAMOEW010000048.1 GCA_946612625.1 uncultured Prevotella sp.
GCCCATGGCCTGCTTCACTTTTCGTTGCAGACCACTGCGACTGACGGCAGCCGCTCTCCGTACTGACGTACAGTCGTCCGTTGTGTGCCTTTATGATATCCATCAAATCCACCTACTTTCCACGAAAATCCTCGTTCGGCGCAGGGGAAAAGTCCGTTGTTGGAGGCTCTGAAGTTCACATGATGTTCCATCAGTTGTCGCAGGAGGTACTAAAAATCAAGCACTTACGAGTTTTTCGCAAGTACTTTTTTGTCTGCGTAAACAATGCGTAAACATTTTCTTTCAGTCTCCCCTTTTCCGTCATAAAGTATCATAGAGTTTCTGTGATGCATAAACGTCTCTTTTGGCCTAATATTTACTCCTTGTGTACATGGTATTTCGGCCATCAAACCATCCGAATAAGGCATATAATTGAGATTTTCGACATTTTTACGCTTAAATAAGTTATATTTCAACCAAGATTCCATTCTCTTTAAAAGAAAAAGTGTACCTTTGTAGCAGAATCACGTGCCTTTACAGATACAACAATGGAAACAGTACTTTCATTGTAGCTATTTAATGAAACAGATAGAAGTTCTTTTCGAACATCGCAAACAGATAGAAGTGGTAGCAGCCATCATCCATGATGGCCAAGGGCATATCTTCGCTACGCAGCGGGGGTATGGCGAATGGAAGGACTGGTGGGAGTTTCCCGGCGGAAAGATGGAAGCGGGTGAGACACCTGAAGAGGCTTTACGACGAGAGATATGGGAGGAACTGGAGACGCGGATTGTGGTGGAGCAGCTGGTGGAGACGGTGGAATGGGATTATCCAGCCTTCCATCTGACCATGCATTGCTACTTCTGCCACGTAGAGAGCGGGCATCTGCAGCTGAAGGAGCACGAGGCTGCGAAGTGGCTCGCCGCAGATGAGCTGGAGAGCGTCAACTGGTTGCCTGCTGACAGGGATTTAGTAAGGAAATTAAAAAAATAATCATATATGGATAGCCACACCCCGCAGCAACGCCACAACAACATGGCAGCCATCCACGGCAAGGACACGAAGCCGGAGAAACGCTGTCGTCAGGAGCGACGCGGATTCTGAGATTCAGGAAACGCTGCCGTCAGGAGCGACGCGGATTCTGAGATTCAGGAAATGCTGCCGTCAGGAGCGACACGAATTCTGAGATTCAGGAAACGCTGCCGTCAGGAGCGACGCGGATTCTGAGATTCAGGAAATGCTGCCTCTCGGCAATTTACTCTTCTGCAAAGTGAAATCAAATTGCAGCCCGCCACCATCTGCTGTTTTCGCACATATCTGTCCACCATGCTGCAAAACAGCATTTTTGACGATGGCGAGACCGAGCCCAGTTCCTCCCATCTGGCGGCTGCGACCTTTGTCAACACGATAGAAGCGCTCAAAAATGCGCGGCAGATGTTCTTCTGAGACTCCTGCACCGTTATCGCGCAAGGTAAATGCCCAGCAGGTATCTGACTCCTCGGCAGATATTTCCACCGTCGTCCCTTCGCCGGCATAGCAGATTGCATTGTCGATAAGATTGCGGAAAATGCTATAGAGGAGCGACCAGTTGCCCTTGATACTGATGTCTTCTGGCAAGTAGTTGCAGAGAGTCATGTTCTTTGTCTCTACCGAGTGTCTTGTTTCCTCGATAATGTCTGCCACGAGTGTTGATACATCTACACGCTCCATCGTCAGTAACTCTGAGGCAAAATCCATGCGGTTCAGGGTGGAGATATCCTGAAGCAGAGCCGTTAGCCGTCGGGCCTGGGCATTGGCCCGCCGGATGAACTGAAGCTTCGTCTTTTCCTCTATGTCTGGATTGTCGATGATGGTGTCGGTATAGCCGAGAATGCTGGCCACGGGAGTTTTCAGTTCGTGGGCGATGTTCTGTGTCAGTTGGCGGCGCATCTCGTTCTGCTTTGCCATCTGTTCGCGACTGATACGCTCGTCCATCTTATGGGCATAATGATAGAGCAACAAGCCCAGTAGCAGCATTACGACGATGGAAAACAGGAGCAAGTGCCAGTCGCTCACTTCGTCGAAAGTCTGCAGGAAATGCTTGTCGTAGTCTTCAAATAAGATGAAGATTACGGCATAGACGAGAAAGATGCCCATCACGCAGGCCCACATCCGCCTTCCTTCACTAAGCGTTTTCATATCTGTACAGATTCCTCTTCAGTTTTTCACTTAAAGCCGTATCCAAATCCTTGTCTTGTAAGAATACACGCAGCATAGCAACCGAGTTTTTTACGAAGCCGTGTGATGCTGACATCCACAGAGCGCTCTGTCACAATCACATCGTCAGGCCATACGCTATCTATCAGTTCCTGTCGTGAAAAAACTCGTCCACGATGGCTCAGCAACAGTGCCAACAGTTCGAACTCCGTACGAGTAAGGTCTGCTGCAATATTGTCTATACTTACCGTCTTGCTGTTTTGGTCAACCACCAGTCCTTCGTATTGCAGCAATGTTGTCGGAGGCTGGTTGCGTTTCAATACGGCATTCACCCTCGCCACCACTTCACGCACCGAGAATGGCTTCGTAACATAGTCGTCGGCACCCAGACGGAATCCAGCCAGTGTGTCTTCCTCCGTGTCCTTGGCTGTCAGGAATATAATAGGGAGCTGAGCCGTCTGCTCGTCAGCCTTCAGTCTCTCAGCCAGTTCAAATCCAGACAGTCGCGGCATCATCACGTCGAGCAACAGCAGGTCGAAAGGGTGTGAAGCTTGAGAATGTATGCTTGAGAGTCTGTCCAGCGCCTCTTCCGCGGAATAGGCCACGTCGGCCTCATAGCCGGCTGCTATCAGATTGAACTGCAGAATTTCGCACAAGTCCTGCTCGTCATCTACTATTAGTACTCGTTTTTGTTCCATATCGCGTGCAAAGGTACGAATTATTTTCCAAATCTCGCCTGAACGACATTCACAACGTAGTCGCCCAGTTTCTCGCACTCATTGACCATATCGATATAGAGGGTGCCGATGGCATAGTCGTATTCACGCTCATTGACGGCACGAATATTGTTTGCCTTCAGTTGCTGGCGCATCTGGTTGATGTCGTTTTCTATACGGAATGTCTCGCGGATGTCGTGCTCATTGCGGTGACCGGTCATAATGACGTTCATCTGCGTCAAGGCTTCGTCGCAGAGCGTCATCATGGCTAGCACTTGTGTCAGCTGCGTGGCGGTAAAGTACTTGCCGCTCTCATGCAGACGATTCAGCGTGCGGGCAAGGTTGTAGCAGGCATCACCGATACTTTCCAGTTCGCCCACCTCGCGCAGCATCTGGCGCACTTTCTGTTTTGTCTCGTCACTCAGGTGATTCTCGCTCACCTGTTCCAGGAATCGGGCTATCTCTATCTCCATACGGTCGGTATAGTCCTCTTGCTGCTCAATCTGACTGTACAGATGGTTAAAGTCGGTATCACTCTGCTCGTCTATCAGGCTGCGCACCATGCCGAACATCTTTTGCACTCGCACGCCAAACTGCGCCGTTTCCTTCTGAGCCTGAAGGACGGAGATTTCAGGCGTCTGCATCAGGTTGGCCTGAATATACTGCAGGCGAAACTGCTCCTGCTCGGGTTGCGGCTTCTCGGGCAACAGCCAGCAGACTATGCGCTCCAACCAGGGGATCAGACCTATCAGAATGGCTGTGTTCGTCACGTTGAAACAGGTGTGGAACATGGCCAGCACTACCGGCAGACGTGCAGCCTGACCGCCAACCGACGGGTCGTAGCCTACCAGACGGCACACCATATCGACGAAAGGATAGAACACGCACAGCACCCATACCACTCCGAACACGTTGAACAACAGATGGGCCAGAGCCGCCCGGCGCGCCTGCGTGTTGGCCCCGAGCGCGGCGAGATTGGCGGTGGCCGTGGTTCCGATGTTCTCGCCCATCACCAAGGCAATGCCGAGATAGATGGGTAGCACGCCCGTGGAACAGAGCAGTATGGTGATAGCCATCACGGCTGCCGACGACTGTACGATGCAGGTAATCACGGTGCCGATGCCCAAAAAGGCGAGAATCGTCAGATAGCTGTCAGTATCGAACGAGGCAAAGAAGCTGACCACCGCCTCGTTGTGCTCCAGGTCCATCTCCTTGCCCGCCGTGCTGAGCATGACCAGCGAGAGGAACATGAACGCAATGCCGAACAGGAAGTCGCCCACGAAGCGGTGGTGCTTCTTGTAGATGAGCACCATGCCGACGAAGAATGCCGGGAACACTACATTGGTCAGATCGACATTATAGCCCAGCGACATGATCCACGCCGTCAGCGTCGTTCCGATGTTGGCTCCCATAATCACAGAGATGGCCTGAGCCAGCGTCAGCAGTCCTGCCGACACGAAGGAGACGGTCATCACGGTGGTTGCCGACGACGACTGCACGGCACAAGTCACAAATGTTCCCGTCAACAAGCCCGTCAGTCGGTTGGTGGTCATCCGTGCCAAGATATGTCGCAGTTGCGGACCGGCCATTTTCTGTAGGGCATCGCTCATCATTCGCATGCCAAAGATTAGCAATCCAAGTGCTCCCAACAGTTTCAGCGATACCATCACATAGTCTTGTGTCGTTTCCATTTTGCTTTCACTATTATTCGTTTTCGGGTACAAAGTTATGCTTAATAAATATTATCACCAAAAAAAACGTATTACAATGCTGTTACAATAAAAAAGAAAATATACTCGTTTCTAAAAGAAAATATGTACCTTTGCAACCGAAAAAACTTATTAATGATGAAATATACAAGACAATGAAAAAGATTATGAACTGGGTGCTCGCCGCCACCCTCTTTTGCGGCGCAACGGTTTTGACAAGCTGCAAAGATGCCAAGGCACAGGAGGACAAGCCAGTGCAGCAAGTGTCGAGTGAAGAATTGATTCGCACGTCGCAGAGCTGGGACAATGCGGAACTGCCCGACTATCTCCAAGGCCGCCCCGAGTTGGTAGCCGTGAAATATGTGTTCCCCGCCGGACAGAAGCTGGGCTGGCATCACCATCCAGTGATGAACTATGGCGTGCTGGTGCAAGGCGAGCTGACCATCATCGGTCAGGACGGCAAGGAGAAAACAGTGCATGAGGGTGAGGCTGTCGTAGAAATGGTGAACACCATCCACCACGGCGAGAACCGAGGCTCGAAACCTGTCATACTCTACATGTTCTACCTCTCGCAGAAGGGTATGCCCCTCGCCGTACAGCATCCTGAAATACCACTGGAATAGCATGTGAATTCAATGTCTGATAAATCCATTTAAACTATCAACATGAAAAGCTTTTTACAATGGATGCTCGCCGCCATATTCGTGACGGGCATAAGTGCTTGTTCTGACAACAGTGAGATTACCCCAATACATACTCAGCAGGAGATGGAGAAAAATCTCATCGGCCTATGGTGTGAGGATTTCACCTACGAGGACGTGACGGAAAACGGCAAGCCATTCAATCGTGCCTTGATTGTAGTGGAGGCAAAAGCCGACCACACGGGCTATGTAGCCTTAGCCGTTTTTGATGACGAATTCAACGAGCCGCTTGAGATTTACGGCGGACCGAAGGACGCGCCGTTCACGTGGCAGGTGACAACCGACGGGCATGTCATCCTGACCGACCCGAACACAGGAGATTCATTCAAATCAAGCCGTATGCGCAGTGAGGGGGATCATCACGACTTTGTCGATATCGGTAATATCAATATGAACTGTAGGTCGGGCAGTGTAACCTTCAGCAATTCATCCCATGAAGGACAGCTCACTAAGGCTGAAGGCGGGCAGGGCGACTTGATTAATGACTGGATGGCGAAATCAACACTCCCTCGCGCCTGCATCACCGACAGCATTCCGGTGCTGATTGACGACAACCTGATGAACTACGTGTTCAACTATCCCTCGGTCGATCCCTTCGGCAACCCCTGCACACTCAGTGGCACTATCACCGTCGATAAGTCGCTGGTGAAGAAAGGAAAGTCATTCAACGGCATCCTGCTCCTCAACCACTTCACAATCTATGCCACCACACAGGCACCTTCGCGCGGAGCCGTCGAGTTCCCCACGGGTGCTGCACTCACCAACTTCATCATCGTGGCACCCGACTACTACGGCTTCGGCATCACCGAGAAAGAGCCGCAAGCCTACTGCATCTCACGGGCCAACGGGCGCGCCGCACTCGATGCCTACCTCGCTGCCAAGCGGATGATAGAAGACCTGAAGGTAAAGAAAAAAGACGACTTTGTCATCGCAGGCTATTCAGAGGGCGGACAGACCACAATAAGCGTGCTGCGCGAGATATCAGAGCGCCATCCTGAGGTAAAGGTGAAGCGGGCCTTCGCCGGTGACGGACCATACGACATCAACTCTATGTACGGCGTCATCACCCGGGGCTACACAGAGATGCCCAGCACCGTCTGCAACGTGCTCTATGCCTTCAACCACTTCTTCCGCCTCGGCTACGACATCCACGACTATCTGAAGGATCCCGTGGCCAAGAACTTCGACAAGTGGTTCCTGAGCAAGGAATACAAGCGCTTGGCGCTCGACGAGGAGCTTATCAAGACCAAAAAGACAAGCGACCTCTGCACGCCGGCAATGCTCGACGCCAACAGTCCCATGACGCAGCGCTTCAAGGCTGCCTTCAGTGAGGATGCCCTCACCAGCGGCTGGACGCCACGCAGCGACCTCGACGTGATGCTCTTCCACGACACGAAAGACGACGTCGTGCCGGTGGAAAACTTTTATGCCATGAGCAAGTTCCTCAAGGATCACGGCATCAAGACAGAGGAGTTCGTCGATGAATACAGCTCCAAGTTGACAAAGGAAATCGGCATCACCAACCACGAGGTGTCGGCACTGACCTTCTTCCTCAAGATCATTGATTGGATGGGAGATAACTATTGAGGAGCACTATCTTCCGGAAGCGGCCAGTTCTCTGACGGGTGGTGCTGGCTCTTCATCTGTTCGTCGAACCAGCGAACGTGGTCTGGATATTTCTTCGCAAGATCGTTCTGTTCGGCAGGGTCGTCCTTGAGGTTATATAGTTCGAGCGGTGCTCCTTTCTTTATTGTCACACACTTCCAGTCGCCGAATCGTGCAGCACGCTGCTTGCCGGGAAATTCCCAGTAGAGCAGTCGGTTGTCGGTGTCCATCTTCCTGCCATAGAACAGTGGCAGTATGTTGATACCGTCAATACCATGCGGAAGATTCCGTTCGCCCTGGGCGAGAGCTGCGAGCGTTGGCATTATGTCAGGGAAATAGATAATGTTTTCCAGTCGCTTAGCAGGGACACGCCCCGGTTGATTGACAATCATCGGTACGCGTATGCCGCCCTCATAGAGCTGTGCCTTACGCCCTCGGAAGCCGGCGTTGCAGTTCAGCTGTTCGAGGGGAGCCTGGATGGCAGCACCATTATCGCTGGCGAAAATTACGAGAGTATTTTCGCGCAATCCCTGCTCTTCAAGATATTCTACAAGCCGCCCGATGGCAGCATCCATGTGGGAGATAAGCGCTGCATACCGCTTTGTGTTCATCGACCAGTCACTCTGACTGTCATACCAGTGAGTGTCTTCAATGATATAAGGCTCATGAGGTGCATCGTATGCCAAATAGAGAAAGAAGGGCCGCTCCTTGTTGCGCCCGATGAAGGCGATGGCATCGTCGGTAGAGATATCAGTATTATGGCGCACGTGCCGGTCGTGGGCATTCTCATCGATGTGTATCAGCGAGTCGCCGTCGAAGCGATAGTATGGATAATAGTATGGTGAGTTGCTGTGAACGGTGGAAATAGTCCACCCGTGGAACTCGTCGAAGCCGCGATGGTTGGGCGCAGCCCCCGGGTCGTAGCCGTCGAGATGCCATTTGTTCACAAGACATGTCGTGTAGCCTGATGCCGACAACACGGTGGCAATGGTGGTGTCTTGTGGCAGCAGGTTGGCACGCCGGATAATAGTAGTGTCGCCTTTTGGCGAAATCTTCAAACCTTTCAGCCCGCCTGCCGTACATGTGTTGTCGCGGATGCGGGTGTTGCCGGTATGCTTTCCTGTCATAAGCGAGCACCGTGATGGACTCGAGATGCCACTGCCGGCATAGCACTGGGTGAATGTCGTTCCTGTTTCGCTAAGCCGGTCGATGTTCGGGGTCTTGACATGTCGGCTGCCGAAGCACGACAAGTCGCCATACCCCATGTCGTCGGCAAGTATAAACACTATGTTCGGGCGGTCGGGGGTTGCTTTTCCGCAGACCACATTCTCCTGTTGCGCGTGCGATGCTATCGGCACAGCGGCAATACATATAATAAACCTTTCTTTCTTCATGTTGCAAAGTTAATACTTTTTGTCTTTATAACGTTTAAATATTCTAAAATTGCTTCATGATTACAGCTTTTTTACTTAATTTTGCAGTTTGAAATAATTTTATGTCAAAAGAAACCATACAGCTAAGGAATCTCAGCATCGGATATAGCCAGAAGAAAGGTGTGAGAAAGGTGCTCACGGGTATCAACGCATCGCTGAAAAGCGGTGAACTGACTTGTCTGATAGGCAGCAACGGTATTGGCAAGTCAACTCTGCTCCGCACGTTGTCTGCTTTTTTGCCGCCACTTTCCGGCGACATCATTATCGACGGCAGGAGTATAGGTGAATATACCGACAAAGAACTGAGCCGCAAGATCAGCGTCGTGCTCACCGAGAAGCCCGAGATACAAAATATGACGGCAAGAGAGCTGGTCAGTCTGGGCAGGTCGCCATATACGGGCTTCTGGGGAAACTGTTCCGCCGACGACATGAGAATCGTCGATAAGGCCTTATACACTATGGGCATCAGCTCGCTCTCCGGAAGATATGTAGATACTCTCAGCGATGGTGAACGACAGAAGGTGATGATAGCAAAGGCACTGGCTCAGCAGACACCAGTGATATTCCTCGACGAGCCGACGGCTTTTCTCGACTTTCCAAGCAAGGTTGAGGTGATGCGTCAACTGAAGCAGATTGCCCGTGAGATTGACAAGACCATCTGCCTATCCACCCACGACCTTGAGCTTGCACTTCAGATTGCCGACATAATATGGCTCAT
Source organism: uncultured Prevotella sp. (assembly GCA_946612625.1). Taxonomy (GTDB): domain Bacteria; phylum Bacteroidota; class Bacteroidia; order Bacteroidales; family Bacteroidaceae; genus Prevotella. Next base: position 9,058 of record CAMOEW010000048.1, read on the forward strand.
CAGCCGCAACAATTCCATTGAAATAGGCTCACCGCAGCAGTTAGCTGCCGACGGACGCCTTTCAGCATTCTTCGAAGGAACAGGGATAAACATCGAATTCAAGGATAATAGTCCAATCAGAATTATTATATGAACACTCCTAAACAGACACTTGACTTCAGCACCAATCTCTTCCGTCATACCGACCAGACAGAACTGATACAGTATCTGTCGAAGCATACCGGAGTGATAGAGCACGATGCAGAGGAAGAAGCAGCTATCCTTGAACAGATGATAGCCAGCGAACTTGATATCTCGGCAGAATGCGTGCTGGTGACGGCGGGAATCAACGACGCCATCTATCGAATAGCCAATCTTTTCATTGGCTGCGTGTCGGTAATCCCGCAGCCGACATACAGGATATACGAGGAGGCTTGCAGGGTGAATAATCATATCATAACATACTACAAGCGAAAAAGCATCAAAGACAGGAACGTTGGCAAGGTGTTCTGGCTCTGCAATCCCAACAATCCGTCGGGAATGGTGCTCAACTGCAACTTTATTTACTACATAGCAAAGAGATATCCCAATGATGTATTCATCGTGGATCAGACATATGAGAACTACACCAAAGCCCCGATGCTGAAACCGAAGAATGTGCAAAATCTCGACAATCTCATTATGCTTCACTCACTGACTAACAAGTACGGGGTTAGAGGATTGCTGCTGGGCTACATCACTGCTCCGCCGGCGTTGATACGACGCCTGAGGACTGTGAGGCAGGAAGGCAGCATCGGATTGCTCACTCTCGAAGCAGGCAAATATCTCATACGCAGAAGAAAGCCAGCTGTTGCCGACCTTGACGCTTATCTCAATGAAGCCCGACGCATGAGATTGGAAATCAATGCCATAGAAGGGCTGAGAGTGTTCGACAGTCAGACCAATTTTATGCTCGTACACATGGAGCGTCCTAACAGCACGTTGCTGAAGCAATATCTTTTGGAAAACCATGGTATGCTAATCTACGACTGCTCTGTGATAAGCGGACTCGACAACCATTATTTCCGGGTGTCGGCTCAGACGCGCGAAGAAGACGATGCACTATTGCATGCAATCAAGGAATATCTGGAATTATAACGACTGACAAAAATAATAGGTTACAATGAGACGACTTGTTTTAACAGCGATTACAGTAGTGTTGCCTATGTTAGGCAGTTACGCACAGACATTTACCGAATGGCATAATGCCTTGGTGAATCAGGTGAACCGATTGGAGAGTAGCAATAACATGAACACCAGCGACGAGCGTATTTCACTCAACGGCGACTGGAAGTTCTCATGGGTAGAGAATGCTGACCAACGCCCCACCGACTTCTTCGCTCCCGATTTCGACGACAGCGGTTGGAAGACAATGCCCATACCCGGCATGTGGGAACTCAATGGCTTTGGCGACCCGGAGTATGTGAACTTTGGCTTTGCATGGCGCGGCCATTTTCCACAGCTGACGAAAGAAGAATGCGACCGCAGTACCGAAGGTGATGTGCGTGTGCCGGTGAAAGACAATCATGTGGGCAGCTACCGCCGCACAGTCACTATTCCTGAATCGTGGAGCAAGCGCCAAGTGATAGTACACTTCGGCAGTGTCACCTCGTGCGTATATCTGTGGGTCAACGGCAATTTCGTGGGATATAGCGAAGACAGCAAGGTGGCGTGCGAGTTTGACGTTACACCGTATATCAAAACCGGAAGCAACATCTTTGCCATGCAGGTGTTCCGCTGGTGCGACGGTTCATGGTGCGAAGACCAGGACTTCTGGCGGCTGTCGGGATTTGCCCGCGACAACTATCTCATTGCCCGCGACAAAGACCTGCATCTCGACGACCTGCGGCTGACAACCACTTTGACGAATAACTACAAGGACGGTGTGCTTACGCTCGATGCAAAACTGCAGGGCAAGGGCGAGGTGACATATACGCTTCGAGATGCCGAGGGCTACAAGGTTGGAACACAGAAGGGTCAGACCATCACCGTCACAAACTGCAAGACGTGGAGTGCTGAGACGCCTTATCTATATACTCTCACCGCCGAGGTGCGCAAGCCATCGTCAACAGTGGCACAGAAAGTCGTCAAGACAATAGCACGTAAGGGTCGTCGCGGCAGGGGTCGTACAAGAACAACCACGGTGATGAAGAAAGTCAGTGGCGAGGTTGTCCAGACCGTAACCCAGAAGGTAGGTTTCCGTTCGGTTGAGATTCGCAATGCCCAGCTTCTCGTCAACGGTCAGCCGGTACTCATCAAGGGCGCCGACCGCCATGAGATGGATCCCGACGGCGGTTATGTGGTTAGTCGCGAGCGTATGATTGAGGATATCAAGCTTATGAAGCGCTTCAATATCAATGCTGTGCGCACGAGCCACTATCCCAACGACCCGATGTGGTATGACCTATGCGACGAATACGGTATCTACGTCACTGCCGAGGCGAACCAGGAGAGCCACGGTTTCGGTTATAACCCCGAGAAAGCAGCAGCTCACAGCAGGCTCTTTGCGCAGCAGATAATGGAGCGCAACCAGAACAACGTGCGTGCAAACTACAATCACCCGAGCATCATTGTGTGGAGTCTTGGAAACGAGACCGTCAACGGTCCCAACTTCGTAGATGCCTACAAGTGGATAAAGACTGAGGACACCCAGCGCCCTGTGCAGTGGGAACAGGCGGGAGCCAAAGGAGAAAACTCCGATATCTTCTGTCCGATGTATCTCTCACAACCGGGATGCGAGGGATATGCCAAGGACGTGAAGTCGCTGCGTCCGCTAATACAGTGCGAGTACAGTCACGCTATGGGCAATTCGTGCGGCGGATTCAAGGAATACTGGGACCTTGTGCGCAAATATCCGAAGTTCCAGGGAGGATATATCTGGGACTTCGTTGACCAGGCTCTACATGGAAAGGGCGGATATACATACGGTGGCGACTACAACAACTACGATGCCAGCGACAACAACTTCAACTGCAACGGTCTGGTCAGTCCCGACCGCGTGCCTAATCCGCAATTGTATGAGGTAGGATATTTCTATCAGAACATCTGGTCGGAACTCAGCGGAAACCAGCTGACTGTACGCAACGAGAATTTCTTCCGAACCATGAACTACGCCGACTTGGAGTGGACGTTGCTTGCCGACGGTCAGGCTGTGCAGAGCCAGTGGATAAGAAACCTTAGCATACGTCCACAGCAGAGCGTGAACGTCACACTGCCCTTCAATACCGACGAGAAAAATTACAAAGGCAAGGAACTGCTGCTGAACGTGGCATTCAAGATGAAGAACGACGAGCCGCTGTTGGACAAGGGACAGACGATAGCCTACCAGCAGTTCCAGCTCACTGGCTACAAACATGCTGTTGCCGACAACTCCAACTCAGACGGAGGCAAGAAACTCAAGGTGACAAACAACAAGAAAACTTCAACGACCCGCATCAGCGGTATTGGCATGAACATTGAGTTCTGCGACACTACCGGACTGCTTACTAAATATGAGGTGGGAGGAAAGAATATCCTTGCCGACGGAGGAACGCTGAAGCCGAATTTCTGGCGCGCCGCTACCGACAACGACATGGGCTCGCACATCAACATCCGCTACAAGGCCTGGCGTTCGCCGGAAATGAAGCTGACATCGTTCCAGGCAAAGAAGGCAAAGAACGATAATGGCGAGCAGTATATCGATGTAGAGGCCAAATATTCCCTGCCGGGTGTGAAAGCCGAACTTGAGATGGAATATAGCATATTCGGCAATGGAACCATTGCCTTCGAGATGGACTTGGATGCCGACGACGATGCCAAGGATATCAGTGGAATGATGCGCTATGGCATTGTGATGCAGCTGCCAAAGGATATGGATCATAGCGAGTACTACGGTCGCGGGCCTGTTGAGAACTACGCCGACCGTAAGGAGTCGCAGTGTGTGGGTATCTATCGCCAGACAGCCGACGAGCAATTCTATCCGTATATCCGTCCGCAAGAAACCGGAACGAAGAGCGACATGCGCTGGTGGAAGCAGACCGACGCTGAAGGTCGCGGTATCTGTATTACCAGCGACAAGCTGTTTGCGGCATCAGCCCTTCACTATACTGTCGAAGCGCTCGACGACGGCGACCGTAAGGAGCAGCGCCACATGCAGGATGTCAGGAAGTCGGAATTCACCAATCTTTATCTCGACCTCGAACATGCCGGTGTGGGTGGTGTTGATTCGTGGAGCGGCTGGGCAGAAGCTCTCAAGCCATACCGTGTAAACTACGGCGACAAGGAATTTAAGATTGTTATTGGAATAAAAAAATAAAGATATGGAAATAAAAGAAATTCCCGTCCTGCTGCTAACGGGTTATTTAGGCAGCGGAAAGACAACACTTCTCAATCGTATTCTTTCTAACAAGAAAGGAATTAAATTTGCGGTCATAGTAAACGACATCGGCGAGGTGAACATCGATGCCGACCTTATTGAGAAAGGTGGAGTAGTAGATAAAAAAGACGACAGCCTCGTGGCACTTCAGAACGGCTGCATCTGCTGTACGTTGAAGATGGATCTCGTGGAGCAACTACGCGAGATAACATCACAGCGTCGGTTCGACTATATCGTTATCGAGGCCAGCGGCATCTGCGAACCGGGCCCAATAGCCCAGACGATTTGTTCGATTCCGACGCTCGGACCACAGTATGTCAAGGACGGTTACATACGTCTCGACAGCATCGTGACTGTGGTCGATGCACTGCGTATGCGTGATGAGTTCGGCAGCGGCAACGACCTGATGAACCCGAACATCGGCGAGGATGACATAGAGAACCTCGTGATTCAGCAGATAGAGTTCTGCAACATTATACTGCTGAACAAAGCATCGGAAATTTCGGCCGGCGAGCTGGAACAGCTGAAAAAGATAATCCGCACACTTCAGCCAAAGGCAGAAATCATTACTTGCGACTATGGCAATGTGGAGCTCGACAAGATTATCAACACCGGAAAGTTCAACTTCCAGGAGGTGGCTACGTCGGCGGCATGGATTGAAGAGATGGATAAACCGGTGGATGAGCTTCATCACGATGACGATCATGATGATGACGATAACGATGAGCATCATGAACACCATCATCACCATCATCATGACCATGAGGGTGGCGAGGTTGAGGAATACGGCATCGGCACTTACGTATATTACAGCCGACGGCCGTTTGAACTCGGACTCTTCGACGAGTTTGTTGCCCGCAAGTGGCCCAAGGGCATCATACGTGCCAAGGGCATCTGCTATTTCCGCGACGAACAGCAGACATGCTATCTGTTTGAACAGGCAGGCAAGCAGGTGTCGATAAGCAATGCCGGACAGTGGTATGCCACGATGCCGAAGGATGAGCTCGACCGTATGCTGGCAGCCAATGCCGACCTGCGCCGCGACTGGGACGAGAAGGTGGGCGACCGTATGCAGAAGCTCGTTTTCATCGGACAGCATCTCGACCGTGAGGCCATCAAGCGCGACCTCGACTTCTGTCTTACAGACTGAAAGCACTAACTAATACAACAACGCAAACAAACTAAATATATGAAACAACTACTATTTATTATGTTGCTCCAAATGGGTGCACTATGTGCATGGAGCGACAACACTCTCAAGGAAGACTTTGAGAGCGGTATGCCGTCGTCGGCGCCGTCGTCGGAAACCATGGTAACACTTTCTTCGGGTGAATGGAAGGTGAAGGGTGTCTATGCAAAGAAGGACAATGGCAGCACACGGGCCACGATGTCGGCCGGTGGCTACCTTATTACTCCGCCACTATGCCAGCCCGGAAGCATCTCGCTGAAACACCGTGGCTCGGGCAACGGCAAGGTGCTGCTTGTGGAAAAATCGGTAGATGGCGGCAACAACTGGACACAGCTCGGTACCGCCACCGTGTCGTCTGCAAGCAACTACGGCACCGGCTCGTGGAATGCCTCGTCGGCCGAAGACGACACCGAGGTATTGATTCGTTTCACATGCCAGAGTGCCACTATCTATATCGACGATGTGAGCATTGCGCTGAACTCAGTCAGTGGGGGAAACAATGATGACTATCCCGGCAACCCTGACCCTCAGGACACCATCATATGGAACGGTCCGCATTCCGTGGAGCATTGCATTTATGTCGCTCCATGGGGCAACGACAAGGGAGACGGCTCATGGGAAAATCCGCTCTATAATCTGCAGCTGGCCATAGATAAGGCTGAAGCCGGCGACAGTATCTATGTGCGCGGAGGAACATATTATCCCACATATCTGAAAGACGGCTCGAAGACCACCATACGTATTGAGAAGAGCGGCACGGCCGATGCACGCTACACCATCAAGACATTCCCGGGCGAATTTCCTGTTCTTAACTTCAAGGATCAACCGAAGAAAGAGAGCGTGCGCGGAATACTGCTCACCGGCAATTACTGGCACATTTATGGCCTGCATATAACGCAGGCCGGCGACAACGGTATCAAGCTCGAAGGCTCGCATAACATCATCGAGCGATGCACATTCTCATACAATGATGATACTGGCCTGCAACTTGGCTTCGGCCATAACTTCAAGGAGAGTGTGGGAGGACTTGCCTCGAGCAACGACGGCTCATGGTGTGCCTACAACGACATCATCGACTGCGACTCCTATCTGAACTGTGATGCTGATAACTTCGGTTCTGACGCCGACGGCTTCGCCTGCAAGATGCACAACGGTATCGGCAATCGCTTTATACGCTGTCGTGCGTGGGACAATGCTGACGATGCATGGGATTTATATGAGACCGACTATGCCGTTAAGCTTATAGAATGCTGGGCATGGGGCAGTGGACGTGCCAATCTCTTCGACTGGGTGAATGCCAGCGGCTCGTTTCAAGGCAATGGCAACGGAATCAAGCTTGGAGGCAACGGCACCGGAGGCTCGTCGAAGGGCATTCACGAGGCATGGCGCTGCGTTGCATTCAACTGCAACAAGACCGGCTCAGTGAAAGGTTTCGACGAAAACTCCCATAAGGGCGGTGTCAAGCTCGTCAACTGTCTTGCATTCGGTTGCGGCTACGACTTCATGTTTGAGGATGCCGACGCTCAGAACTTCGAATTCTATAATAATGTATGCTTCGGAAATATTGAGATTGGCAGTGGAGGTGCAAAGAACGACCACAACGCCATGAACTCAACATCGAAGAAAGCGTGGACAAACAATATCGTTCGCGGATTCTCAGAGAGCGACTATGTCAGCCTGACCGAGGAGGACGCAAAGGCACCGCGTGCTGCCGATGGCAGTATGCCCACACGTTTTGCACGCCTGAAGCGTGGCTCGGTGCTCATCGATATGGGCCTTGACCTCACGAGCGAGATGATGTCCGACTATCCGTTTACGTTCCAACCCATTGAAGGTGCAGCACGCGACCTCGGTCCTTATGAGTTCTATGAGCCAAAGGAGAGCGGGATGCAGATGCTTCTCACACGCAGCGAGAACCTGTCAATCAGAATTAGCGAGGGCAATGTTGTGTTCACCTCTGCTGACGATGCTCCGCTGCGTGTTGATATCTTTGCTCCACAGGGTTCATGCGTGGGAACACTTGCCAGGATGCATGCCACCAAAGGGGCTGAATATTCATTCCCACTGCCCAAGGGCCTTCAGCACGGAGTATATGTCCTTCGGGTTGAGCAGTCAGGACAGCACCGCGTGGTAAAGGTTGCTATGTAGGGCATCACCCTTTCCTGATTTGCTTGACCGGGAAGGTGAAGTAAGTGTCAGGGAAGGGCTCGTCACGCAGTGTGAAGTGCCACCACTCCGTTTCGAAAGGCTTAAAGCCATGTCGCAGCATCGCACGACGCAGTATCATGCGATTCTTGAACTGCTCGGCAGTGATGCTGCGCTTTGGCTCTGACGGACTCTTCGAATTATCTCCAGTGTATTCACCCGTCTCGGGATTGCCGCAGAAGTCAGGATGGCTCTCGGGACCGAACCAGTCGAACGTGCCGCCCATGTCGAGTTCCTTCTCTGTCTGCATGTCGAAAAGTGTCAGGTCGAGGGTAGAGCCACGCGTGTGCCCACTCTTCAGACAGATGTATTCCTGAGGGAAAAGCACGCTTTTGTCGAGGTCGGGATAGAAGTAGGGCTTCATCTTCGTGTCGTTGAGATCCTGCGCCCAGCGCACGAAGTGATCTACGCCCTTCTGCGGACGGTAGGCATCATAGATCTTCAGGCGATAGCCTTGCGCCATCACGTCGTCGCTCACTTTCTTCAGGCTGTCGGCTGCCTGACGGGTGAGCAATGCCGTCGGCTCTTCATAGCCGTCGATGCGCTGCCCCACAAAGTTATATGTGCCGTAGTAGCGTATCTCCAGGATGACGTCGGGCACTACATCCGTCAGGGTTACAAACTGGCTGCTGTCATCGGTCGGACTAACCACAGGATTATCGTCCTGAGAACAGCTGGTAATCACATCTGCGCCACTAATGACTGTAAGGATGGCAGCAATCATCCAAAGTTTACTTTTTTTCATCTTCTGAATAATTATTCTTAGTTTTATCTGTTATGTCATATATGGGTATCTTTACATGAATTTACTTGATGCCTCCCGTGACTTCCATTAAACGTTTGAAAACACGTTGACCTAACAGTTCGGCTCCCTTGCTGTCAAAATGCAGCCGGTCACGCTGAATGGTTGCATCCTCGATATCAACCACATGGAAATTCGGGTCTTCTTCGGCAAGTCGATATAACGCATTCACGACCTGCTCGCTACGGTCGCGGCTTTTAAGTGAATAGGTGCCGCAGATGAAAGGCAATCTGGCATACCGTCCGTCGCCCGTCTTCTTAACAAGATAATTGCGCACGTATGCCACGACTGCTTTCAGATTGTCGTAGTAATGGCCTGCCATCTTCTTATCACTTTCGCCTTGATGCCATAGGAATGCCTTCACGTCATAGCCCTCCTTCAAGTGCGACAATTCACTGTCGATGCAGGCACCGATATTCTCGGTAAAGGCTTTCAGCAGCGACTTCCCGCCTTTGTCGGCAGCAGCAGTTGATGCTAGAAACTCGGATGATGCACTCCAGTACATACCGCTTGTGCTGGCGCAGGCTGTGTCGATAGCAGTGCCACCCAGCGACTCCTTTATGACATAGAAGTCGCGTTTTATCTGACGGTCGATGAGATAATACACCACTGCATCATAGCCCCATCGCGCAGTATTGTCTGGTTTCGCAACACGAGGCCAGAAGCGCTCGAAACGGCCGCCACCGGAAATGGTGTCACTACCGTATGACCACAGGCAGTGGCGATAGCCTTGCTGCCTGATATAGTCGGGCAGGTCGTCGTTACTCACCCGACCGTCAGTATTCGACTGCCCGGCAGTGATGATGACCGGCACTGGCTTTCTCTCTGCTGATATCCCTGTACAGATGAAAAGCGACACAAGTGTCAACAATACTTTATTTCTCATATAAATAAATTTTGGTTCCCCTGTTTTTGTTACCGAATGCAAAGTTACGGAAAAAGTCTGTAACAAAAGACGGAAATTGGAGAATTAACGCAGAATGACCGTAAATAATAACTACAAATGTCGCCCGATGCCGATAGACAATGTCGGGCGACACTATAAAAAACAATACCCGGCAGTTTGATTGCTCAAGTGTTTTTCCGCTTTTCCAATAAAGCGCAGTAGTCTGCCTTCATCTTCTCCGGAAGAAAAGAATGGGTGATGAGTTCTTGCCATGCTGGGAAGTTACTCATCATCCGTTCTATCATTTTCTCTGCTACGGCAGCAGATATACCGCTTTGGGTGAAGGCTGTCATGAAAGTATCGCGATTGAAACCACTTTTCCCGCCACCAATCGAGAAACTCATGGCCATTTCCTCAGTATCCGCAGGGTCGGCCAGCAGCA
>CAMOEW010000049.1 GCA_946612625.1 uncultured Prevotella sp.
CCAGCCGTCGGTTTCCTCGTTTTTTGCCTGCGACAGACGGTCAAAGAAAGCAAAGTCCATAACGGTTTTCAGATAACTGTTCTTTTTCGATAAGCGAGAGTCTTTCTGCCAAGATGCCGTATAGGCAGGCTCTGTCACCCACGTCTCGCCTACCACATTAAAATTTGGATATTCATTGTTGAGTTCTTTCATCCAGCGTGCCATACCGTCGGCATCGGCGTATGGATAAGTGTCCATACGTATACCGTCGATGTTGGCTGTTTCAATCCACCAGATACTATTCTGGATAAGATATGTCATTACGTGCTCGTTACGTTGGTTCAGGTCGGGCATTGTTGGAACAAACCAGCCGTCAACCGTTTCATGAAGATCAACTTGTGAGGCGTATGGGTCTTTCACTGGAGTCAGTTTATACGATGTCTGGAGAAAATCGGTTCCTTCGGGATTGCTGGTTCCTCCTGACTGTTGCAGCCACTCGGGAGTGTTGAACCAGTCGCTGGCTGGCATATCCTTAACCCACGGATGCTCGAAACCGCAATGGTTGAAAATCATGTCCATCACCACTTTAAGACCTTTCTGATGTGCCTCGTCGATGAGTTGGCGATACTCTGCATTAGTGCCAAAGCGTGGATCTACGCGATAGTAGTCGGTGGTAGCATAGCCATGATATGTGCTGTAGCCATCCGCATTGTCGGGGGAATTGTTTTCAAGTACGGGTGTAAACCATAGAGCCGTCACCCCAAGTTGATTAAAATAGTCGAGATGCCTGCGTATGCCTTCAAGGTCACCTCCGTGACGCAAAGAATGAGCTGTGCGGTCAACAACAAAAGTGTTCATTTCTTTCTGCAGACGAGCCAGTTCTTTTCCTTGAGTATATTTGCCCGACGATGCAAAGCGGTCGGGCATCAGCATATAGAGTACGTCGGCATTTGTGAATCCCATGCGTTGGTCGCCATTCATCTGACGCGACTTCAGTGTATAGTCGCGTTTTATAGTCTTCTTGCCCAGTTTGAACTCCAATGTATAGGTGCGTGCCTCGGCATTATGGAGATTAAGATATAGCAGCAGATAGTTGTTACTGTCTAACTTCACCAGTCTCTCAACGGTGATGGGATAAGGCACTGCAACACTCTCAACACTGCCGATATTCTCGCCATAAACCATCAGCTGTAACGTCTGGTTTTTCATTCCGGCATACCAATCGGTAGGATCCACTCTCGTAATATTCACTTTTTGTGTACCACTCATTGCAATCATTTGTGCTGCAAACACGGCTAATAGCATTATACGTTTCATTTTCTCTTCAGTTATGGATTATCATTGCCGACTGAGGGGCAGAGATTACTGTGTTTCCAGTCAATACGCCCATCCCCTCTTCACTAATCTTTCCGTCACGGCAGACAATTGTATATGATCCTTTCGGAATCTTCACCTCTTTTGCTTCGGTATTTCCATTCAGTATTACTATGATGTTCTTCCAACTGTCGCCTCCTGCATAATCCTTCAGCCGGAATGCCACAACACAGTCGGCTGCAGGCTTCAGAAACTCAAGATGTTTCCTGACTTTGTCTGCATCGCCAAGACGGAATGCAGGATGATTTTTCCTCAAAGCGATGAGCTTTTTATAATACTCAAACACATCAGAATGGCGTTCTTTATTTGCCCAATCCAACCGGTTGATGCTGTCGGGCGAACAATAGCTGTTGTGGACACCTTTCTTGTCGCGCATAATCTCTTCGCCGCTAAGAAGGAAGGGGACTCCCTGTGAAGTTAGCACAGCAGTCTGTGCAAGCATCGACAAACGGGCTATACCGTCTGTTGACATATCAGGTATGCTTGTCCTTAGTCTATCTACAAGGCACATATCGTCGTGACAACTGACATATGAGATCATTTGTGTCGGCTGCTGCGCCCAAGCTTCATCGCTATAGTTCACTTTTTTCATATCCACTTGTGGATGAACTATTGCTCCGGCAATACCGAATTTGATGCTCTCTTCGTTCCCGGAAATACCTCCGACGAATGCTGTCTTTTTGTCGTCGTCGAATGGCCCTCGCAGTCCATCACGAATTTCGTCGCTGAAAGCTGCAATGCGTGGCATCAGTTTAATATTTGCCTTCATACTAAGTTTTTCTCGAGAATAGGCACATGTTCCGGCACTCCACCCCTCGCCATAGATAAATATTGTGGGGTCGATTGCGTCAACGGCCTGACGGATGGCATTCATTGTCTCTATGTCGTGAATGCCCATAAGGTCGAAACGGAAGCCGTCAATATGATACTCATTAATCCAGTATTTCACGCTCTCTATCATGAACTGCCTCATCATCGGTTTCTCACTTGCTGTCTCGTTACCGCAGCCGCTACCGTCTGAATATGTTCCGTCGGCGTTCTTGCGGAAGAAGTAGTCGGGATAGGTTTTCTGGAAATTAGAGTTCGCGATGTCGAAGGTGTGGTTATACACCACATCGAGGATTACGCGTATGCCTGCATTATGAAGTGAATGGACCATCTGTTTAAATTCACTGATGCGTGTCAAGGGACAAAGGGCATTGGTGCTGTAGCTACCCTCCGGCACGTTGTAGTTAAGAGGGTCGTAACCCCAGTTATATTGTGGCTTGTTTGGTTTCGTTTCATCGACGCTGGCATAATCGAACGAGGGCAGTATATGCACGGCGTTTATCCCAAGACTTTGCAGATGGTCTATTGCCCACGGTTCTGTCAACGCAAGAAACTTTCCCGGATAGTTCGACTCCTCACGGGCTATGGAGAAGTCACGATGGTGCATCTCGTAGATGATAAGGTCGGCTGCTGAACGTAGTTCTGGACGCCTGTCTCTCTCCCACCCCTTTGGGTTTGTATCTTTCATGTCGATGATGGCACCGCGTATTCCATTCACTCCGACAGCTTTTGCAAAGATGCCAGCTGATTCTCCATGGCCAGTGTCGAACGTATAGAACCGTCCTTTCTGGTCGCCACGTACTTCTGTTGTCCAACGTTCCCTGCCACTGTGCGTCATCCTGTGCGTCTCTATCGGCACGCCGCCCATACCTTCATTATATATACGAACAATGATTTGTTTTGCATCATCGGGTGCAAAAAGTGTAAATGTGGTCTTTTGAGGTGAATACACCACCTCGTCTTGTAGCTGAGCGGATCCCGTTTTGGGAAATAACAGCGATAATATTCCAGCGATTATCAATTTCTTCATATCTAACCATTATTTAGCGATAAGCGAAATAGCGAAGCCACCGCCAGGAGCCTCGGCAAGTTTCAGTTTGTCGCCATACTTCACTATCTTTTTAGTAATGGTAAATGCCTTGGGATTGTCCTTGTAGTGGGCATCCTTGGCATCAGCATAGATGGTACATTCGTATTTCCTTCCTCTGTCGAGGAAATCGAACGTAACGACAGAATTGTGTCCTTGTTCATCGCACTTACCTCCGACGAACCAGTTGTCGGAACCTTTAGCCTTGCGAGCTACGGTAATATAGTCTCCAGGTTCTGCTTCAAGATATTTCGATTCACTCCAGTCACAGGCAACATCACGAATAAACTGGAATGCCGGAGCAAGGTCTTCACGCTCATAGTGTTCAGGCAAGTCGGCTGCCATTTGTAGAGGTGAATACATAGTAAGATAGAGGGCAAGGCTTCCGGCAACAGTGATTCGCGCCCATGACGTATTGTCACTCCATGTAGATAGCTGTGTTTCGAAGATACCTGGTGTGTAGTCCATAGGTCCTCCCTGCAAACGTGTGAACGGCAGGATGCAGGTATGGTCTGGATTGTTGCCGCCAAATGCCTCGTATTCAGTGCCGCGTGCCGACTCTCCTCCCACCAGATTTGGGTATGTGCGGCACAATCCCGTAGGCCGTGTTGCTTCATGGGAGTTCACCATGACATGATGTTGGGCCGCTTCTCTGATTACATGCAAATAGTGGTTGTTCATCGACTGTGAGTAGTGATGGTCGCCACGGGGAATGATGTCGCCGACATAACCTGTCTTAACGGCATCATAACCATATCGGTTCATCAGACTGAAGGCCTTCTCCAAATGGCGCTCATAATTTTGTGTTGATGAGCTGGTCTCATGGTGCATAAGCAGTTTCACGCCCTTCTGGTGGGCATAGTCATTGAGCATCTTGATGTCGAAGTCGGGATAAGGAGTCTGGAAGTCGAAGACATCGCGCTTCCACATATTAGCCCAGTCTTCCCATCCGACGTTCCATCCTTCGACCAGCACTTCTTCAAGACCGTTTTTAGCGGCAAAGTCAATGTATCTTTTGACTTTATCGTTATTGGCTGCATGGCGACCATTGGGCTTCACCTTTGTCCAGTCTATATTGTCAAGCCGGATGCTGGGAAATTCGTCGGTATAGTTCCATGAACTTTTACCCACAATCATCTCCCACCATACTCCGCAGTACTTCGTAGGATGAATCCAGCTCACGTCGTCAAGAGCACAAGGCTCGTTGAGATTAAGGATCAGATTTGATGATAGCATTTCACGTGCATCGTCGCTTACCATTACCGTGCGCCATGGAGTTTCGCATGGGGTCTGCATACAGCCTTTCAGACCAGTAGCGTCGGGCGTAAGATGAGACACAAAGGTGAAAGGCTTCGGCAGCGGATAGCCTTCTGGATTGGGGTTGGGTGTGTAAGCATTACTGTTGCCCATGAGCTTTGTGGTGAGACTTTTCGTCTCTGTGTCCACAAGTTCAAGGTGCATGGTGGCATAGTCGAGACATGCCGCTTCGTGGATATTGATATACAGTCCATCGTCACTCTTCATCTGCAAAGATGTCTGTACACCTGTAGGCGAAAATACCGCAACACTTGAGTTCCCCCAGTTCACTGCCTCTTGAAATTTTCCTCGAATCTCCGACAGCCGCGTCTGTTGTGTCATCTGTTCTTGAGTGTCGTAGTCGCCAGGCAACCACCATGCAATATGGTCGCCGGTCATTGCGAATTCGGTGCATTCCTCGCGTATGAGGAAATAGTTGAGGTCTTTCTGCTGAGGAAACTCGTAGCGGAACCCGATTCCGTCATCATATACACGGAAGCGAATAGCAATGCGACGATTGGATGATGGTTGTGACAGAGTCGCAACATACTCTACATAATTGTTGCGGATTTCTGCAGTCTCTCCCCATACCGGCTTCCATGTCTCGTCGAATGTCTTTGTCTGTTCGTCAATAAGCTGAAATCCTTCAATGAGGTCTGTTTCACCCAACCCTTTACTTGCATGTTTATCCTTGGCCAACAGCAGTCCGAGATGTGAAGGTTTCACCACAACACGCCCCTTATACGTCATTGAATACGTGGGACGGCCATCGTCGATACTGAAATCGATGGCAACCGTACCCTTTGGCGACTGCACCGTATGCGCTGCTGCTTTGTTAAAGGATAAAGACCACAGGATTATGAGAAAACATACACCCATAATCAATACCCTGTCATTAATTAGTTTCATTATCATCTTTACACATTTATCCATTTTGCATTATTCTCTACGGCACTCCTTTGCCGCCTACTTTCTTCCGCTTAGTGTTATGAGTTCTCTGATTTCTTGTGTGAACGATTCATCCCCAACAAGATCCTCAATGTTCAGGTGCATACGGTAGCGCCAGTAGTGCTGTGGATTGGCCGGGATGTTTACACGTTCTGCATTGGCATCAGGCAGACGCAGTGTTTCATCCATGCCGAGCCAGTCTTGGATGGCGAAGATACAGAGCATTGAAGCCGACGTAAGATGACGTGAGATGATATCCTTAACAAGCCATCCCGGTATCGGATGAGGCGCGGCTTCAGTTCTGCGGAGTACTGTAGTGTAGTACTCCTGCGTACGTTCATAGTCTTCGTCCCACCACATACGCAATGTCGGCATATCATGGCTGGATATTGTTGCAACACTGAGATACGGATTATATTTCAGACGTCCGAAACGGTATTTGGAATTCTTTGGCATCCACTGAAGCTCCAAAGATAGAATGCGCAGATTCTGCATAACCCAAGGTACACAATCGGGTACCATTCCCAAATCCTCGGCACATGCAAGCATTCGCGTTGCCTGCACGAGTTTCGGCAGTTTCTTCATTGCCTCCCTGTACCAGAATTGGTTATTGCGCTTGTAATAATAGTCGTTGTAAAGACGGTTGAAGTTAAACTTGTCGGTATCGCTGAGGCTCTCATAGAAGTAATCATATTGTGCTGTTATACGCGGATGGAACTTTTCAGGATTTTTGTGATCGCGCAAGAAAAGGACACAACTGATAAGAGCATAGAGACCGTCGCGCAAATTATTATCGTTTTTACCTTCAAAGTATGCCTGTACCTTTCGCTGTGTATTAAACTCATCCTTCATCTTATATCTCCCATTTGCGGTGGTCTCCAGATAGTTATCCTTCACTATCTGAGACTTATCGCCGAAGATTTTCTGGAGAGTATAGTCTGTGATATACGGCTCAAGGAATTCATCGCGGAACGGTAGTCCATAGGCTGTAATCTCTTCTCGGGTCATCGCGAGAGCCGGAGCAAACTGTCCGAGCAGTCCGTGAACGCTATCGATTGGAATTTCCCATATACGGAAGAAACCCAGCACATGGTCGATTCGGTAAGCATCAAAATATTTAGCCATATTCTGAAACCTTCGCTCCCACCATTGGCAGCCGTCTTTGAGCATCTCGTCCCAGTTGTATGTTGGGAATCCCCAGTTCTGGCCGTTTGCGGAGAAAGCGTCTGGCGGAGCACCTGCCTGTCCATTGAGATTGAAATAACGGGGCTCCATCCACACATCGCATCCATTGCGGTTGACACCGATGGGGATGTCTCCCTTTAGTATTACTCCGTTGTTGCGGGCATACTCATGAACCTCTTTCATCTGCGTACAAAGTATATACTGTACAAAGTAGAAGAACTTCTCATGCGGCGTAGCCTTATGTTCTTTCTTTTCTTCATACTCACGGTGCTTGGGCCATTTGTTGAAATCGGCTGTTCCATACTCGTCACGGTACGCACAGTATTCAGCGTATGGCACAAGCCAACGTTTCTCCTCTTCAAAGAATTTCTTGAACTTGGCTGATGCCAGCATTTTCCTGCCTTCTTGTTTGAATAGTAGTTGCAGATATTCTGTCTTGGCATTATTCACCCGTTCATAGTCTATCTGAGGTAAAGCATTAAGCTCTTCTCTAAGTGCCTCGAAGCGTGCTGCTGTTTCCTTGTCGGCAAGAGCCGGAAGGTCTTTCAGCGATGCATACTGAGGGTGAAGTGCAAAGACACTGATAGCCGAATACGGATAACTGTCAGTCCATGTGTGGGTGATTGTTGTATCGTTGATAGGTAGAATCTGGAGCACGTGTTGACGCGTCATTTTAATCCAGTCGATCATTTTTTTCAAATCGCCGAAATCTCCGATTCCGAAACTTTCTTTTGAACGGAGAGAGAAGAGTGGAACGAGCGTACCTGCAACCTTTGGATCGTAGATGTTGAAGTTGGCCTGCGATAATTCATACACTATCACATCACCCTCCTCCAACACGGGAATATCAACGTAACGGTTTTCTCCAAGCTCCCATTCCGGGCTGAACTCAACACTGTCGTCAGGGTTGTTGTCAACAGCAACAAATTTGAATACGAGTTGTGGACGCTCCAGCTTGGTGGCATCGATATTTATAAACCACTCGTTAAAGTTATGTTCCTCCATAGGCAAAGCTTGCTTGAGACTCCAATTGCCAAGCAGTGCTCCTTCACCGATAATACACAGAGCCTGCCCTTGGCGAAGCTGTGGTGCGCGCACCTTCAGATTGATTGTGGAAGGATAGTTGGTCAATGAAATCTTAACCGGGCTGTGCTTTGACACACATTCAGTGAAGGCGCTACTGTATTTGAAACTATCAGACGGTACATCTATCCAGTGGTCGTAAATGATATAGTGCGTGGCGCTCTTGCTTGCTGCCTCAATACGGTGCATAACCTGCAGCCATTCGTGGCGCACTTCTGCTCCATTTGCCTCAATACTGTAGTAATAGTCGGCAAATTCACCTTCATTATAGTTGCCATTAACCACATATGTCCAGTGTTTTTGGTCGTTAGAAGACATATGGTATCTTGCCACCTTCGCTACACCGTCAACTTCGTATGGAACGTTGAGCACTACCTGCTCGCCGACCTGAGTATAATACTCAATGTTGAATTCAATTTTCATAAATCTATAAGTTTTTAGTTATCAATATTTATTCCCTTCTTTTATGAAATACACGCATAAAGCTCCAACACACAGGAATACACCAGAGACAATGAACATCGACGACTGATGACTTCCTACAAAAGAGAGTACGATGCCGCCACAAAGTGCAGCAATAATCTGAGGCAGACAGATTGTACCGTTGAACAGTCCCAGATAAGCCCCCATGTGACCGTAACCCTGAAGAGCATTGGTTACGAATGTAAATGGCATGGCAAGCATTGCGGCCCATGCGCAGCCAATCAGCAGGAATGGCACGAACTGTAAATATTGATCGTGGACCAACGGAACTATTACGAAGCCTGCACCTCCGAGCACGAGACTGGCGGCGTAAGCCCACTTGATGTTTTTGAATTGAGGCAACAAGGCAGCCCATGCCACACTGCCGATTGCCTGCACTGCAAAGAGTATTCCCACCCAGTTGCCTGCCTCCTGAAATGCCTCGCTCGCAGGATCAGTAGTATTCCACACCGTCTCGGCAATGGCTCCGGTGGAATAGTTCCACATATATAAGAAAGCAGCCCAGCAGAAAAACTGCACAAGGCCGACTTTCCAGAATGTTGAAGGTGCATTTTTCAACAGCGTAACCCAGTTAGCTGAACTCTCCCCTCCTTCGGAAGTGTTGGAAGATGCCCCATTGTATTCTGCATATTCTTTAGGGTTCCATTCTTTCACCTTCAATACGGTGTAGATAACGCAGAAAATAAGAATTGCTGCTCCCACATAGAACGACCAGATGACAGAGTCTGGTACAACGCCCTGTTCTGCCACATTGCTGATGCCGAGGAAAGTGAAAAGAAACGGGAACACGAATCCCACCACGCTGCCCGAGTTGCATAGGAACGACTGTATAGAATATGCTTTTGCCTTCTGCTTCTCGTTGACCATATCACCCACAAGCATCTTGAACGGCTGCATTGCCATGTTGATACTCGTGTCGAGAAACATTAGTGCTATGAGTCCGAATATCATGGCGGCAGAGATCGTCAATCCCAGCGACCCGCTGTTTGGCAGCAGACACATCACGAGCACTGCGACTGCCGCTCCTATAAATAAATAAGGTATGCGCCTCCCGAATCGGGTCCATGTCTTGTCGCTCAGAGTTCCCACTATTGGCTGGACCAAAATTCCCATCAGCGGCGGCAAAATCCAGAAATAGCTCAGATTGTGAGGGTCGGCCCCCAGTGTTGCAAAGATACGCGATATATTAGCGCTCTGCAGTGCATACGCAATCTGTACTCCGAAGAATCCGAAGCTCAGATTCCATAGTTTCCAAAAAGACAAATTCGGTTTCTCTTTCATAATCATATTATACTTAACACTTAATTCCTTGTCGTTCCTCTCACTACAAGCCGTGTTTTCACCACTTTCTTCTCCACCTTATCCATTGGCACTACACCCTCAAGATGGTCAACAAGTGTCTCCACAGCTTCTTCTCCTACTTTGTGTCCGCGCTGCTCTACGGTGGTAAGCATCGGGTCACATGAGATTGCCCTGTCGCCATTGGTAAATCCACATACAGACACATCCTCCGGCACACGGAATCCCATACGCTTGGCTGTATATAATATTCCTATCGCTGTATCGTCGTTTACGGCAAAAAACGCGTCAGGACGTTTTTCTCGCTTCAGAATCTCTGGTGTAACGCGTTCAGCTTCAGTGCGATTATCACATAATACTTCAAGTGTCGGGTCAACATTCAGATGATGCTTCTGAATAGCATCACGATAACCGTTATATCTGTTCTTCGAAATCTCCATCTGCATTGGCGAGCCATAGAAGGCAATGTTCCGGCAACCTGTACTGATAAGATATTCCACGGCTTTATAAGCACCCATATAGTCGTCAACCACCACACGGTTGGTATTTATTCCTGTACATATTCTATCGTAGAACACGAGCGGGATGCCATTGTCGATAAGACTCTTGAAGTGGTCGTAGTTCACGGTGTCCTTCGCCTGCGAGACAATTACCCCACCCACTCTCAACCGCTGGAAGCGCTCGCATATCTTCACCTCCTCCTCGTATTGTTCGCCGCTCTGCCCCAGAACCACCGAATAACCCCGGGCATTGGCTTGGTCTTCCACTCCTGCAATTATCGACGAGAAGTAGAAATGGTTTATCTGCGGCACTATCACACCGATGAGATTCGCTCGCCGTGTCCTCACATGTCTGAGCGACTCAGCCATGCTGTTTGGGTAGAAATTATGTTCGCGCGCATACGCGCTCACTTTATTTTTTATTGCTTCTGAAATTCTTGGACTATCTTTGAGCGCACGCGACACAGTAGCCACAGATACGCCGAGTTCTCTGGCAATGTCTTTCATTGTTATTGTTGTGGCATGGTCGGTCATAAGCTCGTAATAATAAATTTAGATTTTCACAATGCAAAGATAAGAAAAAGAACAATAGAGTGTTACAGCTGCAAAATTAAATATAATATTTTTATTGCGCAAACGTTTGCGCAATAAAAAACGCATTTTATTACATTTTTTTTGAGCGACATATTATAATAAATATTAAATTTGCATCAGAATTATAACTAAAATTAAAAACATTTGTTTAACTAACTTTAAAAAGCAATGATGAAGCAGGTAAAAATCTCTATGCCCTCACGACTGCTCGCCTTCCTATGCGGGCTGTTCATCACGGCATCAGCCTTTGCGCAGCAGATTACTGTGCAAGGAAACGTTAAGGACGCTACCGGCGAGCCAGTCATTGGTGCTACCGTGCGAGTACCAGGCACAAGCATCGGAACCGTAACCGACTTCGACGGTAACTTCACCCTAAAAGCTAACCAGGGTGCGCAGCTGCAAATCACTTACGTTGGCTACCAGACAGCCACGATAGCAGCAGCTCCAACTCTGACTA
Source organism: uncultured Prevotella sp. (assembly GCA_946612625.1). Taxonomy (GTDB): domain Bacteria; phylum Bacteroidota; class Bacteroidia; order Bacteroidales; family Bacteroidaceae; genus Prevotella. The sequence continues at coordinate 11,114 of CAMOEW010000049.1, forward strand.
TCACACTTCAGGACGATGCCCAGACGTTGAAAGACGTTGTGGTTATCGGTTATGGTGTTGCCCGCAAGAGCGACCTCACCGGTTCTGTGATAGCCATGAAGCCTGATGAGAAGAACCACGGTATCATCACCAGCGCCCAGGACATGATTCAGGGTAAGATAGCCGGTGTAAACGTGAACACCTCATCTGGAGCTCCGGGCGAAGGTGCACAAATCCGCATCCGTGGCGGAGCATCGCTGACAGCCACTAACAATCCTCTGATTGTCATCGACGGTATGCAGATGGATAACAACAACACCAAGGGTATGAGCAACCCTCTCTCGCTTGTCAATCCTAACGACATTGAGAGTTTTACCGTATTGAAAGATGCATCGGCAACGGCAATCTACGGTAGCCGCGGTTCCAATGGTGTAATCATCATTACCACAAAGAAGGGCCGCCGTAACCAGTCTCCGCAAATTTCTTACAACGGTACGCTTTCGGTAAGTTCCGTGGCAAAGAAGCTCGACGTGATGAATTCCAATGAATATACATCGTTCATTCGCGAATATTACGGTGAAGACTCCCCTGAGTATGCCGGTCTGGGATGGATTTCGCGTGCTACCGACGGAACTCCCGATTATTCGCTTGGCACATACAGCACCGACTGGCAAGACGAGATTTATCGTGGCGGCGTAAGCCACGACCACAATGTTAGCGTCACCGGCGGTGTCGGCAATAGCAAATGGGCAATGCCATATCGTGCCAGCGTGGGCTACACCAACCAGCAGGGTGTTCTGAAAGGCTCGTCATACAGCCGCTTCACTGTAGGATTCACCCTCAATCCTTCACTCTTCAAGGACCACCTGAACATCAACATCAATGGTAAGTACGCCTATTCAAAGACACGCGCCGGCGGTACAGATGCCATCGGCATGGCAACGAGAATGGACCCGACTCGTCCTATAACGAGCGCCGACGACCGTTACCGCAACTGGGGAGGCTATTGGCAGTGGACTGCAACCACGAGTGCGTATGACCCAACGTATCCCTATGATGTTAATCCCGACGCTCCTAAAAACCCTGTAGAACTTGTAGAGAACTACACCGACTTCAAGAGTGCACACGTGCTCATCGGAAACATCGAGGCCGACTATAAGATTCATGGCTTCGAAGATCTCCGTCTTCACCTGAACCTTGCCGGCAACTACAATACCGGCTGTGAGTATCAAGACCACTCACCTATGTCAACATACGGCTACTACTACGGTGGCAGCGGCGAGAATTCAGAGAAGAAATACAATGTTCAGGCAACTGCATACGCACAGTATTTCAAAGACATCAATAAGAACCACCATGTCGATGTCATGGCTGGTTATGAGTACAGCCGCATGAAGTACTGGGGCGACGAGTGGTTCCAGAAATACTACCCCATGACCAACCAAGGCACTGACGACCACGGTAATCCTCTGGCAGGAACACTGAACAGCAACACCAACTCTCGATGGGCCGGTCAGAATGTTCTCGTCAGCTGGTACGGTCGTGCCAACTATTCGCTCATGGATCGCTACCTTCTCACTTTCAATGCCCGTTACGATGGTTCGAGCCGCTTTGCTGATGGACACCGCTGGGGTTTCTTCCCCTCGGTAGCCTTTGCATGGCGTGCAAAAGAGGAGAAATTCCTACGCGATGTTGACGCCATCAGCGACTTGAAGGTTCGCGTGAGCTGGGGTAAGACCGGACAGCAGGATACCGGCAAGGAGTACTATACTGCTGCTTACCGTATCAACCAGAACACGCGCTTCCGCTATCCTGTAGGACCCGGCAATGAAGGATGGCTATATCAGCCACTTGTGTATAACGACGACCTTACCTGGGAGACCACGAAGACTTGGAACTTCGGTATCGACTATGGAATGTTCAATCAGCGTCTTACCCTGAATGCCGACCTCTATTTCCGTAAGACTGTCGATCTGCTCTGCACCCCGACAATTCCTGCTGGCATGAACTTCGACAATGCCATGCTGCTGAATGCCGGTTCGCTGAAGAACACCGGTGTTGAGTTTGCAATCACCGGCCGACCCGTTCAGACCAAAGACTGGTTTGTAGAACTGAGCGTCAATGCTGCCTACAACAAGAATGAGATTACCGAGCTCTACGGCGGCCGCGACAAGATTGAGGCAGGCATGACCGTAGGTACCGACCAGCGTGCGACATACCACTGCGTAGGCCAGCCAGCAAACTCTTTCTGGGTATATCAGCAGGTATATGACCAGAGCGGCATGCCCATCCAGGGAGCTTACGTTGACCGAGATGCCAATGGTGTCATTGACGACGGCGATCGCTATTTCTACAAGAGCATCAACGCTCCGTGGACCGGCGGTTTCAGTTTCAAGGTGTCGTACAAGAAATGGGACCTCGGAACCAACTTCCGCGCCAGCTTCGGCAACTATGTATATAACGACATCGAGCAGGGCAAGATAAACACTGCCGTACTCGCCAATCCGAAGGGATACTATGAGAACAGTACTGCTGATATCACACGTCTGAGATGGAACTCCTACAACTATGCTCTGAGCGACTACTTCGTACAGAACGCCAGCTTTGTAAAGTGCGATAACATCACACTGGGCTACAACTTCACCGAACTGCTCAAGAACGGTAAGTATAAGGGCATTGACGGACGCATTTATGTGTCTTGCTCAAATGTATTCACCATTACAAAGTACAACGGACTTGACCCGGAGCAGACCTCAGGCAAGGAAAGCAGCCTGTATCCGCGCTGCCGTACTTTCCTGTTGGGACTGAACATGAACTTCTAAAAACATAAAAACAGTTATCGACTATGAAACTCAATAAGACAAAGATAATGGCATCGGCAGCAGCAGTGTTGCTTGCCGCTGGCATCAGTTCATGCACGAACGACCTGAACAAAGGCAATATCGACCCCAATGCCTTTTCTACAGCTGATCCTGTGGCACTCTATTCAAAATGCTATGCCGGACTGATAATGGAAGGCAACGACGGCAAAGCCGACTTTACCATCCAGGATCCTGGTAAGTCAACGCTCGTGCGCAACATATTCTACTTCAACAGCGTTGCTTCTGACGAGACTATCTGCTGGTGGAGCGACGGCGGTATCACCGATATCGGCTACAACCAGTGTACGGCAAGTACACCGACACTTCAATATCTCTATTATCGTCTGATGTCGAACATCTCATTCTGCAACCAGTATCTCAAGGAGTGTAGCGACTATGATGCTGCCATGACTGCCGAGGTGCGATTCATCCGCGCATACCAGTATTTCCTGATGCTCGACTTCTTTGGTGATCCGTCGTTCTCCACAGGTGTATCGGCAGATGCTCCTAAGCAGGCTCACACTCTGAACCCGGCATACGTGGAGGGTCAGAACTATAGCGGTGCAGAACTTCTCAGCCTTGGCCGCGAATATCTTTTCGGTTGGGTTGAGAACGAACTGCTCACTGCCGAGGCAGGAATGCTCGACGCATCGCCCAAAACCGACAGCGACCCGAACTACGGACGTGCAGACAAGGCCGCAGCATGGCTCATTCTCAGCCGTCTGTACTTGAACGCCGGCACATATCTTAATGATAACGGTCAGGACAACCCGTACTGGGCAAAGGCTCTTGAATATGCAGAAAAGGTTATCAACTCCGGCTATGCACTGTTCGACGACAGCCGTATATCAGCTGTAGCCACCAACAATGGTTATCAGCCCTACGACCTGCTCTTCATGGGCGACAACGGCTCCAACGGTTCCAGCTGCGAGGCAGTGCTTCCGTTGCTTCAGGACGGTCAGGAAACCAATGGCTGGGGAGGTACACTGTTCTTCATCGCTGCCATGTGGGACAATGCCATGAAGACAGTGACCAACCTTGATGCTGCCACTACCGGTGCCACATGGGCCGGTATGCGCATTCGTCCACAGTTCCTCAAACTGTTCACCACCAACCCGCAGTCATTCCTCAATAAGACCTCTGCTCAGATTCGCTCAATGCTCGTAGCCAACGGCGAGCGCGACGACCGCGCACTGTTCTGGGGTATGGAAAATGTCAACGACCAGGGCGTGGTCAAACCGCGTACATTCGACCTTGGCGACAACAGCGGTTTCCATCAGGGCATCACATCGCCGAAGTTCAACAACAACTACTCCACCGGTGCCGACCACCACGACGCATATTTTGTTGACGGCGACTTCTTCCTGCTGCGTGCAGCCGAGGCATACCTCAATGCCGCAGAAGCCGAAGCTCATCTCAACGGCGTAGCGTCGCCAAAGGTAAAGACATATATGGATGCCGTCCGCTCACGCGCACATGCTGTGAACAAGTCGGTATATACGATGGAAGACATTCTCGACGAGCGCGGACGTGAGTTCTACCTTGAGGGAATGCGTCGCACCGACCTTATACGTTTCAACCTCTATGGCGGCCAGGCAACCTACACCTGGGAATATATGAACGGCGCAGAGAACGGCGCACGGTTCGACAAGACGCGCAACCGCTTCCCGTTGCCTTCATCTGAAGTTCTTGCCAACAGCAACCTCGTACAGATTGTGGGTTATTAGGAAAAGTGTAAAATTGAAGTATTGAAAAATTAAGAATCACAATATGAAGAACAAATTATTGCTTGGCGCTCTGCTCATGAGCATCGTCAGTCTGTTTATGGCTTGTTCGAACGACCGCGATTCCAACCCTACGGTAGTGTCGCCCACAACGTTCACCGTGAACCCGCCAGCCCTTGGCGAGCAATACATTCAGCTGTCGCCGACCAACAACGTTAACCTTACCTGGTCACAGCCCAATTATGGCTTTAATGCTTTCGTGACCTATCGCGTTCAGGTTGGTATCTACGACGAGACCACCGGTACGACGAAATGGAACGAGCGCGACATCAAGGACGACGCCGGAAACGTTATCGGCACTGAGCCGGTATATATTGACGGTTCGTTTAACAAGTGCAACTGCGATATCAGCGGCGAAGACATCGCCATGGCCATCTGTTCTATCGACGGTTTCACCAGTACCGACGATTATGTTGACATGGGCTACCGCGTAATTGCAATGCGCGTTCATGCAAGCATCAACCGCTCTGAGAAAGAAGAGGTTGCCGGCACAGGCATTACTTCGGAACCCGTATTCTTTAAGCACATGGCAGCTTACTGCGCCATCAAGAGTCCGGCATACATGTATATCATCGGCAATTGCAACGGCTGGCCCGCCCCAGTACCCGGAGCAGCAGCCGAACTGGCAACATGGCGTGTCTTCGAGACAGAGATTGGCAACAATCTTTTCTACGGTGAATTTGATATTCCTGCCGGAACGCTTCAGTTCCGTTTCTACAAGGCACTGACCGACTGGGACGGCGGCGACTCATGGGGCACTCAAGTTGACGATGCCGGAGTGGAGTGCGCCTTTAAAGACAATGTTTTCGAAGGTGTCGGCATGGCAGGCAAGGGCACCTGGCTCTTTAACGATTTCCCCGGCGGCAAGGTAAAGATGACCGTCAACATGAACACTGAGAAAGTAAAGTTTGAACTTGAATAACTCAATCCTTAAAAACAATTGAACAATGAAAAAGATTAATATATGCTTAATGGCTTTGGTCGGCTTCGTCTTCATGGCGTGCAAGGGCGACTACCTGCCAAGCGTAGGTCCGCAGCAGAATCTGCCGGAAAGCCAGTTGAAGACAACCGACGTCACGGTGGAACCCATTGCCCAGACCATCGACCTGACATCACTTCTGACCGATCCCGCCGACAACTCTTCGCTCAGCGACACCCCGATACCACTGGCAGTGGTATCGGTAGTCGAGGGTCAGATGCCGGCAAACACCATCCTGAAGGCAGAGGTGCAGCTGTCGCGCAATGCCGACTTTGCCGACTATGTATCGGCAGATGCTGAGAGCATGGAGAGCAGCAATACCATTGCTATTCTCCCACAGACTCTCGAGGATGCATACTTCAACTTCATCACCCGCAATCCGGCAAAGACTGACCTCTACATGCGCGTCGTACTCTATACTGTTACCAACGGCAAAGACATCGCCATCGTCGGGCAGCCAGGAGCCAATTACTTCAACCTGAACACGGTTGAGTTCACTCCTCTGAGCAAAGTAGTAATCTCTCAGAAATACTATGTCATTGGCGGTGCTAAAGACTGGAATGCCGATGCTGCTCGCACTCAGCAGTTCCAGCACAGCAGCGAGGACGTATATGTTGACCCAATCTTCACTATCATCATCGATGCCAATGCCAGCGGCGACACATGGTTTGCCATCGGCGACGACGCAGCCCTCGATGCAGTGGCAGCGGGCGACTGGACCAAGCTTCTCGGAACCAAGGGCGACTCAAAGGACAGCAATGGTCAGCTCGACTTCCGCTATAATCTTGGTGGCGACCATTCGTTCTGCGTACCACAGGGAGCAAAGAAGATCAAGATTGAACTCAACATGCTCGAATACACCTACAGCATCACTCCTGTAAGCATTTCCGACGCATACTATCTCATCGGCGGCCCTGGCGAGTGGAACGCAGAATCGGCTATGACTATGAGATTCTCGCACAGCGATAAGGATGTATTCGACGACCCGGTATTTACTTATGTCTTCGCTGGTACCGGCAGCGAGATGTGGTTTGCATTCGGCGACGAGGAAGCCATCACGCTCGTTGGCAATGGTACATGGGATCACCTCTACGGTACGCTTGGCGATTCAAAGGATCTCAGCGGTAAGTTTGACTATCGTTATAACCTCGGCGGCGACCATTCGTTCTGTGTTGACGGCACAGCCAAGTTCTATCGTTTCCAGGTCAATATGGCAACAATGAGCTACACCATCACCCCGATGAACTTCACAGAGTTCTTCTATGAAATCGGTAACGAAAGTGGTTGGAGCACATCCCACGCACTGCGCGGAGCAGCATTCGATGGCAAGTACCAGGGCTACTATTATCTCAACGGCGAATTCAAATTCAAGCCCAATGCAGACAACTGGGACGATGACCTGGAATATGTCTCGGGCACAACACTCGGCGGCACGCTCCAGAGCTCAGGTGGGCCTAACTGCCCTGATCCGGGAGCCGGTTTCTATCAGATTGACCTCAATGCTGCTGAGAGCAGCTACGCTCTCACCAAAGTCAGCAGCATCACTATGGTTGGCTCTCACAATGGCTGGAATCAGGCCGACGCTTCCATGCACATGAACTACAACACAAGCGAAGGTTGCTGGGAGATAGATTACACCTTCGCCGACAACAGCAACGTGAAGTTCGCCATGAATGACGATTGGTCTGTTAGCTGGGGCGGAGCCAACGGTGACGCTACAAATTACAGCGACCTTACGCAGAACGGCGGTAAAGACCTGAGCGTGGCAGCAGGTTCGTACAAAGTAAAACTGTATCTCTCATACGAGGGAAATAACAAGGTTGTGTTTACTGCAAAATAATTAACTATCCAATCCAAAATTCCGAGAGGATGTGCAAAATATTTTTGGCACATCCTCTCTTTTTTAATCACAACTTATTAAAGAAATGAAAAGTAAACTCTGATTCTAATCACGACTTACTAAAGAAATGAAAAGTAAATTTTACTACGAACAAAACTTACTAAAAAAATGAAAAGTAAACTCTGATTCGAATCACGACTTATTAAAGAAATGAAAGATGGTGTGTCAAAATAGACACACCATCTTTAAAAT
>CAMOEW010000050.1 GCA_946612625.1 uncultured Prevotella sp.
TGCCCTTCTTGTCCTTGCCCTCGCTCTCGCCGTAGAGCTGCTTCCACCACTCGCTCATGAAGTGGAGCTTAGGCTGATAGTTCACGAGGATTTCTATCTTTTTGCCGTTCTGGTAGAGAGCATTGCGCAGGGCTGCATATTGTGCTGCGGGGTTCTCCTCGAACGGGACGTTCTCGGCACATTCTTTCTCCATGTCTTGAGCTCCCTTCACCAGCTCCTTGATGTCGAAGCCGGCGCAAGCGATGGGCAGCAGACCTACCGGAGTGAGAACAGAGAAGCGTCCGCCGACATTGTCGGGAATGACGAACGTCTTGTAGCCTTCTTTGTCGGCGCAGGTGCGGGCTGCACCCTTCACGGCATCGGTAACGGCAACGATTACGTTCTTTGCCTCTGCTTTGCCCATCTGTTCCTCGCACTGCTTCTTCAGCAGACGGAAGGTGAGGGCCGTTTCGGTGGTGGTTCCGCTCTTAGAAATGTTTACAACACCGAATTTCTTTCCTTTCAGGTATTCTGTGAGTTCGAAGAGATAATCTTCGCCGATATTGTTTCCTGCGAAAAGGATAGTAGGGTTCTTCTTGTCTTGCACGAGCCAAGCAAACGAGTTGCTCAGTGCCTCAATCACTGCCTTTGCACCGAGGTAGCTGCCTCCGATACCGGCAATGACTACCGCGTCGCACTTCTCGCGCAGTATGTTTGCACACGCCTGAACCTCGTCGAGGAAGGCCGGAGTGATGCTTGATGGCAGATGCAGCCATCCGAGAAAATCGTTGCCGGGACAAGTGCCGTTTTCCAGCGATTCCTGTGCTTTCTTCACTTGTGGCTCGAATGCCTTTACTGCTCCCTCTGGAAGGAAGCAAGCGGCTTTTTTGATGTCAAGTTTCATAATCTTTAATAGTTTTAAATTAATATTTATTTTATCTGAATGAGTCAGTGAGCAGTTTGATTTCAATCTGTGGGGATATGCGCTCGTACAATATATTATATACGGCATCGAGGATGGGCATGTTGCAGTGGACGTGGCGGTTGATTTCCTTCATACACTTGGTGCCGAAATATCCCTCGGCAATCATCTCCATCTCTATCTGCGCGCTCTTTACGCTGTAGCCCTTGCCAATCATCGTTCCGAACACACGGTTGCGAGAGAAGTTTGAGTAGCCTGTCACAAGCAGGTCGCCAAGATAAACCGAGTCGTCAACATTGCGCTCTATAGGATGAACGGTCTGCAGGAAACGCATCATCTCCTGTACGGCATTCGCCATGAGCACTGCCTGGAAATTGTCGCCGAACTTCAGACCGCTGCATATACCGGCTGCAATGGCATATACATTCTTCAGCACAGATGAGTATTCGATGCCGATTACGTCGTCGCTCGTTTTCGTCTTGATATATTCGCTGGTAAGCACGTCGGCAAATGCCTGTGCCTTCTGTCGGTCAACGCATCCCACGGTGAGATAGCTTAGTCGCTCAAGTGCCACCTCCTCGGCATGGCTTGGTCCTCCAAGGCATGCAAGATTCTCGTATGGCACGTCATATACCTGATGGAAGTATTCCGAGCAGACGAGGTTCTCGTCGGGCACGATGCCCTTGATGGCAGTGATGATAAACTTGTCGCGTATTCTTGTCTTAAGTTTCTTCAGATGGCCCTTAAGATATGGTGACGGGGTTACGAACACGAGCGTGTCGTAACGTTTCACGATGTCGTTCAAGTCGCTGGAGAAATATATCTCGTCGATATTGAAGTGTACGCTCATCAGATAGGCAGGATTATGTCCCAGCCGCCGGAAGTCGTCGATGCGGTCGTCGCGGCGCATATACCAACCGATGTGATGAGTGTGTCCCACCACAATCTTGGCTATTGCCGTAGCCCAGCTACCACCGCCTATAATCGCTATCTTTCCACAGTCAAACACAATTCAATTTACAATTTTGTTTGTGCTTTGTCTATCCACTGCTGCACCTCATCAACAGAAGGCTTCTGCAGGTCGAGCTTGTATTTCTTCACAATGTCGCCAATCTTCTGCTGAAGACCCTGTGCCTTTTCGCCGGCGATGTTCTGCACAAGATTGAAACCTGCCTTGCGCAGCACTGGCACCCACTCTCCGGCAACGCCGGTTTCAGCCCATTCGGCAGGTGTGGATTGAGGAATCTTTTTCTCGGGTTTCATTTGGGGGAAGAACAGCACTTCCTGGATATATGTCTTGCCGGTCATGAGCATCACCAAACGGTCGATGCCGATGCCGATGCCACTCGTTGGAGGCATGCCATATTGTAGGGCACGCAGGAAATCCTGGTCGATAATCATCGCCTCGTCGTCGCCCTTGTCGGCCAGTCGCATCTGTTCCTTGAAACGCTCCTCCTGGTCAATGGGGTCGTTCAATTCGGAATAGGCATTTGCGAGCTCCTTGCCGTTCACCATCAGCTCGAAACGTTCGGTAAGACCGGCTTTCGAGCGGTGCATCTTTGTCAGCGGCGACATCTCGACAGGATAGTCGGTGATGAACGTGGGCTGGATGAATGTTCCCTCGCAGAACTCGCCGAACAGTTCGTCGATGAGTTTGCCCTTGCCCATTGTCTCGTCAACTTCCATGCCTTTCTTCTTGCAGAAATCACGAATCTCATCTTCACTCTTTCCGTTGCAGTCGAAACCGGTCTTCTCCTGAATGGCTTCCAGAATAGGGAGCCTGCGATAGGGAGCCTTGAACGAGACAATATTCCCGTCAATCTCACGCTCTGGCTTTCCGTTGACAGCGATACATATTGTTTCAAGCAGTTTCTCTGTGAACGACATCATCCAGTTATAGTCCTTATACTGAACGTATAGCTCCATGCAAGTGAACTCAGGGTTGTGGTTACGGTCCATTCCCTCGTTTCTGAAATTCTTGCCTATTTCATACACGCCTTCAAACCCTCCTACGATGAGCCGCTTCAGATAAAGCTCGGTGGCAATACGCATATACATATCTTGGTCGAGAGCATTGAAGTGTGTCATAAACGGGCGTGCCGATGCTCCTCCAGCTATTGACTGCAGTGTAGGCGTCTCAACCTCAGTATATCCGGCTTCGTCAAGCACCTTGCGCAGTGTGCGGATTACCGTTGCTCTCTGAAGAAAAGTTTCTTTCACTCCGTCGTTAACCACCAAGTCAACGTAGCGTTGGCGGTAACGTAGCTCGGGGTCGTCGAACTTGTCGTAGGCCACGCCGTCCTTGTACTTCACGATGGGCAGCGGCTTGAGCGATTTCGACAGCAGTGTCAGCTCTCGTGCGTGGACGCTGATTTCACCGGTCTGTGTGCGGAACACGAAACCCTTGATGCCGATGAAGTCGCCGATGTCAAGCAATTTCTTGAACACCGTGTTGTACATATCCTTATTTTCGTCAGGACAAATGTCGTCGCGGGTGATATATACCTGGACACGGCCTTTCGAATCCTGCAGTTCAACAAAGCTTGCCTTTCCCATTACGCGGCGGCTCATCATGCGGCCGGCAATGCATACATCACGCTGTGGCGCTTCGTCGTCGAAGTCGGCAATGATTTCGGCAGAGAAGGCGTTGGTGGGATATTCTGCGGCTGGATAGGGATCTATTCCCATCTGTCGTAACTGCTGCAGACTCTCGCGTCTGCCTATTTCCTGTTCACTGAGCTCTAATACGTTCATATTTATTGTTTAATGTTTATTCTTAGTGTTTTTTCAAGTGCAAAGATACATAATAATTCCGAAAGTAGGCGTATTTTTACTTTTTTTATATACATTGTATCAAATGAAATAGGGAGTAATACTAAATTTTGTAAAAAAACATCTTTTTTCTTGCTTTTTTCAATTATATTTTTTACTTTTGTCTTGAATATTACAAAATGTAAGTATTGAATTATGGAGGAATATGTAATTAAAGAGCGTGTAGTGGGAGTCGATATCAGTTATGATAAGACAAGCTATTCAATTATTGACGTGCGTGGGCATATTATAGCCGTGGATTCGTTTGTTACAAGCGACTACCCTAATGTCAGTGACTATGTGTCGGTTCTCTGTGACCATATATTTAGTCTCATCGAGGCTAATGGCGGCTACGAGAGCGTGCGCTCTGTGGGAATAAGCGTATCGAGCGGTAATTTCCTCACCGGTTGCATTGAGAATGCCACTAACATGCCATGGAAAGGTGTTATTCCTTTGGCTGCCATGGTGCGCGACAGGCTGGGGCTGGCTGTTGCCTTGGGCAACGACTGCCATGCATCGTGTCTTGGCGAACAGGTATTTGGCAGTGCACACGGCATGAAGGATTTTGCTGTTGTGAACATCGGACACGGCCTGGGCAATTCTATTTACTCCGATGGTACGGTGCATCTCGGAGCCAACGGCTTCGCAAATGAGTTGGGACATACCTGTCTTATCGACAAGGGACGTCCCTGTGCTTGCGGTCTAAAGGGCTGCCTTGAGACATACGTTTCAGAGAAGGGTATATTGCAGACGGCTCGTGAACTTATGGAAGAGAGCAGTGAGCCTACGTTAATGCGCGACTGCAAAAAACTTAGTCCTAAGGAAATATGCAAGTTCTGTGAACAGGGCGACGCCTTGGCGATAGAAGTAATGAACCGCACGGGCTACTATCTCGGTATCGGTCTTGCCAACATTGCCACAACGCTCGACCTTGAGGCAATCATTCTTACGGGTGGCATCTCACGTTCAGGTAAATGGCTGCTCGACCCTACAAACGAGTCGTTCCGTTCACACCTGTTCCATAATGTCCGTGACCGCGTGAAACTGATATGCTCGAAAATCGATGACCGTGAGCGCGACATGCTCGGTGCCAGTGTGCTGGCATGGAAGGTGAAGGAGTATTCGCTGTTTAAGTAGCAAGAATTTTTATACCTATAATATATAAAAGCTCTTTGCAACCGAGTTGCAAAGAGCTTTTTATAACTTTGCACCCAGAAAAAAAAGAATACGGATATGATGGAAATTCTCGAAAACTACTGGGATGCACTCTTGATGATGACTGCAGAGATGGCTCCCTACCTGTTGCTTGGCTTCTTTTTTGCCGGCATGTTACGTGCCTTCGTGCCGAAGAATATCTATAAGAAACATCTTGCTCCGCGCACAATGAAGAGTGTGGTTAAGGCTGCCGTCTTGGGCATTCCTCTGCCTCTGTGCTCATGTGGCGTCATTCCTACGAGTGTAGGACTGCGCAGAGAGGGTGCTTCGCATGGTGCGTGCACCAGTTTTCTCATCGCTACTCCGCAGACGGGTGTCGATTCGATAGCAGCCACTTACTCGCTCATGGGACTACCCTTTGCCATTATTCGACCAGTAGCAGCACTCTTCACGGCCTTGTTTGGAGGCTGGCTTGTCAACCGCTATGCCCGAGACGACGAGGCAACATCGGCAAGAAATGCTCAGATGCGGAGTGCCGATGAGTGTAGTTGCGGTCACGAACATAACCATGGCGACCACTGTGACCACGACGGTGACAGCTGCTGTCATCACGAGGAGATAGACGAGAGTACGCTGTGGTCAAAGTTTGCGGGCAGTATGCGCTATGCTTTCGTAGAGATGCTGCAGGATGTGGGCAAGTGGCTCGTCGTCGGTCTGCTTATCGCCGCCCTTATCACTGTTGCCGTGCCTAACGAATGGCTTGCGGCTCTGCATGAGTATAAACTGCTGAATATGCTTATCGTCCTTGCTGTAGCCATACCGATGTATGTGTGTGCCACGGGCAGTATTCCTATAGCAGTGTCGCTCATGGCAAAGGGACTCACTCCGGGAGCTGCACTTGTGCTACTGATGGCCGGTCCTGCCGTCAATAGTGCGTCGATGCTTGTCATCGGTAAGGTGTTCGGCCGGCGCACTCTGTCGCTCTATGTCATCTCTATCGTCATTGGTGCCATGACTTTCGGACTGTGCATAGACTATTTCCTGCCGCAGGAGTGGTTTACCGTCAGCAGCATGATTACCACCGGAGCGCATTGTTCCCATTGTCTTACAACGTGGGACTGGATTTGGACTGCAATATTCCTTGTCCTGCTTGCCAACGCTTTTGCACTGCAGTTGATGCATAGCCGCCACCATCATCATGAGCACGACGTGCATACATATATATATAAGGTGGACGGAATGTCGTGTAACCATTGTAAGGAGGGCGTAGAGGAAGCCATAAAGAGTGTCGGCGGAGTAGAGACGGTAGAGGTGGATCTCGTCAAGGGCGTTGCCTACGTTAGTGGCAGTCACGATGCTGACAAACTGACAACGGCAGTTAAGGCTATTGGTTTTGAATGCCACTTGGCATAATGTTTGCTGAGGGGCGGGTATGAAAACGATAAAAGACCAACAGTTTGGTGGCGAGCGTCCCTTGTTCGCCATTCATGACACACGACTTGAGAACGTCACTATTACCGAGGGAGAGTCGGGTATAAAATGCTGCCATGACCTTGAAGCCGACCATTGCCGCTTCATTGGCAAATATCCCTGGTGGCATGTTGACCGTTCGCTTATCACCAACTGCTATTTCGAGGTGGGTTCGCGCTCTGCAATATGGTACAGCAACGACATGGTGATGCGTGACTGTATAATCGACGGACCGAAATTTTTCCGTGAAATGAAAAACCTGACACTCGAAAACGTCAATATAACTGATGCCGACGAGACTTTCTGGCGCGTTGATGGGCTAAAAATTCGCAATGTGCGTCTGCACGAGGGTACCTATCCCTTCATGTTCTGCTCCAACGTCGATGTCGATGGGCTTGTGAGTGACTCTAAGTATGTCTTCCAGTATGTCCGCAATGCCGTCGTCCGTAATGCCAAGATTGATACCAAGGATGCGTTCTGGGAAACGGAGAACGTGACCATCTACGATTCTGAGCTAAACGGAGAGTATCTGGGCTGGCACTCGCACAACCTTCGACTTGTGCGCTGTCATATCACCGGCGAGCAGCCTCTCTGCTATGTTGATAATCTTACGCTCGACGACTGTACTTTCGGTGCCGACTGCGACCGTATGTTTGAGGATACAACAATCCGAGCCACTATCCGTGGCTCGGTGACGAATATTAAGAATCCGATTTCGGGTTATATCGAGGTCGATTCAGTGGGCAGCATCACTATTGATGAAAACGTGAAACAGCCTGCCGACTGCATCATTCGTTGTAGGAAGCCGTGAGTTCGCAAATCTTCACTACCACCTGCATCGCTTTCTCCATCGACTGTATGCTTACAAACTCATAAGGACCGTGAAAGTTTACTCCGCCTGCGAAGATGTTAGGGCAGGGGAGACCGCGAAACGATAGCTGAGCTCCGTCTGTGCCTCCACGGATGGGGCTTACGCGTGGTGGCACGCCACACTCCTGCATGGCCTTCAGTACAAGGTCGATGACGTGCATCTGAGGGTCGATTTTCTCTTTCATATTGTAGTATTGGTCTTTAACTTCGGCCTCTACCATTCCCTCTCCGTATTTCACACTCATCTGCCTTGCGCAGTCGGCAATGAAGCGCTTGCGTTCTTCAAACTTCTCGCGATCGTGGTCGCGTATGATATACGACAACGTTGCGCTTTCGATGTTGCTCTTTATTCCAAGCAGATGGTAGAATCCCTGGTAACCTTCGGTCGTTTCGGGAGTCTCGTCGTGCGGAAGCATACCTATGAACTCGGCTGCCAGCATGTTGGCATTGATCATCTTTCCTTTGGCATATCCGGGATGCACGCTTATGCCTTTTATCTGGATTTTGGCGCTGGCGGCATTGAAATTTTCGAACTCCAGTTCGCCAAGGTCACCGCCGTCCATGGTGTATGCCCACTCGCATCCGAACTTCTCCACGTTGAAATGGTGGGCGCCCATGCCTATTTCCTCGTCGGGATTGAAGCCCACACGTATTTTCCCGTGCTTTATTTCCTTGTGGTCGCGCAGGTAGCACATCGCCTGCACTATCTCAGCTATTCCCGCCTTGTCGTCGGCTCCCAGCAATGTGTGGCCGTCGGTGACGATAAGGTCTTCTCCAACGTGCTGCATCAGTTCAGGGAACTTCGCCGGGCTGCTTACAATGCCTTCCGACAGCATGATGTCATTGCCGTCGTAATTGTTCACTATGCGTGCCTTAATTCCGGCACCGCTGCAGTCTGGGCTGGTGTCGTAGTGGGATATGAATCCTATCGTTGGCACCTTGCCCTTTACGTTCGAGGGCAAGGTGGCGTAGATATATCCTTTGTCATCGAGTTCCACGTCCTGAAGACCTTCATTCTCCAGCTCTTCTTTCAAATATTTTGCGAAGATTAACTGTTTCTGAGTGCTTGGTACGCTCTCGCTCTCCTCTGACGACTGTGTGTCGAATTTAGTGTAGTTAATAAATCTTTCTGTAATATCCATTTCTTTTTATATATATGTTTTTATCTTGCGATTTTCTTCACAGTGTCGGTTCCGTTGCCGCTTACCCTCAGTATAACCGTGCCTTTGGCATTGCTGAGGCTTACCACTGTTGCGCCGTTGAACGTCTTCTCGCCAAGAAGTCGTCCGCTGAGGTCGAATGCCTGCACGGCATACCGTGTCTTTGCATCGGCATTCTTTACAGCGATGATTACGAGTCCGTCGCGTGTCTTGCGTATCGTAACATCCTTGTTGTCTGTGATGTTGCCGTCGATGTTGTCGATAGCGGTAGGCGTAAGGTTGGTGCGGGGCTTGGGAGTCGCTGCGTCGGCTATCAGGAAGTCGGTCTCATATGCTCCGAGGTCGGGAGCAATTCCTGAATATTCGATGGCAGGTATGGTGATGTTGGCTGCCGCATATTTCTCACTGTTTGCCTCTACGATATCGCCTGCGTCGATGAGGGCTGTGCCGCGCGTGATGTCAATATGTGCATAATCAATCTCTGGCAGCGAGCCGTCGTCCTGACGCTCTCCGATAAGCTGTTCATGGTTGGTCATGTTGACGAAGTTGTCGGGAGCGCATTTCCAGTCGTTTTTCGACTCTTTCGATGCTACTGTCACCTCGAATCGTCCCCACACTCCGCGCTTGCCCATATCGCTCTCGCTTTTGTCGGTGGTCAGACGGTCGTTGATGGCAATCGAGTTCACGATTTCGCACACAGAACCGTTGGCCAGTTCCTCGTAGATGCGGTAGCTGTACGACTTTCCTCCGATGTCGGTCTGTCCGATACCTGTGCAGTTGTTCATGATGATGTCGCCCGAATTATGGTTTTGGTCGAATCCCTTGTTCAGGTTGCGCACAGCGAGGCAGCGATTCAGTATGCAGTTCATGCGTCCCTGGTTGCTTCCCATCTTGAATCCATTGCCGTTGCCGCTGGTTGCCTGTCCGTTGATGATACCGTTCTCGTAAGCCAGGCAGTATTCCATGATGATGGTCTTGTTGTCGTCGAATCCTCCATCTTTCTTGAAGAACACGTCGTAGCCGTCGTCGCTGTTGTTCCATGCCCGGCATCCGAAAAAGTAGTTGCCGTCACCCACTGAAATCTTCGGCGCAAATCCGTCGGCATCTCCGTCGCTCTCGTCGGCATTCTCGTAGGCATCGCAGTTGATTACGTAGTTGTATGCTCCGAGGTTCTTCATCTGCAGTCCGGTGTCACCGTTGCGGTAAAAATTGCACTGCTCGAAGATGTTGTCGTGGCCGTCCTGGGTGCGTGCAATAATGTCGCTCACTGAACCGCCGGTGGGCTTGTTGCGCTCTATGAGCACTCCATTGTCTGAGGCGTTAGTGACGTCGATCTTGTAGAAGTGCCAGTAGCTGCTTGTCAGTCGTATGCCTTGATACGGGTTGTTTGAGTGGGCATGATATGGCATTCCCGAGAAGTCGAGCACAGCCCTGCCTCCGTATGCGAACACCTGTATTGGGGCATCTGCAGTGCCGTTGCGGTCGTTGATGTTTATGCGCTTGTCATATACGTATGTACCTGCTTCCATCCAGATGCGGTCGCCGGCTTCGGCAATGTCGATGGCTTTCTGCAGGTCGAAGAACGGATGCTCGCGGCTGCCGTCGGCCATAGCGTCGTTGCCGGCTGGCGAACACCATATCTCGTCGCCCACAATCTCGTCGGGCTTTTCGGTGACTTCGTCGGTCACTACGCTCAGCTCCTCGCCGTAGGCCGTTCCCTTGGCGGTGGTAGCGTATGCTTTAATATAATACGTGGTGGAAGCTGCGAGACTTAGTGTGGCCGAGAACTTCGCTTTTGGTTCGAGTTTCACCGTGGTTCCGTTTTCTTCGTTCAGCGGACTCTGCGTGCCGTAAATCAGACCCACTTCGGCGAGAGCCAAACCTCCATCGTCGGTCACGATGCCTCCGGCCTTGAATCGCGAACCGCTCTTTGTCACTTCCGTTGTAACTACTACGGGTAGTGTGGCCTCGGTAGTCTGGAAGTGCTTCGTCTCGCCGTAGGCGTAGCCGGCATTGCTGAGTGCGTAGGCACGGTAATATACGGTCTGGCTTGCCTTCAGTCCGGTGATGAGCACCGAAATTTCGTTTGTCGTCGGGTCTTCGCTTTCTGTAACATTGTCGGCCAGAGTGGGCATGGTGTTGCTCATGCTCCAAACGAATCCGCTTTCGCTTATCTCCTGGTCGCCCCGGTCAAGGATGGTGCCGCTCAGCTCGGCGGTGTTCTTGGTGATGTTGTATGCTTCGCCCGTAGCTACTGTTGCCGGTGTGCCGTATGCTTGTGCCGTAACTGTCAGGTTGTCGATGTCAGCGTCGCTGCCCGTGTCGTTGGCAATCTTTATGCGGTTCACATCCATGTCGCCTACGTTGATAGTGCGTTTGGTTCCATCTTCGTTTATTGTGGCTGCTGTCCAAGTGGTTCCTCCGTCTTTCGATGTATATGCCGTGACAGATTTCCGTCCGATGTCGAATGTCACGGTCTTCACTCCGTAGTTCAGCACCGGCGTTACGACATACGAAGAGTTTTTAGGCATTCGCAGGTCGTGAGCAGAACCGTCGGGTATGTACGAGGCGTTTGTTGCTTGGAATGAATTGTAGTATATCCATTCGCCCTGACCTGCAACATAGAATGTCTGCTCCGTGGCTGCCTTTTCCGCGGGATATGTACTCAGGTCTTCGAAGTCCTGTACGAAGTATGTTCCGTCGGCACCCACCGTCTGGGCATTGTCGCTGACGGCGGTCTTAAACCATTTCACTGGTCCGTAGGTCTGCGTGTCATCATACTTCGCATAGCTGCGGTAATACACCTTTGAACCCTCTTTCAGTCCGCTGATGGTCAGGCTGATGTGCGATACGCTCTGGGTGATTGATGTTAATACGCTGTCGTTGAGCGTCGGTTCCTGGTTGACGTAGCTCCACACGATGCCTTTCTCGGTAACTGTCGCTCCAGTGTTAGTCGTTATCTCTCCGCCGACGATGGCCGACGATGTAGTAATGTCGGTTGCATCGGCTGTGGAGAGCACTATCGGTGTTTCAAAAGTCTGTGCGTAGATGGTGATATTGTCGATGTCGGCATCCTTCGATGCGTCGTTGGCCAGCTTTATGCGGTTCACGTCATCACTGCGTATGCTTACGGTGCATGTCTTGCCGCTTGTGGTGATGTTGGCCTGAGTCCATGTCGTTCCGCCATCGGTCGATGTATAGGCAGTTACGCTGGCACGCCCGATATAGAATGTAACCTTGTTGACGCCATTGCTCAGTACTGGTGAAACCACGTAAGAGCCGTTCTTTGCCATGCGCAGGTTCTTGGTCGAACCGTTTTCGTTGTAACTGGAATTGGTGGACTGGAATGCCTTGCGGAAGAGCCACTCACCCTGACCTTCTACTGTGTATGCCACTTCGTTGTCGGTGCTGGTCTCGGGATACTGCGTGGCATCCTCAAAGTCCTGGGTGAAATAGATGCCGTCGCCGCTGATTGCCATTATGCTCAGCGAGATGCTGCTGACAAACGTCAGCGTAAGAATTCGTTTAGTAAGTGTGGATTTTTTCATAACGTCATGTTTCTAGGAAAAATGTTTTATTTGTTGTATCTTTGTAGTTTGTTCTGCTTGCAAAGATACAACAAATTTGAGAAACATGATAATATTTTACAGAAAATTTATCTCACTTCACGAAATACTTTTTGCCATTGATGATATTGATACCTCTACGCGGGGCAGAAAGGCGCTGGCCATTGAGGTTGAAGACAGACTTGTCTTTTATCTTTTCAGTATTATCGATTAGGAGTTTGGTGTCGCTGATGCCTGTTGGCGTTTCTCCGTCGTCGCTTAGGAAAACTCGCTTGATATAGATTTCGCCGCCGCCATACGACCATATGCCGACACGGTAGATGTGGCTCGCGTCGCACTTCGCCCGCGACTGGTTTCGCTTCATCGTTGCAAGTTCAACCTTTAGTTCGACATTGTTGTCGAAGTCCTGCATAAAGGGATCGCTCCAATAGCTCTGCTCGTCGAAGATGCGGAAGGAGGCACCGCACGACTGGGGCTTCTTCAGCTCGATAATCAGATACTTGTATTTGGAGAGGTCTTTCGGCGTCGAGTACTCCCAGCCCCCGAAGCCATATTGTCCGGTGATGAGGCAGCCAGTGCTTTCGTTGAACGAACCTTGTTCCCAGATGCTTGGATTGAAGTCGTCGTTGGTAAGTGGGAAGAGCGACGACGATGCATATGGGTCTTTCGCTTCCCATGTGGTGTCGCGATATGCCAGATACCAGTGATAGCAAGGCCATGGACATGCCTCCGGGTCGTTGAGGAAGGTATATTCACCGCTGGTGGGAGCCTTGTCGGTGAACTGTGCCAGCAGGTGAGGCCATGTGAAGAGCAGCCAGCTGACGTTGCCGCACTCATCGGTGATTTTCTTGAAATTGGCGCCAAAACCTGAGCCACCGGCCACTCCTGTCACTGCCTTTCCCCACGAGGCATTGTATTTTTCGGGCGCCCAGTCCATTTCGGTAACAACAACGGGTGCAAAGTCGGCAACGGGACCTATCTGCTGTTTCCATCCGTTTCGGAATTCATTATAGTTCACGCTGACGTTGCCCTCGACACCGCTATTGTACCATCCCGGATAGCAGTGTACTGCATAGCCGATGTTCTTTCCCGTGATGGGGTATTCACCATAGGCGGTATAGTTGGACTGCCATCCCGTTCCCGGCACTAGTACGATGTTGTCACAGTAGTGGCGGATTGTGTCGGTAATGGCCTGGAAGAAGTCGTGTAGGTCTTTGTTTGCCGATGTTCCGGTCTGAATGATGTTCACCGGCTCGTTTGCAAGCTCATACATAACAGCCATGTTGTTGCGCAACTTATTATGCTGAGCCACATATCCCCAGACTTGCATCAGGTATTTATAGTAGTTGTCGCCGATAGCTATGTTTTGCGGACATACTCCAGGTGGGCGCATTACTACATACAGCCCTTTGCTGATAGCATATTCTGCCATTGGAACAAACACTTGTTCAAGATATATTTTGAAGCGGTCCATGGAAAAAGCATGGATATCTTCCTCGCCTGTGGTCTGAATACCGGGAGTGTTGCTCCAATAGGGATCCATATGCAGTCGCATAAAATCCATCTTCCAACCCACTTGCAGAATTTTGTCGATGAGCCCTTTGTTATATGCGAGACACGCATTGACATTGTAGTTGTTCCATTTTGTTCCTTGCTCGTTAAACCACGGACTGTATGTCTGCGCAAAGCCGTGCATATTGACTATGGTACCGTCGGCCGTTTTCAGGTAACGCCCATCAACGTGTAGTTCTTTTGGCGC
This sequence comes from uncultured Prevotella sp., assembly GCA_946612625.1. Taxonomy (GTDB): domain Bacteria; phylum Bacteroidota; class Bacteroidia; order Bacteroidales; family Bacteroidaceae; genus Prevotella. Next base: position 13,693 of record CAMOEW010000050.1, read on the forward strand.
CTGGGCGCTGGCGTTGATACTAATATATAATGTACAAATGATAATGGATAATGAGATATGAAATTTTTTCATAATTTTTTTGCTATATTTATTTTCCCGACTCATTCTTTCCTATTTTACGCTTTCGTTATATATTATAAGACTTTTAATTATTGCTGCAAAATTACAAAGACTTTTCGACTCGTCTTTGCATTTTAATGCCATATTCTTTTCCGTATGTCTCTCTTATGGTTATTTCAATAATATAAACAGAAACGGGCGATGTCCGTGAAGACATCGCCCGCATGTAGGGACGATCGGGTTCGAACCGATGACCTCTTCAATGTGACTGAAGCGCTCTAAACCAGCTGAGCTACGCCCCTTCAACATTTCCAGCTGCAAAGGTAATAAATTCTGGTGAAATAAAAAAGAAAAATACAAATTTATTTTATTTTTAGTTCATTGTCTGAATATAACTGGTATATTCCCGTCGCTTAGGACGACATTATTATTTCTCCGAGAAAAATTGGTTTTATCAGAATTGTTTTGTAACTTTGCACCTCAAAAAAGGAAAAAATAATATTATGACAGGTTTGGCATCACTGACTGAGAGCTTTTACAACAATCTGATTGTGGAGGATCGCTATCAGATGATTCTCGACGGTTTGCAGGTGACGCTCATCATCACACTATTTGCGGCTATACTCGGCACACTTCTGGGCGGACTGGTGTGTGGGATGCGCATGAGTCGTCGTCGGTGGATACGACAGTCAGCGCGGGTTTATATCGACTTGATGCGTGGCACACCGGTACTGGTGCTGCTCATGCTGATGTACTATGTGGTGATGGCACCACTCGATACAACGGGTATTGTGGTAGCCATCGTCACCTTCGCCATGAACACGGCGGCCTACATCAGCGAGATGTTGCGCACCACCATCCAGGGCATCGACCGCGGACAGACGGAGGCTGGTCTGGCACTGGGTTTTACACCGAGGCAGACGTTTTTGCGTATTGTGCTACCGCAAGTGGTCAGAGCCGTGATGCCTGTCTATCAAGGTGAGATTGTCAGTCTGCTGAAGGGCACGAGTATCGTGGGCTATATCGCTGTGGCCGATATGACGCGCGCTTCCGACCTGATACGCTCGCGGACGTTCGACGCCTTCTTCCCCCTCATTCTGACGGCTATCATCTACTTCGTAGCAGCATGGCTCATCGGGCTGCTACTGCAGTCGCTGGTACGTTGCGAACGTATGAAGGCTGCCGTGGCATCAGTGCTTCTGCTTTTGATGGGGATGGCTGGCTTTCAGTCGGCACAGGAGCCTGTAAAAACCGGTGCTGATACTGAAATTCCTCCCGTATTCAAGGCTCTTAAAGGTAAGAGCGTCGGTGTCATTATAGGTAGCATACAGGATATTGCCGTCACTAACATGGCTCCCGATGCCGACATTATGCGTATGACTTCACAAGCCGACCTGTTGGCAGCCTTGGAGAATGGTAAATTGGATGTGGCGGGCAGTGAGAGCCTGACGCTGAATTTCTGTAGGGAGATTGCCGACAAAGTGGATTCTGTGGGTGCTGGACTGGAGATGATTCCCATCGGTGCCATCTTCAGACAGGACAATACCGCCCTACAGCAAGACTTCAACCGCTTCTTGGCCGAAATACGCAGCGACGGCTCCTACCAGAAGATATATGACCGTTGGCAGCAGTCAGAAGATCCTTCGGCAATGGCCGTACCCGAACAACGCGGTACGGGGCGCACCCTTCGCGTGGCCACCTATCCCGCCATGCCGCCGTTCAATTTCGTCAATTCGGGAAAACTATCCGGACTGGAGCCAGCCCTGCTGACGGAGTGGGCCAATCGGCGCAACTACAGGCTGGAGTTTCTCGTGATGGACTTCGCCGCACAGATTCCAGCCGTGCAGACAGGTAAGGCTGACATGGCCATGGGTGCTATCAGCATCACCGAGGAGCGACAGAAGCAGGTGCTCTTCTCCGACGGATATGTAGAGTCGCACATCTTGCTGATCACACGCAAAGGGGAGGCGGGCATACTGACAGAGCAGGCGCACTCTCTCCCTTTGAGTGATGAGAACAGTTACCCATGGTGGCTTGTAGTCCTCCTTATTATAATAACAGGCGGTGGAGCATTCTTCTTTATCCGCCACAACAGCATGTCTATTTGCCATGCTACCGACTCTTGCCACTCTTCTCATACCTCTGCTGATGCTCCTTTAATCCGCATTTCCCACTTGAAGAAGAGCTTCGGCACGTCCGATGTGCTGCGCGACATTAATACTGATGTGCATCGCGGCGAAGTCATATCCATCATCGGACCGTCGGGCACTGGCAAGAGCACATTCCTGCGATGCCTGAACCTGCTGGAACAACCCAGTGGTGGCCGTATCATCGTCGATGGCGAGGACATCCTCGCCAAAGGCTATCCCGTCAACAAACTGCGCCAGAAGATGGGTATGGTATTCCAGTCGTTCAACCTTTTCGAACACAAGACCGTACTTGAGAACGTCATCTTTGCACCCTGTCAACTGCACCACGAATCTGAAGATGCAGCACGCGAGGAGGGCTTAGCCCTACTGCGCAAGGTGGGGCTGGCAGAGAAGGCAGATGTCTATCCGTCGAGTCTCTCGGGCGGTCAGAAGCAGCGCGTTGCCATCGCCCGTGCCTTGGCCATGAAGCCGGAGGTGATTCTCTTCGACGAACCCACGTCGGCTCTCGACCCGACGATGGTGGGCGAGGTGCTCAGCGTCATCCGCCAGCTGGCCCAGGATGGTATGACGATGCTCATCGTCACCCACGAGATGAAGTTTGCCCACGACGTCTCTACGCGTCTCTTCTTCATGTACGATGGCTACATCCATGAGGATGGTTCGCCCGAACAAATCTTCGACAACCCCATACACAGTGCCACCAAGGCTTTCATTCAGCGCATACGTAAGGAGGTGTTCGAGATTGACGGTCCCGACTTCGACTTTTTGGGCATGTATTCCGCTATCAGTGCTTTCTGCCGCAAGTATGGCATTAGCGAGAAGGAGGAAAAGGCCCATCGGTTGGTAGATCAGATGCTTGCCGGCGTGATGGCACCCTACCGTCCCATCACTGTGCGCATCACCCATAGTGAACAATCGCTCGTCACCGCCCTCGACTTCATGGTGGAGCAGATGAATGCCACGCCGCTCACCGATGCTGTGCGCACGGAACTCTCCGCACAGTGTCGCGAGGTAATTGAGGAACCCACCAAGCGTGGCTTTCGCGTGAAATTGATAATTTGATTTATAATATAAACATCGAGCTATGATTACATTTATTTTGAGTCTTATCACTCTTTTAGTAGGCTATTTCTTCTACGGACGATACGTAGAGCGCGTGTTTGGACCGGATGACCGCGTGACGCCTGCTGTCAGCAAGGCTGATGGCTTGGACTATATTGTGCTGCCAGGATGGAAGATTTTCATGATTCAGTTCCTGAACATCGCTGGTACGGGGCCAATTTTCGGTGCTATCATGGGCGCGAAGTTCGGTCCGGTGGCCTATCTCTGGATTGTGTTTGGCTGTATCTTTGCCGGAGCTACTCATGACTATCTCTCAGGTATGCTCTCTATGCGCCATGACGGTGCCGGACTGCCCGAGATGATAGGACGCTATCTGGGGTCGGCGACAAAGAAAGTGATGCTTGTGTTTACTGTGCTGCTGCTTATCATGGTGGGCGCGGTGTTCGTCTATTCCCCCGCCGAGATTCTCCATTCTATAGGAGGCGACACCTTGATGTGGATTATCATCATCTTCTGCTATTATTTCATTGCAACGATGCTCCCCATCGACAAGATCATCGGCAAGGTGTATCCGCTGTTCGCCTTCTCGCTGCTGTTCATGGCCGGGGCACTGATGGTGTGGCTCGTGCTGCACTGGCCGTCGTTGCCGGAATTGTGGACGAACTTCTACAACATGGGAGCAGTAACGGAACCCGACACATGGACCGACAATATTTTCCCGGCGCTCTTCATTACTATCGCTTGCGGAGCCATCTCCGGCTTCCACGCTACGCAGAGCCCACTGATGGCCCGCTGCATCAAGAGTGAGCACATGGGACGCCCGCTGTTCTACGGCGCCATGATTACTGAAGGTGTCGTAGCACTGATATGGGCCACTGTGTCGGCATGGTTCTTCTATGGCGACCCTACCCCTGGCTACGAACTCATCGAGGCTGCTAAAGGTGGCTATCACACGTCGGCTCCTGGCGTTGTCAACCTGATATGCCGCGACTGGTTGGGTGTGGCCGGTGCCATCCTGGCTATGCTTGGCGTGGTAGCAGCACCCATCACCAGTGGTGATACGGCGTTGCGCTCTGCCCGCCTGATTGTGGCCGAGTGGCTGAAGATGGACCAGCGTCCCATCCCGAAGCGACTGATAATCTGCATACCGCTGTTCGCATGTTGCATCGCCCTGCTCATCTGGCAGATAGGCAATCCCGATGGCTTCAACACCATCTGGCAGTATTTCGGATGGTCGAACCAAGCCCTCTCCGTGTTTACGCTCTGGACCCTCACCGTATATCTGGTACGTAATAAGAAGAACTATTGGATCACGTTGATTCCCGCACTCTTCATGACTACCGTCTGCTCCACCTACGTGTTCATATCCAAGCAGATGCTCCACATGCCCGAAGTTGTCGGCTATTCTCTTGGAATCGCATGTCTTGTCGTGGCCTGCATATGGTTTGCAGTGTGGTACGGAAAACATGAAAAGAAAGCATGAAACAATTTTACGCCATCGGCCATAGGTAACTGCCGCTACCAATGATATAATGATAAATCCGCAAGATTCTGTATATTAGTTTCTTGCGGATTTTGTAAAGTGATCCCGTTGGGATTCAAACCCAAGACCTTC
>CAMOEW010000051.1 GCA_946612625.1 uncultured Prevotella sp.
TTTCCGTGCTTCATAAGCGTGGGTTGTTAGTAATGTTAGTGCAAAGGTACAAAAAATATTCGAGCAACGCAAACGCTGAACAAAAAAATTCTATTTTATTTAAGTTTCGGAAGTAAAATGTATTGACACGGGGTCATGCCCCCTGTGACCGATGCCGCGCCCGAACTGGAGCCGCTGGCCGGGGTGCTAATAACTATATCAGTCAATACGAGTAATTTTTTTGTAGAATTGGTATTTCTTTTATCATAATTTACTTTTCATTTCTTTAGTAAGTTTTGTTTGGAACCATAATTTACTTTTCATTTCTTTAGTAAGTTTTGTTCGGAACCATAATTTACTTTTCATTTCTTTAGTAAGTTTTGTGCGGAACCATAATTTACTTTTCATTTCTTTAGTAAGTTTTGTTCGGATCACAGCTTTATTTAGAATTTTCTCGTCATTTAATACGTTGGAAAGTTTTTTTTTATTAATTTTGCACGCCAAATGGAAAAGATTACTAAGAAAAAGTATATTCTGACGTTCTGGGCTGTAGTGTTTACAATGGCTGCAGTGTCGTGGATGTTCCCTGAGGTGAAGGGAAACAGTGAACCGGCAGAAAGCAACGATATTGCAGATGTTGAGGTAAAAGCTACCGAAAGATTATCCGTCAGAGCAGACGAAGAAAGACACCCGATTTACAGTGTACCAAGCTATAAGGAGTCATTCCCTGACAGTAACGATGTTCAGCTGGCGATGGCCAGCAAATGGGGAGTGCCACCGGTGAAAAACAGGGAAGATGCTGAGGCGAGAAAAAGAGAATTGGTGTATATAGGCAGCAATCCATACTACTACGTGGATGAACTTTCGAGCAGCATTCCATATCTCGTGCCAAGGGCTGCACTGCTGCTGCAGGACATCGGACGAAACTTCTACGACAGTCTGCAGGTGAAGGGAGTACCGCTGCATAAGATTATCGTTACGAGCGTGCTCAGAAGTCGGGAAGACGTGGCAAGACTGCGACAGAGAAACGGCAATGCCACAGAGAACAGCTGCCACCTGTATGGCACGACTTTCGACATCTGCTACAACCGCTACAAAACGGTGGAAGACCCAGCCGGCCCACAACGGCGGCAGGTGCGCAACGACACGCTGAAATGGGTGCTCGCTGAAGTGCTGCGCGACATGAGGCTCAACGAGAGATGCTATATCAAATATGAGGTGAAGCAGGGATGCTTCCACATGACAGTGAGATGAATCAATGCTCATATCGCTTACCCCAGCAGCGTAGCATCTGCTGATAGAGCTTCTCCTCGGAAGGAGAGTGCTGAGCGTGCCACAGTCGATTGTCGACAAGACGGTCGGGCAGGTACTGCTGCGATGTGAAGTTGCCTGGAAAGTCGTGAGGATACTTGTAGCCGTCGCTGTAGCCCAAATCCTTCATCATCTTGGTAGGAGCATTGCGAAGATGCAGGGGAACCGGCTCGTTGCCGCTGTTCTTGACAAGCTGCAAGGCGGCATCAACACCCAGATAGGCAGAATTGCTCTTCGGACTGGCGGCAAGATAGACCGTGGCCTCGGCAAGAGGAATGCGACCCTCAGGCCACCCTATCTTCATCACAGCATCGAATGCGGCATTTGCAAGAAGCAGTGCATTAGGATTGGCAAGGCCGATGTCCTCGGATGCACTGATGACAAGACGACGGGCTATGAACTGCGGATCTTCGCCGCCTTCGATCATACGTGCAAGCCAGTATAGGGCACCGTCGGGATCGCTGCCACGGATGCTCTTGATGAAAGCTGAGATGATGTCGTAGTGCATCTCGCCGTCCTTGTCGTAGGCAAGGGGATTCTGCTGAAGGCATTCCACGACCATGGCGTCGGTGACGACAATCTTCGCGTCGGCAGGTGCCGACTCAACCACAAGTTCGAGGATATTGAGCAGTTTGCGGGCATCGCCACCGCTATAGCGCAACATTGCACCGGTTTCAGCAAGCTCAATGTCGCGCGAACGAAGCTCGGTATCGGTGGTTATTGCACGATGCAACAGCAACGACAGGTCGGAGGGCTCCAATGGCTTCAGCACATACAGCTGGCAGCGCGACAGCAACGGACGGATTACCTCAAAGGAAGGATTTTCGGTGGTGGCACCGATGAGAGTGACGATGCCTTTTTCGACGGCACCGAGAAGGGAGTCTTGCTGAGACTTGGAAAAGCGGTGAATCTCGTCGATGAACAGTATTGGTGACGACTGGTTGAAAAAACGACCCTTCTGGGCGCGCTCGATGACATCGCGAACATCCTTAACACCACTGGTGACGGCGCTCAGAGTATAGAACGGCGTTTCAAGACGGTGAGCGATAATTTGGGCAAGAGTGGTCTTGCCTACACCGGGAGGACCCCACAGTATGAATGAGGATATGCGACCAGATTCAATCATCTTGCGCAGGACGGCACCTTCGCCTACAAGATGCTGCTGACCGATATAATCGTCAAGAGTGCGAGGACGAAGCCTCTCTGCTAACGGTTCTGACATGGCTTTTTGATTTTTCGAGGACAAAAGTACATGTTTTTGCGATAATTACCAAAAAATATTCCCAAAAAACTTGCGAGTGAGAAATAAAGTACTTACATTTGCAGACAAAATAACAAACACGCATTACAGAAAGCAGAGAATGAAAGACGAAACAGCAAAGAAAGCAATGACGCTGAAAGCTCTTACAAAGAGCAGTGCATGGGATTTACAGGAAAACGACGTGTTCCGCCTTTGGACAAAATCGGAAAAAGATTCGGAAGTGAAGGAAAACTCTAACCGGTATATCGGAATACTGAAGAGCGCATTCGACATGGAATTGCTGCCCGACGACTCGAAGACGTTGAAAGCCAAATACGAGAAAAACGGGTATAAGGTGGGCAACATCAGAATAGAAGACGGAGTAAAGCAGACTTGGGCAATAAGAAAACGCCCCATACTGCGTGTCACCGACCTCAGCTATGAGAACATCAGGCATATCACGGCAGAGAAACTGCTCGAAGTTATTGAAAGAAACTTCGGAGGAGGCTGGGACTCGCTTTCGCAAAGTATTCAGGACATCATTGAGAGCGGCTTCGACATCTCGACAACCACATTGCCTAAAGACAGGCTGCACAAAAAAGGCGGCATGTATGAGAAAAAAATGGAAGATGGATACGCAGTGCTCGAAGTGCCAAAAGGATTATGGGTGGAGGCGATTTTCGCAAAGATGAAACCCGAGACTGAAAAGCCAAGATTCCAGTATCAGAGCCGCGATGACGACGAGATACCCGAAGACACATTCAACAAGCCGGATGAGGACGACGATGACAGTCTCGAAGAGCCGGACTTCAGCAGTGAGGAAATGAGCGAAGACAACTATAGCACGCGATTCGCTATCGATGAAAACCCCGACGAAGAGGCCGAGGAATTGTCGGACTATGACGATGAGTAAAAGAGAAAGAGTTGATGCCTGCATTGCAGCTATTCATAATGCTATCGGAGGAGAACTGACGGCTGGCAACATAGGAAAGCTGACAGCCGATCAAGTGACCCTGCTGGTATGGGAAACCCTGCGCGATGAGATGATGAGCGGAGGATTCGTACAGCTGATATATAACGGCTATGGAACATTCGTATTCAAAAATCCGTTTGCAAAGGCGGTAAAGGCATGGGGGATGACGGAACTGTCAAAGCTGGTATATGACGCTCACAGATTATATAAGAAACACCACGAACGCATAGAGACCGACTGTGACGACGATGAGTTTATGGCACTCTACGAACAGTTTCCTGACTTCGACGAACTCGACGACGAGTTTGTAGATAACGAGGAGAAATGGACGGAACAAATAGCCGACTATATCGAAGGGCATATAGAAAACTTTGACTTAGAAGATATTAACATACAAGGTAAGTGAACAAGGAAGAGGAACTGATAAGAAAGAAAAGCCCTGTCAACATAAAAAACAAGAAAGCAGCTTTTGAATATTTCTTCATAGAGACATTCACGGCCGGGATAGTGTTGACGGGAACTGAGATAAAGTCGATCAGACTGGGAAAAGCAAGCCTCGTGGATTCTTACTGCTATATAGTAAACAGCGAACTGTGGGTGAAGGGAATGAGTGTGTCGCCATACTTCTACGGCTCGTATAACAACCACGAGATGAAAAGAGACAGGAAGCTGCTGCTCACACGTAGGGAAATAAACCGGCTGCAGAGTGCTACGAAACAGACGGGATATACCATCGTGCCGCTGCTGGTGTTTATCGACCAGAACGGAAGGGCCAAGATGGATATCGCTCTCTGCAAAGGAAAGAAGGCCTTCGACAAACGGCAGGCACTAAAGGAAAAAGAAGACCGCAGGGAAATGGACAGGGCAATGAAGAAATATTGAAGGATCGGAGCCGGCGCATGAAACGTCGGAATAAAAGAATAGAAGATTGAAGGATATAATAAAACAGAGAATATTGATACTCGACGGGGCGATGGGAACGATGATCCAGACCTATGGCCTCGGCGAGGAAGACTTCCGTGGACAGCCATTCAGGGATATATCATGGCAGATGAAGGGAAACAACGACATTCTGAATATTACGCGACCCGACATCATTGCCGACATACACCGCAGATACCTTAAAGCCGGAGCTGACATCATAACAACCAACACTTTCAACAGCCAGCGGATCAGTCAGGCTGACTATCATACCGAAGAATATTGCAGGGAAATGGCATTCAACGGTGCAAGGATAGCATGTAGGGCGGCCAGAGAATATTCAACCCCGGAACGGCCGCGATTTGTGGCAGGAAGCATAGGCCCGTCGAACAAGGCTTGCTCGATGTCGCCCGACGTGAGTAATCCCGGAGCAAGAGCAGTGACATACGATGAACTCTACGACGCCTTCCACGAGCAGGCCGACGCCCTCGTGGAAGGCGGGGTGGATGCTATTCTCATCGAGACGATATACGACACCCTGAATGCAAAAGCAGCCATCGACGCTACATCACACGTGATGAAAGAACGCAACGTTGAGTTGCCCATAATGCTGAGCATGACCGTAAGCGACTTGGCCGGACGAACACTTAGCGGACAGACCATCGACGCTTTTATAGCAAGCATTAGCAGCTACAACATTTTCTCGGTGGGACTGAACTGCTCGTTCGGGGGTAGGCAGATGAAACCGTTCCTCAGAGAGATGGCACGGAAAGCTCCTTATTATATAAGTGCATACCCCAATGCCGGACTGCCAAACAGCATGGGACAATACGACGAAACACCCGAAACGATGGCCCCGCAGATAAAGGAATTCATCGACGAAGGACTGGTAAACATCGTCGGGGGATGTTGCGGAACAACTGAGAAGTTTATTGCTGCATACTCGGAAATTGCACAAGGGAGAAAGCCCCACGTGAAGTCCGTGAGATACCGCAACCTCAGGCTCAGTGGACTTGATGTGCTCGACCTGCCGACATTCACCAACGTTGGCGAGCGATGCAACGTGGCCGGATCAAGAAAATTCCTACGGCTGATAAAAGAGAAAAACTACAACGAGGCACTCAGCATTGCACGCCGACAAGTGAGCGACGGTGCTCTCGTAATCGACGTAAACATGGACGACGGTCTGCTCGACGCACAAAAAGAGATGCAGACCTTCCTGAATCTCGTGGCCGCAGAACCCGACATCGCCAAGGTGCCGATTATGATTGACTCGTCGGACTGGGACGTCATAATGGCAGGACTGAAATGCGTACAAGGAAAATGTATTGTCAACAGCATCTCACTAAAAGAGGGTGAACAGGTATTTATAAAACATGCTCGCGACGTAATGAGATTCGGTGCGGCCGTGGTTGTGATGTGCTTTGACGAAGAGGGGCAAGCCACAACATACGAACGGAGAATTGCAATCGCGGAAAGGGCATACCGGATACTGACAGAGAGCGTTGGGATGAATGCCGAGGACATCATCTTCGACCCTAACGTGCTCGCTATTGCTACCGGCATGGAAGCGCACGACGCTTACGCGCTCGACTTCATACGAGCCACGGAGTGGATAAGACATAACCTGCAAGGAGCACACGTAAGCGGTGGAGTGAGTAACCTTTCGTTCGCCTTTAGGGGAAACAACTACATCCGCGAGGCAATGCATGCAGTATTCCTTTACCATGCCATCGAAAAAGGTATGGACTTCGGTATCGTAAATCCGGCAACGAAGGTGATATACAGCGACATTCCGCAACAACAGCTCGACATCATTGAGGATGTGGTGCTGAACAGGAGAAAGGGTGCTGCCGACGACCTCATAGAACTGGCAAACAACATCAAGGTTGAGGAGGAACGGAGAAAGAACGACCCTGCGTCCATAGTGGCAAACGACGACGAACAGTGGAGGCACGGCGACGTTGACAGCCGACTGGAGTATGCCATGATAAAGGGAAGGGGCGAACACCTCGAAGAAGATATCAGTGAGGCTCTGGCACTATATCCTCATGCGGTCGATATCATCGAACAGCCGCTTATGAAGGCAATGAACAGAGTGGGAGAGTTGTTCGGAAGCGGAAAAATGTTCCTGCCGCAGGTGGTGAAAACGGCACGGACGATGAAGCAGGCCGTACAGATACTGCAGCCATACATTGAGGCAGAGCGCGACGACGGTGCGGCTAAGGCTGGGAAGATACTGCTGGCAACAGTGAAAGGCGACGTACACGACATTGGAAAGAACATTGTAAGCGTGGTGATGGCATGTAATAATTATGAGATTATCGACATGGGGGTGATGGTGCCGGCAGAACAGATTGTGAGAAAGGCAATAGAGGAAAATGTGGATATGATAGGACTCAGCGGACTAATCACTCCCAGTCTTGAGGAAATGGTGAACGTGGCGACCGAGATGCGACGTGCAGGGCTTGACATTCCTATAATGATTGGAGGGGCAACCACGAGCGAGATGCACGTGGCACTGAAAATAGCACCCGTTTATGGAGGACCCGTGGTGTGGATGAAGGATGCATCGCAGAATGCACTCATAGCTTCACGCCTGCTTGACCATGACGAAGAAAATGTACTGCGGTCAGAACTGGACGACAAATACAGACAACTGCGTGAACAGTATAGCAAAGAGCAGACGAAACTGAAAACTATTGACGAGGCAAGAGAAGATAGACTCAAATTGTTCTGAAAGATAATGAAGAAGTTATTGTTTATATGTGTAATGATGCTTGTAAACATCTTGAGCTTACAGGCACAGAAACGAGAATTCAGGGGAGCATGGATACAGTGTGTCAACGGACAGTTTAACGGCATGGGCACAGAGAAGATGCAGAACTATCTGACATGGCAGCTCGACGAACTAAAAAAAATGCATTGCAACGCTGTAATATTCCAGATTAGGCCTGAGTTCGACGCTCTTTACCCCAGTGAATACGAACCGTGGAGCAGATTCATGACAGGAGAGCAAGGGAAACCGCCATATCCATACTGGGATCCGCTCAGATGGATGGTGGAACAGTGTCATAAAAGGGGCATGGAACTACATGCATGGATTAATCCATACCGCGTGAAGACAAAAACCACAACGGTGCTGGCGCAGAACAACTATGCACGGCTGCACCCGGAAAGGGTGTTCAACTACGATGGAATGATAATTGCCAACCCGGCACTGCAAGAAAATCGCGACTATATTTGTACCATCGTCACCGACATCTTGCAGCGGTACGATGTAGATGGACTGCACATCGATGATTATTTCTACCCATATCCGGTGGCTGGACAGACTATTGACGATGAACGGGAGTTCAGAATGTTCAGTAATGGAATTGCCGACAAAGGCGACTGGAGGAGATATAATGTAGATTTGCTGATAAAGGCACTGCACGAGACTATTCGTAGAGTGAAGCCGTGGGTAAAGTTCGGAGTGTCGCCCTTCGGAATATACCGAAACAAAAAAAATGACCCGAACGGCAGTAATACAAACGGACTGCAGAACTACGACGACCTCTATGCCGATGTGCTAAAATGGGTGAACAATGGTTGGATTGACTATAACGTGCCGCAGCTGTACTGGGAGATCGGACACAAGGCGGCCGACTATGACGAGCTGATACACTGGTGGAACAAAAATGCAGCAAACCGTCCGCTGTTTATCGGAGAGGATATAGAGCGAACGGTGAAAAACTCCGACCCCAACAACCCAAACCAGAACCAACAGCCCGCAAAATACGCTTTGCACAGACAGTTGGTCAACGTTGACGGTACTGTGCTGTGGTATTCAAAGGTAGCTTGTGATAATGTGGGAAACTATGCTTCGCTGCTTGCTAATAAATACTGGAAGACTCCGGCGTTGCAGCCATCGATGACTTTCATTGAAAGAAAAGCACCGGGAAAGGTGAAAAAGCTGAAAGCCATGTGGATAGACTCCGACTATGTGCTGTTTTGGACTCCGGCGAAGGATAAGTCATGGGCAGACAAAGCAGCGGAATATGTGATTTATCGTTTCGCTAACGGCGAGAAAACAGACTTGAACGACGCAACAAAAATTGTGGCAATCACAACAGACACTTACTACAAACTTCCATATTCCGATGGCAAGACGAAATATACATATGTGGTGACTGCCCTCAACCGAATACACAACGAGAGCAAGACAGCAAAGAAGAAAATAAAGTTATGATACAGGAATATCAGCTGCGTGTAACACCAGACACTGCTGCCAACGAGCAGAGGTTGCGGAAGCATGTTGCTGAAGAGTATGGATTCGATGAGCGGACCATCACAGCTATGAGGGTTCTGCGACGTAGCATCGATGCACGACAGAGACAAATAATTGTGAATCTGAAGGTGCGAGCGTTTATCAACGAACAGCCGACGGACGATGAGTATCAGCACACGGAATACCGCGATGTGTCCGACTGTCGGGAAGTGGTCGTTGTCGGTGCAGGACCGGGAGGACTCTTTGCCGCACTTAGGCTTATTGAACTCGGCGTACGACCGATAGTCGTTGAGAGAGGAAAGGATGTGCACGAGCGAAAGAAAGATCTCTCGCTGATAACCAAGACTCAGAAGGTTGATCCCGAGAGCAACTACTGTTTCGGGGAGGGTGGGGCAGGTGCTTATTCTGATGGAAAGCTGTTCACTCGCAGCAAGAAACGTGGTAATACTGAGAAAATACTGAATGTGTTTTGCCAGCATGGGGCATCGACGGCTATTCTTGCCGATGCCCATCCTCATATCGGCACCGACAAATTGCCGAGGGTGATAGAGAACATGCGCAACACCATCATAAATTGTGGAGGCGAAGTGCATTTTCAGACGAAGATGACACGGCTGCTCGTAGATAAAGGAACGGTTATTGGCATAGAGGCGCAGAAAACTGTTAACAACCAATTGTCGATTGTCAATTACAAAGGTCCCGTCATCCTCGCCACAGGACACTCTGCACGTGATGTCTATCGCTATCTTGCCGACGCCAATATAGAGATTGAGGCAAAAGGAATTGCTGTGGGGGTGAGACTTGAGCATCCTTCGATGCTCATAGACCAGATACAGTATCACAGCCGTCAGGGACGGGGACGCTATCTGCCTGCTGCCGAGTATTCGTTTGTCACTCAGGTTGACGGACGAGGCGTGTATTCGTTCTGCATGTGTCCGGGAGGCTTCGTTATTCCTTCTGCAACAGGACCTCAGCAGATAGTGGTCAATGGAATGAGTCCGAGCAACCGTTCCGGACAGTGGAGCAACAGTGGCATGGTGGTAGAGATACGACCGGAAGACATTACCGATGGAAACGGACAGCTGAAAATGCTTGAATTCCAAGAACGTCTGGAACGCGACTGCTGGCAGCAGGGAAACATGAAGCAGACGGCTCCTGCGCAACGTATGGCCGATTTTGTCAACGGACGGCTGAGTTACGACCTACCCAAATCGTCGTATGCACCGGGACTGATTCCGTCGCCATTGCATTTCTGGCTGCCGCAATCAATAGGAAGACGGCTCAAAGAGGGATTCAAGGCGTTCGGAAAGACATCACACGGTTTTCTCACAAATGAGGCTGTGATGATTGCCGTTGAAACGCGAACATCATCGCCGGTGCGTATATTGCGCAATCGCGATACGCTGATGCACGTCGGTATCGAAGGCCTCTTCCCTTGCGGAGAGGGGGCGGGATATGCTGGCGGCATCGTCTCGGCCGGTGTTGACGGAGAGCGGTGCGCTGAACAATGTTCCGAATGGTTGAAAAGTAAATAACGAGGGCGAGCCTACGTAATGGCTCGCCCTCGTTTGACAGCTTGCTATTGAATTTATTTCTTTGATTCGCAGGCGGTATGCTCGATGGCAAGACCGGCCTTGTAGCTTTCAATGTAGCGGTTAAAGCCCGCAACATCATCGGCATTAGGAGCAATCTCTACACCGGTGTTTCCACTAAAGACTTTAGTCTCAAGCCAGTCGGCAAGATTCAGACCGTCAGGATTGCTCACAACGTATGCTGCAAGCAAGGCTATACCCCACGCTCCACCTTCGCCTGCCGTATCCATCACTGAAATCGGTGAGTTGAGGGCGGCTGCCAGCATACGCTGACCAACGCCGGGAGTCTTGAAATAGCCGCCGTGGCCGGTGATACGGTCAACTTTGACATGCTCTTCCTTCAGAAGAATATCGTTGCCAATCTTCAGCACACCGATGGCACCGTAGAGGTGGGCACGCATGAAGTTAGCCAGATTGAACTTGTCGTTGGCAGAGCGAACAAAGAGCGGACGACCATCGGCAAGACCCGTTACCGGTTCGCCGCTGACATAATTGTAAGACAATATGCCGCCGCAGTCGGCATCGCCCTCAAGAGCCTTGTTGAACAGTTTGCCATAGAGTTCGTTCATATCAACCTTGATACCCATAAGTTCTTCGAACTCGCGGAAGATGCCCACCCATGCATTGATATCGCTTGTGCAGTTGTTGCAGTGAACCATTGCAACAAGACTGCCGTCGGGAGTGGTGACGATGTCGATAGGCTCGTATGGTTTTGACAAGTCTTTTTCGAGTACAATCATCGAGAATGATGATGTTCCGGCCGATACGTTACCCGTGCGCTGTTTAACAGCGTTTGTGGCTGCCATTCCTGTTCCGGCATCGCCCTCGGGAGGACAGAATGGGATGCCGGCTTTAAGATGACCGCTGATGTCGAGACGCTTGGCACCCTCCTGAGTAAGGAAGCCGGCATTCTCGCCTGCAACAAGAACACGAGGGAAAATGTCGAGAACAGTCCATGGGAAACCGTATTTCTCGATGGACTTGTTGAAACGAGCTACCATCGTGGCATTGTAGGTCTTCGTCTCAGGGTCAACTGGCATCATGCCGGAGGCATCGCCAACACCGAGCACCTTCTCGCCTGTGAGCTGCCAGTGGATATATCCGGCAAGCGTGGTCTGGAACGAGATGTCGTGAACGTGCTCCTCGTTGTCGAGGATGGCTTCGTAGAGGTGGCTGATACTCCATCGTAAAGGGATGTTATAAACGAAGAGCTCAGATAATGCCTTGGCTGCCTTGCCTGTATTTGTGTTGCGCCAGGTGCGGAAAGGTACAAGAATCTCATTCTTGTCGTTGAATACCATATAGCCGTGCATCATGGCTGAGATACCGATGCCGGCCAGTATCTCTATCTCGACGCCGTACTCCGACATAACATTCTTGCGAAGGTCGGCGTAGCAGTCTTGCAGACCATACCAGATGGCTTCGATGGAGTAGGTCCACAGACCATCTACGAGTTGGTTCTCCCATTCGTGAGCTCCTTGTGCTATCGGTTTGTAGTCTTCGTCGATGAGAACAGCCTTTATGCGGGTAGAGCCGAACTCAATTCCGAGAACGGCTTTACCCTGCTGAATAGTGTCTTTTGCTGTCATAATTATCAATTATTATCAATTAGCGAAGCGCCTTGCTGAGCATGTAGTACATTTCGTTGTTCTGCAGCGTCTGCTTGAAGTCGGCAATGTTGGTCTGCTTGTTGATGCGAACATACTCGATGCCAGTGATTTCAGCGAAGTCTGCCCAGTACTCCTCAGTGAGGTCGTAGGAGAATGCACTGTGGTGGGTACCGCCAGCGAGAATCCATGCTCCGGCGCCAATCTCGAATGTGGGCTGGGGAACCCACAGGGCACTGGCAACAGGCAGGTTGGGCATGGGCTTCGGTTCGATGCATTCAACCTCCTGACTGATCAGGCGGAAGCGGTTGCCCAAGTCAACAACGGTAGCCTTGATACCACGACCAACCTTTGAGGTGAACACCAGACGAGCGGTCTGCTGCTTGCGGATACCGATGCCGAGGAAGTGAACCTCGAGCTTGGGCTTGTCGGTAGCGATGAGCGGACAAACCTCAAGCATGTGGCTCTGAAGGCAAGAAGAGCGGTCGCCGGCAAAGTTGAGCGTGTAGTCCTCGAGGAATGAGCAACCGGTGGGCAGACCCTGAGAGATAATCCAAAGTGTGCGATACAGACAAGCTGTCTTCCAGTCACCCTCGGCACCGAAACCGATACCCTCCTGCATAAGGCGCTGTGAAGCAAGGCCGGGAATCTGATCGAAGCCACAGAAATCAGGAGCATCGATGTCAGCATCGCCCAAATCGTCGAAGTTAGTGGTGAAGGCAGTGGCACCCTCGTCCTTCAGTACGCGGCGCAGGGCAATTTCTGCTTTAGCAGCGTTCTTCACCTTCTGCCAATATACCTCCTCACCACTTTCGTCGATCTTGATAGTATATTCTTTCTTGTACTCTTCCACAAGAGCATCGGCCTCGGCGTCGGTCACTTTTTTGAAGTATTCCATCAGAGAGCTGACGGGATAGTAATCAACATGATATCCAAGACGCTGCTCGAACTCTACGCGGTCACCATCGGTAACGGCCACGTTGTTCATATTCATACCGAACATCAGGCAGCGCACGTTGTGAGCATCGGCTACGCCGGCAGCTACGCGAGCCCAAACGGCAATCTGTTTCTGGGCAGCCTCGTCCTTCCAGTAGCCGCATACGACCTTGCGGGGAATGCGCATACGGGTGCAGATATGACCGAACTCGATGTCGCCATGAGCTGACTGGTTCAGGTTCATGAAGTCCATATCCATCGTGTTCCAAGGAATCTCGGCGTTGTATTGGGTATGGAAGTGGAGTAGGGGTTTGTGAAGATCCTGCAGTCCCTTAATCCACATCTTGGCAGGCGAAAAGGTGTGCATCCAAGTGATGATACCCACACATTTGTCGTCGTTGTTGGCTGCTTTCATCACGGCTTCTACTTCTTTTGAAGAGTTTGCCGTTCCTTTATAAACCACCTTAATAGGGATAATGCCGGAAGCATTCAGACCCTCTACCATTTCCTTAGAGTGGGCATCTACCTGAACGACTGCGTCGCCTCCGTAAAGAAGTTGTGCACCTGTTACCCACCAAATTTCATAGTTCTCAAATCCTTTAATCATTGTTTTTTAGTTTTATAATAGTTAATTAATGTTTTTGACCTTTCTGACCGTAGTAAGCGTTAGGACCGTGTTTGCGGTTATAGTGTTTCTCAACGAGAAGAGGGTTCATTGTTGTGTTCGGATTAACCGAGAATGAAACGAATGCCATCTTTGCACACTGCTCCATCACCTTTGCGTTATATACAGCATTGTCGGGAGACGTTCCCCATGAGAACGGACCGTGGTTCTTAACTAAAACGGCAGGAGTGTGGTCGGGATTGATCTTGCGGATGTTCAGAATCTCATCCACAATGACGTTGCCCGTCTCTAATTCGTAGTTGCCCTCAACTTCTGCCTTTGTCATGTCGCGGGTGCATGGGATGTCCTTGTAGAAATAGTCGGCGTGGGTGGTGCCGATGTTAGGGATGTCGCGCCCTGCCTGAGCGAATGCCGTAGCGTATGTGGAGTGGGTATGTACCACTCCTTGAATGTTGGGGAATGCCTTGTATAATACAAGATGTGTTGGAGTATCGCTGGAGGGATTGAGATTGCCTTCCACTACTTTGCCTGTTTCGAGATCAACGACAACCATGTCGTCGGCCTTCATTACGTCGTAGTCAACGCCCGACGGTTTAATAACAACGAGACCCTTCTCGCGATCAATGCCGGAAACGTTGCCCCATGTGAATATTACCAAACCCTGTTTTACCAAATCAAGATTGGCTTTGAATACTTTTTGTTTTAGTTCTTCTAACATGACTTTATAGTTTAAAATTAGAATCTTCAGTATAGGCTTTCTTGTTGAAACGGTAGTAGAATGCACCGCGTTTTGATGACAATTTGTCCTTAAGCTCGGTTTTCTCGATGAAGTCCATCTCCTTGATGCGCTTGCGGAAATTGCGCTTGTCGAGCTCTGTGTTGAGAATTGCCTCGTAGAGCTTTTGCAACTGTGTCAGCGTGAACAGACTCGGAAGGAGATTGAAACCAATAGGTGCGGTGCTTATCTTGCGACGTATTATCTGCAGTGCATCATCGACCATCGTGTTGTGGTCGGAATACATCTGAGGCATATCGTTGATGTCAACCCATTCAACGTTGTGTTTCTGCAACAGCTTGTTATCATAGTCGTTGACGCTGATGAAAGCATAGTAGGCTACTGAGACGACACGGTCGCCTGGGTCGCGGTTCACGTTGCCGTAAGCTCCTATTTGGCGCATGTAACGGTTTCGCAGACCGGTGAGGGAGTAGAGAACGCGGCTTGCTGCATCGTCGAGACTTTCGTCTTCGCCGACAAAGCCCCCATAGAGGCTCCACTCGCCGCGTCCAGGATCCATCTGTCGGCGTCCGATGAGAACCTTAAGTCTGTTCTCATCGAAGCCGAAGACGATACAATCGACCGACACCCATAGTTTGGAGTGTGCGTTATAGTAATTCATTGTTTTTATTACCAGAAGTAAGCATAGAAACAGCCGCAGAGTCCTATAACCACCAATGTGCCGACAATATCCCAGATGCCCCAGCTTTCGCTGATGCTCTTCTTGAAGTCGGCGCTGAAGGTTATGGCGTCAATCTGCTCTTTCGACGGAGCAGGTGTGAAGCAGCTAACGCAAATCATCAACAGGATGATGAAGACGAGAAGCCAGCATTCGAAGATGAGCCAGTTGGTCTGCCAGAACCAAGCGGTTGCATCCCAGAATGCACCATCCATCACTGCCTTGCCAGAATCGGTTATGACGTTTGTTATGAGACGTACCATTCCGATGAGGAAACCTCCGATAAGTCCCCATTCACCGGCTTTCGGAGTAATCTTTTTGGAGAAGATACCTAATGTGAACACAGCAACCATGGCTGGAGCAATGAGCGACTGTATGTCCTGAAGATAAGAGTAGAGATTACCCATGTTCATCATAATCGGCATCCATGCCAGACCCAGCAGCACAACAACGACAGTTGCCATGCGCCCTACGAATACATAATGAGCTTCACTCTTTCCTTTCTTCATCGGTTTGTAGAAGTCTTCTGTAAACAATGTCGCACAGCTGTTGAAGAATGCTGCCAGAGAAGCCACGAGTGCGCATACGAAACCAATGGTAACGATTCCCTTGATACCGGCGGGTAAGATGTTCTTCACCATCATGGCAAAGGCACCGTCGGTTGATTCATGGTTTGTGATGTCCATTTCAATGCCACTTCCGGTTTTGAGCGACAGTGCGTATGCAATCATTCCGGGGATGAGGAACATAAAGCAGGGTAGAATCTTGAAGAAACCTGCTGCGATAGTACCACGACGTGCGCGAGCTATTACCTTGGCATTGTCCTCGCCCGGTACCTGGCCGAGTACACGCTGAACGATGTGCTGGTCAGTACACCAATACCAAAAACCGATGATCGAAGCTCCTAAGAATACTACGTAGCCCGGGAATTGTGGATACATAGGATCGCCGGGGTTGGTGTGGAACATGTGAGTGGTGCCGTAGCCATCATGTGCGGCATTGCAGGCTGCCATCATATTTTCCCATCCCTGCGTGATGCTGCCGTCGCCGAGAGCTGACAGTCCGAGGAAGAGCACAAGGAAGGAGCCTACAATAAGAATTGGAGTCTGGATTGACGACAGTGTCATTACTCCCTTCATTCCTCCGAAGACGGTGAACACTGCGGTAATTGCAATAAGCCCAATGGCTCCATACCAGAACGGTATGCCAAGCAGATACTTGAAGAAAATTCCGCCGGTGAATGCAGTGACTGAAACCTTTGTAAGAACGTAGGCCACGAGGGTGATGATGCTAAGCCACGAACCAGTGCGTTGGGTGTAGCGGAACTTCAGGAAGTCGGGCATCGTAATGATCTTTCCCATCTTGTTGATGAGCAACTGATAGAAAGGAACGAACAGCCAGCCGAGAATGAGAATCATCCATCCCTGCATTTCCCAGTGTGCCATTCCAACGCCGTCCTTGGCACCGGTGCCGGCAAGACCAACAAGATGCTCAGATCCGATGTTGGCGGCGAAGATGGCCATTCCGATTACATACCAAGGCTCTCCTTTTCCGAAAAGGTATGCCGACGAGTCTTCGCCTTGCTGAGCTTTCTTGTCTTTCCAGATGGCATACCATACGGCGGCCACCACGCCACATAGGCCGAGGGCAAGTACTACCCAATCGAGCCAGATGAATTCATGTGAACTCCAATTCATTTTGATTTTCGTTTTATAGTTTTACTATTTCTTTTTATAATTGTTTCATTTCTTTTGGCTATGCCATAACTTTGTCATGTCCTCCAGTGTCTTACCCTTCGTCTCTGGTACCAATTTCCATACGAAGACTGCTGCGATAATGCATATCACGCCGTAGAGTCCGTATGTGAACCAGTGACCGAAGTCGTCACCATCGGTAAGGTGCATGTTGAACATAGGCACGAACGACGATGACACAATGAAATTGAATATCCATTGGAACGCAACGGCAATGGCCACGGCAGCACCACGAATGGTATTGGGAAAAATCTCGGCAATGAGTACCCAGCAGATGGGGCCCCACGAGAACATGAATGAGGCGGAATACACGATGATGGATGCGGCTGTGACGAACTCCATCCCCTCATGCCCGAAGGATATGGCAACACCAAAGGCTCCAAGAGCCATGCCGAGCGAACCCCAGATGAGAAGTGGCTTACGACCCCAACGCTCGACGGTGAACACTGCTACGAGGGTGAACAGAATGTTTACCACGCCCATAAATACTGTGAGCATCATCGGATCGTCCATACCCATGTCTCCGAAGATACGTGGAGCATAGTAGAGAACGGCATTGATGCCTACTGCTTGCTGGAACACGGAGAGCATTATACCCACAAAGATACAGAGCCATCCGTATGTGAACAGTTTTTCAGTCTTTTCCGTGATGGTATCCTTGATGTCTTGGAGAATCTGCTGAGCTTTAGACGTGCCGTTGATACGGCTGAGGATTGCGAGGGCTTTATTGTCTTCGCCAATCATAACGAGATAACGCGGAGTCTCGGGAACGAAGCAGATGAGCAATGTAAAGAGTCCGGCGGGGACGGCCTCGCTCCCGAACATATAGCGCCAGCCGGTGGATACCGTCCACTGGGCATTAGGAGCTATTGCTGCAAATCCCTTGCCCATATCTTCAACAAGTGGCTGAATATGGTCGCCGAGGATGAAGAAATTGACGAAATAAACCACAAGTTGGCCAAAGATGATTGCAAATTGGTTCCAGCTTACGAGCATTCCGCGAATATTCGAGGGGGCAACCTCGCCGATATACATTGGACAGATGGCAGAGGCTAGTCCAACGCCCACACCGCCTATTATACGGTAGATGTTGAACGCAATTAGAAGGTTGTAGGCAGGAACGCCATGCTCGAAGAATAAAAACTCGGGTTCCATGCTTCCTAAGGCGGAGATAAAGAAAAGTATTCCAGCGAGGATGAGTGAACGCTTACGTCCGAGTCGGGTAGCAAGTAGGCCGGAAAGTGCAGAGCCTATGATACAGCCGATGAGTGCCGACGATGAAGTGAAACCGTGCATGGCATCAGTGTGCTGGAAATCGCTCGCATTCGAGAAGAATGCTTGAAGTCCCTTTTCTGCTCCGGAGATTACTGCAGTGTCGTAGCCGAAAAGCAGTCCGCCGAGTACTGCCACCATTACTATGGCTATGAGGTAACTGCGGCTGCCTGTGTCTGAAGTCTTCATATTATATACATTATTATATATACTATAATATTATTTTATAGAGAACCTGGAGGCTGCATGGCTGAAATATTTTTCGCCGGGATTAAGTGCGGGGCTTGCCCACTGTTTTTTTTTGGGG
>CAMOEW010000052.1 GCA_946612625.1 uncultured Prevotella sp.
CAACGGCAAGCAGCAGACACTTACCGACAGCCGTAACCGTGAATTGAACAAAATCACCCGCCGTTATAACGATGTAACTCAGATGCTCATTGACTCATACAGGAACGACAAACGTTCACTAACATTAGATGGTAGAAGATTTGGTTTGCGCACGTCGAATGAGAGTCTAAGAAAAGAGTACGAAAGAAAATATAATAATAATCGTCAGGAATACCATCGTGAATACACTACTTTTCTCCGTCAATGGGCAAAAGCAAACTCGAGTAGCAAATACGAACGTTTCTGGAAAACACTGATTATAATTGGTATTGCGACACAGATTATCGCATGTGGAGGAATGACTATAGCTGCCGACGAGAGAAGTTCACAGGTCACTCAGCAACAACGGCTGGTGCAAACTGCAGAAAACCGTGTATGGAGCGCAAAGACTCTGCCTATGACACATCTTCAGGATGCCTCCAGATATGTTTGCAATCCCGACGCTGTAGTGAGCGAGAGCACAGAACAGCAGATGAACAAAACACTTAAATTACTGGATGACTCTCTTGGCATAGAGTCGGTAGTAGCTATAGTTAACCATATCGAGAACAAAGACATCTTCCGTTTTGCACAAGACATTTTCGATATATACCACGTAGGCAAGAACGACCGCGGACTGGTAATCGTACTTGCTTATGAAGATCATTTAGTGAGAACGCATACAGGACGGTCGCTCGAAGCTGACCTAACAGATGCAGAGTGTTTCCGTCTGCAGGAGCAATATCTCATACCAAGCATGAAGGCAGAACAGCCCGACAGCGGCATGATTTATCTGACGGAAGCGATATTACGGACACTACAGGGCAAACAACTGCCACATATGTCGAACCTAATGAATAACAACAACAATGATGAAGACGAAATCCCGTCAGAGATTCTGCTTTTCATGTTCCTGCCAACTATAGGATGGATAGCATTGTTCATCTTCCTTGCAGGACGATATGGATGGCTGTCAGGTCGCTCGACATTCATGGCTAATCCATTTGCACCAGCATCGTCGGGCTCCGGAGTGTTTATTGGTAGCAGAGGAGATGGCTTCAACAGCGGAGGTGGTTTCAGCGGCGGTTCTTTCGGAGGTGGAAGTTCCGGAGGAGGAGGAGCAACGTCGAGTTGGTAGAATTGCATATAAGAAATTAAAATTATATTGTTATGAAAAAGTCGTATGTCATTATTATCATTATTGCAGTCGTAGTCTTAGGATTGTACGGCTGGGTGAAAGGAACTTACAACAGTATGGTAAGCGTTGATGAAAGCGCCACGACGGCACTTGCCAACCTTCAGTCAACCTATCAGCGTCGCGCTGACCTTATTCCTAACCTCGTTGAAACAGTAAAGGGGTATGCTGCACATGAGAAGGAAACCCTCGAAGGCGTAGTTGCTGCACGGTCGAAAGCCACTCAGATTACTCTCGACCCAGAGAAGATGACTCCTGAGAAGATGAAGGAATTTCAGACTGCTCAGGGTGAGCTGTCGTCGGCTCTCGGTCGTCTTATTGCTATTCAGGAAAATTATCCCGATCTGAAAGCCAACGAGAACTTCCGTGAATTGCAAGTACAACTCGAAGGTACAGAAAACCGAATCAACGAGGCACGTAATACATATAATAATGTAGTGCAGCAATACAACCAGACTGTACGAACATTCCCGAACAATATCCTTGCTGGAATCTTCGGCTTTGAAACGAAAGCTAAGTTTGAAGCAGAGGCAGGGGCCGAGAAAGCTCCGCAGGTGAAATTTTAAAGCTGAAGAATTAAACGATTTAAGAATAGAAAATTCCAATAATGGACAACAGATATATGATGCGCGGCGTGAGTGCCGCAAAGGAAGATGTACATAACGCCATAAAAAATATAGACAAAGGAATCTTCCCACAGGCATTCTGCAAGATTATCCCCGATATATTGTGCGGCGACCCCGACTACTGCAACATCATGCATGCCGACGGAGCCGGCACAAAGTCGAGTCTGGCCTACATGTACTGGAAGGAAACGGGCGACCTGTCTGTATGGAAAGGTATTGCCCAGGATGCTATAGTGATGAATACCGACGACCTTCTCTGCGTTGGAGCCGTAGATAACATTCTTGTTAGCTCTACCATTGGACGCAACAAAATGCTTGTACCGGGTGAAGTGATCTCTGCCATTATCAATGGAACCGACGAACTGCTCGCTGAATTGCGCGACATGGGAATCGGTATCTATCCCACAGGCGGAGAAACCGCCGATGTTGGTGATCTCGTACGCACCATTATAGTCGATTCCACCGTTACATGTCGCATGAAACGCTGTGATGTAATTAACAATGCAAACATTCGTCCTGGTGATGTTATCATCGGACTGTCGTCAACAGGTCAGGCAACCTACGAAAAGCATTATAACGGAGGCATGGGTAGCAATGGTCTTACATCCGCCCGCCACGATGTCTTCGCCAAGTATCTGGCAAAAAAATATCCCGAGAGCTTCGATCATGCTGTTCCTGATGAACTCGTATATAGCGGCAAGTATTGTCTTACAGACAGTGTTGACGGCTCTCCTGTTGATGCGGGCCGACTTGTGCTCTCCCCCACTCGCACATACGCTCCTGTCATCAAGCGGTTGCTCGACGTTCTTCGCCATGAGATTCACGGCATGGTACATTGTACTGGCGGTGCACAGACAAAAGTACTACACTTCGTCAGTGACAACTGTCGGGTTATTAAGGACAACATGTTCCCTGTTCCACCACTTTTCAATGTCATCCACGAATGTTCCGGTACAGACTGGCGTGAAATGTACCAAGTATTCAATATGGGGCATCGAATGGAGATATATCTCGACGAATCGCACGCTGAAGAGGTAATAGACATCGCCAGAAGCTTCAACATAGAAGCCAGGATTGTAGGCCATATTGAAGAAGGAGCAAAGAGTCTAACGATAAAATCTGATTTTGGAGAATTCAACTATGGATAACAACAGCATCCTACAGAAACTCGACGGTCTGGAGGCCCGTTTTGAGGAAGTGTCAACACTCATCACTGACCCCGATGTGATAGCCGACCAGCAGCGTTTTGTCAAACTCACCAAGGAGTACAAAGACCTGGGCGACATCATGGATGCTCGCAAGCGTTATATTGCTTGTCTCAACGGCATCCGCGAGGCAAAGGACATTATAGCCAATGAGAGCGATTCTGAGATGAAAGAGATGGCACGTGAAGAACTTGCTACCAACGAAGAGCTACAGCCGAAGTTAGAGGAAGAAATAAAAATAGCACTCATTCCAAAGGATCCAGAGGATGCCAAGAACGTGCAAATGGAAATCCGCGCCGGTACTGGCGGCGACGAAGCATGCCTTTTTGCAGGCGACCTCTTCAATATGTACAAACGATTCTGCGAGTCGAAAGGTTGGCAGCTCTCAATCACCGATTTCAACGAGGGTGCAGTAGGAGGATATAAGGAAATTGACTTTGCCGTGAGTGGTGCCGATGTCTATGGTACGTTAAAATATGAGTCGGGTGTACACCGTGTTCAGCGAGTGCCCGTAACCGAGAGTAATGGTCGTATGCAGACATCGGCGGCAACCGTTGCTGTTCTGCCCGAGGCAGATAAGTTTGAAGTACACGTGAACGAAGGCGAAATCAAATGGGACACCTTCCGTTCAAGTGGTGCCGGTGGACAAAACGTCAACAAAGTTGAGTCGGGCGTACGCCTTCGCTACATGTGGAAGAACCCTAACACTGGTGAAACCGAAGAAATTCTTATTGAGTGTACTGAGACTCGCGATCAGCCTAAAAACAAGGAACGTGCGCTTTCACGTCTATATACCTTTATATATGATAAGGAGCATCAAAAATATGTTGATGATATAGCAAACCGACGCAAAAGTCTCGTTTCCACAGGCGACAGAAGTGCCAAAATCCGCACGTACAATTTCCCACAGGGGCGAGTGACCGACCATCGTATAGGCTATACTACACACGACCTGTCAGGATTCCTCGCCGGCGACATTCAACCGATGATCGATGCTCTGACCGTAGCCGAGAATGCAGAGCGCATGAAAGAGTCAGAACTATAAATTCATAAGAACTATAAATTCATATTATGGGATTCTGGAAAGACATAAAAAGAGAATGGTCGTGGAAGAGCATTGTCAGCAATTGGCCTGACATTGTGTCTGTATTTATTTCTGGCTGTGTGGCCAACCAATACCACAGCCCCTTCTCGAAGTTTTTATTTGTTTGGCTAATAGCCTTCTGTGTATCAAGATTTGTAATTCTCACGATTAAAAAGTTATTAAGCAAATGAACCGACAACAACTAATAGAGCAGATCAAGGAGAAACAGACGTTTCTCTGTGTGGGTTTAGATCCCGACATCAAGAAAATTCCACAGTGTGTCATTGACGCCTGTAAGTCTGAAATAGAAGATGGAGACGAATACGACGACTCACTGGCCATTATGGCCTTCAATCAAGCTATCATCGACGCCACGGCTCCCTACTGTGTAGCCTACAAGCCCAACCTGGCTTTTTACGAGTCGATTGGTTCTTTGGGTGTGGTAGCCTATGAGGAAACAGTGGCTTATCTTCGTGAAAACTATCCAAACCACTTCATCATCGCCGATGCCAAGCGTGGCGACATTGGCAACACCAGTGCCATGTATGCTCGCAGCTTCTTTGAGGGTGACACGCAGGTGGACGCTCTGACCGTAGCTCCCTATATGGGCGAGGACAGTGTCAAGCCCTTTCTCAGTTACGACGGCAAGTGGGTTGTCCTGCTTGCACTGACAAGCAATAAAGGAAGCAATGATTTTCAGTTGACCACTGGAACCGGAGATGAACGACTTTTCGAGAAAGTCCTGCGAGTATCGCAGCAGTGGGGCAATGACGAAAACATGATGTACGTCGTTGGTGCTACCCAGGGGCGTATGTTCGAAGACATCCGCAAAATTGTGCCCAGTCATTTCTTGCTCGTTCCCGGTGTCGGAGCACAGGGTGGAAGTCTGCAGGAAGTGTGCAAATACGGAATGACCAGCGACTGTTGTCTGCTTGTCAATTCGTCTCGTGGAATCATTTATGCCGGGAATGGCGAAGATTTTGCCAATGCAGCGGGAGAAGCAGCAAAGAAACTACAGAAGGAAATGGCTGATGAATTACAGAAATTGCGTTGAGAGTAAGCCTCTCAACGCAATTATTGCGAATTTGACGCTTTGATTTTATCCAATGATGCTTTTTTGAGGTGTTAAATATCTTTCTTTTAAAAAAAAAATGTATCTTTGCACCAAGAAACTAAAAATTAAAACTTATGAACATCTTTGATTTTTTTAAGCCTGCTTCGCCTACTCAGCATGAGAAAGAAGAGCGCATTCAGTGGATTCGCGATTTTATCGAGAAGCATACCATTGTAAATGGTGACTCACAAATGTTACTGATTAACATGTCTGAAATCGAAGGATTACTACCTATCGAAAAGCCAACTGAGACTGCAGAAGTGGAAGTAATAGAACAACCGGAAACTGAAGCTACTCCCGAAGTCGAGCCAACTGAAACTAAACCTGCAGTACAATCAGAGATAGATCTTTCCCCAGTGCTTTCACAGCTGGAAAAGATAACTGGGATTCTTGAACAAGCTACACGCAAAGACGACATCATCCGTGACCTTCATAAGGAAATGGAGCGTTTGAACGGCAACTTTTACGACGACCTTAAACGTCCTATGATTAAGTCGATTATCTCCATTCACACCAAACTTTGGGGGCGTGTGAAAAACATAGCCTCTCAGGAAAATGAAATTGATGCCGACAAAGCCAAGCTATATGAAGAACTGAAGAAGAATATTATCTTCGACACAACATCTGTGAGCGACATGCTTGAAGACGAATATGACCTCAGATTCTATGAGCCAGCTCCTGGCGACTTGTATAATCCAAAAGAAGACAATGCACTTAAAGTGCTTCCAACCGACCAGGAAGACCAGGACAACGTCATCGAGCGCGTGGTCAACGGAGGCTTCAAGAACACACGTACCGATAAAATATTCGTCAAGGCAAACGTGTTTGTTTATAAATATGAAAGAAAATAATACTAACTAATAAAAACAATTAAGACTATGGACAATAGCAGAGCCGTTTATGGCATTGACTTAGGTACAACCTACAGCTGTATTTCACAAGTAGATAAGTTTGACCAGGCAGTGGTTCTCCGTAATTTCGAAGGCGATTCCACCACCCCGTCGGCAGTATATTTTGAGCCAAACAACAAGGACAAAGTCATCGTAGGCAAGGAAGCCAAGGAAATGCTTGCCACAGAGCCAGAGAACACCGTTGTATTTGCAAAGCGCGACATGGGTAACGACGAGGCATTCGACAAGACGAAAAACAAATACCCGTACCACTACGATCCATCGGAGATTTCTGCATACATTCTGAAGAAACTCGTGCAAGATGCGAATGCACTTGCTGACAATCCCGAACCTATCAAGGACGTGGTGATTACCTGTCCGGCTTATTTCGGGACCAAGGAACGTCTCCAGACTAAGCAGGCTGGCGAAATTGCTGGTCTCAACGTTCTCGCCATCATCAATGAGCCTACTGCGGCTGCCATATCCTATGGAGTAAAACTCGAAGAGCGCAAGACAATTCTCGTATATGATCTTGGAGGCGGTACATTCGACGTAACCATCATTCAGGTTGACCACGGGGCAATAAAGGTTGTTGCCACTGGTGGCGACCATCACCTCGGAGGTGTTGACTGGGACACAGCACTTTCAAAATACATGCTCACGGCATTCAATGCCGAGAATGGCACAAGCTATGATTTCGACAACGAGCCGATTCTCAAGAACTCGCTTCTTCTAGAAGCCGAGATGAAGAAGAAGAACCTCACTGCCAAAGAGTCGATAAAATGGAACTTCACGTATGAAGGTCAGAACATGCGTCTGGAACTCACCCGCCAGCAGTTCGACGACATTACTGCCGACCTGCTTAACGAAACTATCGACAAGACGCGTGAGGTGATTGATATTGCTAAGCAGAAAGGCTACTCCGACCCCGACATGTTCCTGCTCGTTGGCGGTTCAAGTCGTATGCCACAAATCAAGGAGCGCGTTGACAAGGAGTTCGGCTGCGATGCCCTGTATCACGATCCCGATGAGTGCGTGGCAAAAGGTGCAGCCATCTTTGCAATGAATGAGGCATACGCACAGGCTATCTCGGCATGGGAAGACGGTGACATCGACGTTAAACCCGCTCCCATCACCGGTGACCGCACAACAGTGGTAAACGTAACCAGCAAGACCTATGGAACCGATGTCAATACCGACGAAGTCAACAATCTGATATTTGCTAACACTTCGCTTCCATGTACAGTAAAACAGACGTTCGTAACACAGATTGCTAACCAGAGCTATGTTCCCATGAAGGTATTTGAGAGCGATTTCATCGACCCCCAGACCGACACTATAGTAAAGGAAAATCAGTGTATGCTAGTTGACGACCACAAATTGCAACTGACAAAGCAGTGGCCTCAGGGAACGCCAATCGAGGTGACATTTTCAATCGACAACGAGGGCATTCTCTCTTGTAGTGCACGCGTTGAGAACGACAAGCTCGACTTCACACTGAAGATTACCGGCGTGAAGAGTAGCGAAGAACTTGCATACTCTAAGAGTATCATCGCTTCAAAGACTATAGAATAATATGATACAAGGAAGAGAAGTTTACGGTATCGACCTCGGAACCACCTACAGTTGCATCTCACAGATCGACCGTTTTGATCAGGCTGTGGTGTTGCGCAATTTCGAGGGCGATACCATCACCCCATCGGCAGTTTATTTTGAGACCAAAGACAGGATAGTAGTTGGCAAGGAAGCCAAGGAGATGCTTGCCACAGAGCCAGAGAACACCGTTGTATTTGCAAAGCGCGACATGGGTAACGACGATGCTTTCGACAAACAGAAAAACAACTATCCTTATCATTACGACCCGTCAGAGATTTCAGCATTTATCCTGAAAAAACTGGTAGATGATGCCAACTCGCTCAACAATGCTAATATCCGCGACGTGGTTATTACCTGTCCGGCTTATTTCGGGACCAAGGAACGTATGCAGACCAAACAGGCAGGCGAGATAGCTGGCCTGAACGTACTTTCGATTATCAACGAACCCACTGCTGCCGCCATCGCATATGGTTTGCAGCAAAAGGAGCGGCGCTCGTTCATTGTCTATGACCTCGGTGGTGGCACGTTCGATGTTACTTATCTGATAGCCGACCACGGTAACATTCAGGTTATAGCTACGGGTGGCGACCATCACCTCGGCGGTGTTGACTGGGACACTCAGCTTGCAAAGTATCTTGTAACCGCACTTAACGAACAGAACGGTACCAATTTCGACCTGTTCGACGATGTTGTTCTATACAATTCACTGATGCTAGACGCAGAGAGCAAGAAACGCTTGCTCACCCACAAGGAATCGGTGAAATGGAATTTCAGCTATCAGGGATATAATGCCCGTGTAGAAATCAGCCGTCAACAGTTCGACGAAATCACCTCCGACCTCCTCTCGCAGACGATTGATGCGATGTACGACGTGCTCGACGTTGCTGCCGACAAGGGCTACGACACGTTCGATGAAATTCTGCTTGTAGGCGGCTCCAGCCGTATGCCTCAGGTCAAGGCACATATTGATAAGGTGTTTAATTGTAACTCGCGTCTTAACGATCCCGACGAGATTGTAGCCAAGGGGGCCGCTATCTACGCTATGAATGCAGCCTATACCAAAGGAAAGGATATGTTTAGCAAGGGTCTGACAAAAGAAGCCCCCAAGCCACTCGGTACAAATGAGACCCATGTCGTCAATGTCACCAGCAAAACATACGGCATACGCCAGTACCATGGTTCTGAAGACGACAAAGGATTCATTCATAATTTCCTGTTTGCCAACACTCCTCTACCTTGTTCCGGCTCCATAGGAGGCAGAACGATGTACGACAACCAGCAGTCGATAGAGAGCGTGGTTTATGAAAGCGACCTCACCGACCCCGTCAACGACGAGGAGGCTCCGCTTGAATGTGGCATTCTCATTGATGAACGCATTCTGAAAATCACCAAGAATCATCCCAAAGGCACCGATGCCATCACGGAGTTCAAAGTTGACGAGGAAGGCATCCTTTCCGTTCACTTCACTGTGGGTCGTGATGTGCTCGACTACACACTCCGTTTGAAAGGTGTGAAGACACGTGATGAGATAAAGGCTGCAAAGAGTATGATGGCAACAAAGACAATACAATGACATTATGGATGCAATACTGCTTAAATCTACAGTAAAAGAGTGGAACGAACTGTGTGCACAGCTCGATGAGTACCAATCGAAGTTGTCGGCCGAAGAGAAAGAAGCATCGGACTTTCTTCGCAATTTCTGGCGCACTCACAAGACAATCACTCCCGACGACATAGCGACATGCAATGAGAAATGTGACATTCTGCGGCGCAGCGAGAAATACCATCGCAGCGACCCGCAGATAGCCACCTGTACAAAAACCTTCCGTGGGAAAGTACAGAAGATGTACACAGAGGCTAACTTCGCCGATTTCAAGAAAGAAATGGAGAGTTCTACCCCGGACAGTCCCCAACCGGAGCCTGCTCCCAGTCCCCAACCCACTCGTCCTACAGGCGGTCGGTTCACACGCCGTCCTTCAAATCCCACTATATTCACACCACAACCACAACCTCAACCACAGCCACAGCCACGTCCACAGCCACGTCCACAGCCGACCCCGAGACCGACAACCCCGAGACCGACAACTCCCAAACCGACGACTCCCAAACCGACAAACAACACTGGTACGTTCAAGAGTTGTCTATCAATAGTCATTATTGGTCTGCTGATATTTGGCGGCTATAAACTTTTTTCCGCTTTCATCGGTGATTCGTCGTCAGTAGGTAGATCCGAGACCACATTATATGTAATTGCCGAACAACTGAATATTCGTGACCAAAACGGCACTAACGGCAAAAAAATCGGCTCGATCACCTATGGCCAAGCCGTTGAGCTTATCGACACACTGGAGTCGTGGGCGAAAGTCAAGAACGGTGGAACTGAAGGATATGTTTCAAGGGCATTCCTGGCAAACGAGTCAGACTTCCGCCTTCTCGACATTATCCTCGACACTCCCGAAGCCCACAAGACAGTGAAGGACATACGCTATCGCCGTGCACTTATTGACTTTGCCCAGCATTTCGAACCGGCCAAAGATGCCAGTCTATATATCGGAAAACTGCCAGTCGAAGTTATTTCGCTTGTACGTCAATATAGTCAGGAGACTTTTGCTTTTGTTCTTGTCAACAAAACTACAGGACAGACAAGTGCCGGCATCTACACTTTCGATGCAGACGGCAGGCCTCTTATAGAGTCGAGTATGGAGAATGTTGACGTATCCTCTTCTGCGCGAGAGTCCAATACGTCCTCACAACAGAGGCGCAATGTTGACGCTCAGCCGCAGAAAAAAGTCAAGAAGAACGCAGAGCCGAAATTCAGTCAGGAAGAACTTGAGCGTGAAATTGAACAATTAGATCAAGCGACACCAAAGATTCACTATACTCCATAATTTTTGTCAAATGAATGAGAAGTATGGAAATAGACAATTATATAACAAGTATTCAGAATCCCAAAATCAAGCAGTTGCTACAACTGCAAATAAAATCGCAGTTGAGACGCAAGGAAGGGTTGTTTGTCGTCGAGGGACAGCGGGAAGTATTCCATTGCATCAAATCAGGATATGACATTAAAACATTTTTCTGCTGCGAAGAACTATTCAATGACACAGAATATACTTCAGTCATCCGTACCCAAATGTCTCGAACTAAATGTTTTACAGTAAGCAGAAAAGTATATGAAAAGATTGCCTATCGAAGCAGTACCGAAGGCATCATTGCAGAAGCGAAATCTCCTTGTTACAGTCTCAGCGACTTGAAGCTCTCCGAGCGCCCTCTCATCTTAGTTTTGCAAAGTGTTGAGAAACCCGGAAACCTTGGCGCTATGCTACGCAGTGCCGATGCCTCTGGTGCCGATGCCATGATTATTTGCGACCCATTGACGGATATTTACAATCCCAATCTCATACGCAGCAGCATAGGAGCAGTTTTCAGCGTACCGTGCATAACATGCTCCACTGATGAATGTCTCTCATTTTTGAAGTCACACAACGTTCAGATACTCACAGCACAATTACAGGACTCCAAGGCTTACTATGATTCTGACATGACCGTCTCAACGGCTATAGTCATGGGTACCGAATCCACCGGACTTACCAGTGAATGGCGCAAAGCTGCAGATGCTCATATCCACATCCCCATGCTCGGACAGCTCGATTCGCTTAATGTGTCGGTGAGCGCAGCCATTCTGCTCTTTGAAGCTATACGCCAAAGGCAACGAACAACTTAAACAGTATTTAATTCTCGTTAAATATATAATGTAAGCACTCTGTTTTCCAAAATTAATTAGTACCTTTGCACCCCCAAATTAATATTATTGGAAAGAAATAATGAGTAACGATCAGAAAAACAGTGCAATTTCGATGATTGCCGAATTCGACGGTAACTTCTCAGATTTGCTTAATCAGTCTGTGCCCAACACATGTGGCATCCTGCCTGTGCGCAATGTTGTGCTCTTCCCTGGCATTGTAAGTTCACTCCTCATTGGCCGTGAAGCAAGTCTCTCACTTGTTCATAAGGCGGAAAATTCCGGCGAAATTATTGGCATTGTAAGCCAGCTTGACCCGAACGTCGAAGATCCAAAGATGAAGGATCTGCACGTATGTGGTGTCTATGCCAAAGTCGTGAGAGTGCTCTCTTTACCCAACGGCCATGTTTCGGCAATAGTACAGTGTCTCGGGCGTTTCTTTCTCAACAGTCTGACCCGTCGCCGTCCGTATCTTCGCGGAGAAGTTGTCGCAGCCCCTGAACTGGAGCCCTCGACAAAGAGCAGCCGCGAAAATTTCCAGATGGGAATGGAAGAGATAAGAAAGGTAGCACTTCAATATATCAAGATGAACGAAGATATTCCCGACGAGGCATCATACGCCATCAACAATATCAACGACAACATGATGGCTCTGAGTTTCATCTGTTCAAACCTGCCTTTCGACAACCGCGAGAAGCTCGACCTTCTGAAACAGAACGTTCTTCTCGACAGGATGTTCGATTTGCTGAAGATTCTTAATCGCGAGGTTAACTACCAGCACAAGATGCTTGACATCCGAAACAAGACACGCGACGACATCGACGAACAGCAGAGGAACTATTTCCTACAGCAGCAGATAAAAAATATCCAGGCAGAAATGGGCAACGGCGAGTCAACTCCCGAGAAGAGCGAATTGCTGAAAGCAGCCAAGACGAAGAAATGGTCGAAGGAAACAGAGGATGTCTTCAACAAAGAGATGGAGAAACTCGACCAACTGCATCCGCAGTCACCCGAATACAACGTCCAGCTGTCATATCTTCAGACGATGGTATCGCTTCCTTGGAACGAATACACCAATGACGATCTCGACATAAAACGTGCTCAGAAAGTTCTCGACAAAGAACACTATGGCATGGAGAAAGTCAAGGAGCGCATACTCGAATACATAGCTGTTCTCAGTTTGCGCGGCGACCTGAAATCGCCCATCCTATGCCTTTACGGACCTCCTGGAGTAGGAAAGACGAGTCTCGGCAAGAGCATTGCCGAAGCATTGAAACGAAAGTACGTAAGGGTGTCGCTTGGCGGCCTGCACGATGAATCGGAAATTCGCGGGCATAGGCGTACATACGTTGGTGCCATGCCGGGACGTATTATCAAAAATATCCAGAAGGCAGGCTCCTCAAATCCAGTTTTCATTCTCGATGAAATAGACAAGGTTACGCAAAACACAATCAATGGCGACCCAGCGTCAGCATTGCTCGAAGTGCTCGACCCAGAACAGAATTCCGCATTCCATGACAACTACCTCGACATGGACTACGACCTGTCTAAGGTACTCTTTATTGCCACAGCTAATAATCTCGGTACAATCCCCCGTCCCCTACTCGATCGTATGGAAGTAATCGAAGTAAGCGGGTATATTACCGAAGAAAAAATAGAGATTGCCAAGCGTCATCTCATTCCTAAGGAAAAAGAGAACACTGGTCTTGACAGCGATAAAAAGCTTCAGTTTAATAGGCAGGCTATAGAAAAGATAATAGAGCGATATACTCGCGAAAGCGGTGTGCGACAGCTTGAGAAACAAATAAACAAGTCTTTACGCAAACTTGCATTCAAGAAAGCTATCAACGGTGAGTTGCCATACGAAAAAATCACTCCCATGGAATTGGAAGATTTGCTTGGAAAACCACCATTCTATCGCGATATCTATCAGGGCAACGACTATGCCGGTGTTGTCACCGGTCTTGCCTGGACAAGCGTCGGTGGCGAGATTTTATTCATCGAGACATCGCTGAGCAAGGGCAAGGGTTCGAAACTCACGCTCACCGGAAATCTTGGCGACGTAATGAAAGAGAGTGCCGTGCTCGCCCTTGAATACGTCAAGGCTCATGCCGACAGACTGAACATCGACTATCGTATCTTCGACCAGTGGAATATACATATACACGTGCCAGAAGGAGCGACGCCCAAAGATGGCCCGTCGGCAGGCATCACAATAGCCACCTCAATAGCCTCTGCTCTGACTCAACGCAAGGTAAGAAAGAACACAGCAATGACCGGCGAGATAACACTTAGAGGAAAAGTCCTGCCTGTAGGTGGCATAAAAGAGAAAATCCTTGCTGCCAAACGAGCCGGCATTACCGACATTGTAATGTGTCAGGAGAATCAGAAGGATATCGACGAGATTCCTGAAATGTATCTTACTGGTGTAACATTCCACTATGTTGAGAATGTTCAGCAAGTATGGGATTTCGCTCTCACTGATGAAATCGTGGAAAATCCCGTCGAGCTGACAGTGACAGACGACGCCCCAAAGGAGGAAGAGAAGAAATAAAAGAGCAATACATTGACATTCGAACTTCAACATACCGACACTGCGAGTGATGCCCGTACAGGTATCATAACTACCGACCACGGACAGATAAAAACACCTATATTTATGCCCGTAGGCACGGTGGGCAGTGTGAAAGGTGTCCACTTCTCAGAACTGCGTCAGCAGATAGGTGCACAAATCATCCTTGGCAATACGTATCATCTCTATCTTCGTCCCGGTCTTGATATACTGAAAGCAGCCGGTGGACTGCATCGTTTCGGGGGATGGGATCGTCCTATCCTTACCGACTCGGGAGGTTTTCAGGTATTCTCGCTTACAGGCATCCGCAAGCTGAAAGAAGAAGGGTGCGAATTCCGTTCGCACATTGACGGATCCAAGCATTTTTTCACTCCCGAGAATGTTATGGATACCCAACGCATCATTGGCGCAGACATTATGATGGCATTCGACGAATGCCCTCCCGGGCAGAGCGACTATAGCTACGCCAAAGACTCGTTGAAGCTAACCGAACGATGGCTCGACCGCTGTATCAGTCGGTTTAATGCTACAGAACCTATCTACGGTTATCGTCAGAGTCTGTTTCCCATCGTGCAGGGATGTACATACAAAGACCTCCGCAGTGAAGCCGCAAAATTTATATCAGACAAGGGTGCCGATGGCAATGCCATCGGTGGTTTGGCCGTAGGAGAGCCTACAGAAGTGATGTACGACATGATAGAGGTGGTAAATGCAATCCTACCTAAAGACAAGCCACGATACTTGATGGGTGTCGGCACTCCTCAGAATATCCTTGAAGCGATTGAGCGTGGCGTGGATATGTTCGACTGCGTAATGCCAACCCGCAACGGTCGCAATGCAATGCTATTCACGTATCAAGGCACTATGAACATGCGCAACAAGAAATGGGAGATGGACTTCTCGCCTATCGACCCTGACGGATGCTACACCGACAAAGTATATACCAAGGCATATCTTCATCATCTGTTTAAGGCACAAGAGCTGCTTGCCATGCAGATAGCAAGCATACATAACCTTGCCTTCTACCTCCGTCTTGTCGGCGATGCCCGTTTACATATAGAACAAGGCGATTTTGTACAGTGGAAGAACTCTATTGTCGGCGATCTTGGACGACGCGTGTAATTATAATAAGGAATAATGGAATTTGAGACAATAAGGAAACGGCATAGGGTATTGAGACGATGGCGTTCATTACGGAGAGTATTGCTGACGATTCTCCACTGGCTCTCGTATGCCAGCCCCCTTAAATATATCATGCGGCTCGATGCCTACATAATCCGCAAATTCATCGGAACATATATCTATGCCATTATTCTTATTATTTCCATATCAATTGTCTTCGACGTTAACGAGAATCTGGCAAAGTTTACCGCAAGCCATGCGCCAATTCGGGCAATCGTTTTCGACTATTATGCCAATTTTGTTCCTTATTTTGCCAATCTATTCAGTCCGCTGTTTGTATTTATTGCTGTAATATTCTTCACATCCAAGCTAGCCGGCAACAGTGAGATTATCGCTATGCTTGCATGCGGCATGAGTTTCAAGCGTCTGCTTCGCCCTTATCTCATCTCCGCAGCACTGATAGCCGTGCTCAACTTCTTCCTCGGCAGCTATGTCATTCCTAAAGGCAATATCATACGCCATGACTTCGAAGCCATGTACAAGAGCAACAAAAAGAACACCTCGGCAACCAACGTTCAACTGCAGGTTGACAAGAATGTCGTAGCATACATCAACCAGTACGACGACATTCACAAAACCGGCTATGGCTTCTGTCTTGACAAGTTTGACAAGAAGAAACTCGTAAGCCATCTGACCGCAACAACAATACAATATGATACCATCAGCGACACCCGCTTCAGATGGAAACTG
Source organism: uncultured Prevotella sp. (assembly GCA_946612625.1). Lineage (GTDB taxonomy): Bacteria > Bacteroidota > Bacteroidia > Bacteroidales > Bacteroidaceae > Prevotella. Next base: position 15,915 of record CAMOEW010000052.1, read on the forward strand.
CGGAATTGGAAAATTCGCGAACTCACCGGAATGCGCGAGCATATCACCAGCGGGTTCGAGCTTGATTCGATGATTATGATGGAGCCCATGGATCTTGTATTCTCTAAAGGACAGCAAGAGACGTTCACATCACCAGAACTGCTACAATATATTTCTAAGCAGCAGGACCGTGGTTCGAGCAACGTCGTACAGTATGAAGTGGAATACCACAAGCGTATTGCTTCCAGCTTTGCGTCGTTTATCCTTACACTTATTGGGGTTAGCCTGTCGTCGCGCAAGCGGAAGGGTGGCATGGGACTTTATCTCGGTATCGGACTTGGACTCAGCTTTGCATATATATTGCTGCAAACCGTTTCTGCCACATTTGCCATCAATGCCAACACTCCCCCAATGCTGGCAGCATGGATACCAAACTTGATATTCTTCCTAATAGCATATTTCTGTTATAAACAAGCACCAAACTGACAATGAAATTTGAAGATACCTATCTCAACGACAATATTCTTGATGCTCTCTACGACATGCACTTCGACGAGTGTACACCGATTCAGGAACGTTGCATACCTGAAATACTCGACTACCATGACATTATCGGTGTAGCACAGACGGGAACCGGAAAGACTGCAGCCTACCTGCTTCCAATTCTTTCGTTGATAGACGACGGCAACTATCCCAAAGATGCCATCAACTGCCTCATAATGGCTCCCACGCGTGAGCTTGCCCAGCAAATAGACCAGGCGATGCAGGGTTTCGGATATTATCTTGACGGTGTCAGCAGCGTTGCCATCTACGGTGGCAACGATGGCGGGCGCTACGACCAGGAGATGAAGAGCCTGCGCCTTGGTGCCGATGTAGTGATAGCTACTCCCGGACGCTTCCTGTCGCACATGAAGATGGGCAATGTCGATCTCAGCCGCGTCAGTTTCTTTGTTCTCGACGAGGCAGACCGTATGCTTGACATGGGATTTTCCGACGATATCCTCACAATAGCCAAACAATTGCCATCCGATGTACAGACAATAATGTTTTCAGCCACCATGCCCGAGAAGATTCAGGAACTGGCGCGCACGCTTCTTCACAATCCCGTCGAAATAAAGATTGCTGTGAGCAAGCCGGCCGAGAAGATCCGTCAGTCGGCATACGTGTGCTACGACAAGCAGAAACTCGGCATCATACGACATCTTTTCAATAACGACCAACTTGACCGTGTTATAATCTTTTCCGGCAAGAAAGAAAAAGTCAAGGAAATCGCGCGCGAGTTGCGCCAGATGAATATCAACTGTTGCCAGATGCACAGCGACCTGAGTCAGCAGGAGCGCGACGACGTGATGCTCGACTTCAAGGCAGGCAGGAAGAATGTGCTTGTTGCCACTGACATCGTAGCACGAGGCATTGACATCGACGACATTTTCATGGTAATCAACTACGACGTTCCCAAGAATGCCGAGGACTACGTACACCGTATAGGTCGTACTGCACGCGCCGAACGCGATGGCGTTGCCATTACATTTGTCAATGAGAGCGACATGCAACGTTTCGGTGAAATCGAGAAATTTCTTGAGAAGGAAGTATTGAAGAATCCTCTTCCCGAGGAGCTTGGCGAAGGTCCTGAATACAATCCCGTGCGACATTCCTCGGTGGCGCGTCGCCGTAATAACTACCGTGGAAGCCGTCGCGGTGGCAACAAGCCTAAGCAGAAGCATCCATCGTCACGACGTCGTCGCAAAGGCGGGCAACACCCGAGCGGTGAGTAATCATTATTATCGTCTTTTCACGGCATTTGGCGAACAGTCTGACAAACAATTCTTTTTCCGTATCTTCGTCAAGTGCCGAACTTATTTCGTCGAGTAACATTATCGAACCAGGACGCAGCAGTCCGCGAGCTATGGCGATACGCTGAGCCTGACCTTCACTCAGTCCGCTGCCACGTTCGCCAATCTCCGTATCTATTCCTTCGGGCAGTTGTTCTACGAAGTCGGCCATTGCCGTATGTAGTACCTGATGCAGCTCTTTGTCTGTGGCTGACGGCTTGGCCAGTAG
>CAMOEW010000053.1 GCA_946612625.1 uncultured Prevotella sp.
CCTGTATGAGTCAATGAGCATCTGAGTTACATCGTTATAACGGCGGGTGATTTTATTCAATTCACGGTTACGGCTGTCGGTAAGTGTCTGCTGCTTGCCGTTGTTCTTCAGGTCTGCCCAGAGGCCGGTTGCCACAAGTGCCCCGAAGACTATGAAATATATCTCAATGCTCCCCATTAGTTATTCTTTTCCATGCCAGAATTCCCATGAGGCAAATGCCTGAAGAAGTAACATCTCAAGTCCGTTTTTAGTCTGTGCACCGTATTCTGCACCCCGCTTCATGAACAGCGTCTCGTCTGGATTATATATAAGGTCGTAGAGTATTGTATGATTGTCCATTGCTTCATAAGGAAGGTCAGGACATTCGTCTGTCTTAGGATACATGCCTAACGGGGTACAGTTTACAACTACATTGTATTCTTTAATGATTTCAGGCGTGATTTTGTCGTACTGAATAGTTCCTGGACGCTCATATCGACTTACTGAAATAGTCTCAAGACCGAGGTGTCGCAGTCCGAAGCTTATTGCTTTCGATGCTCCGCCAGTGCCGAGTACAAGAGCTTTCTTATGGTATCTTTCAAGCATCGGCTCTATGCTTTGGGTAAATCCGATAACATCAGAGTTGTAGCCTTTGAGCAGTGTCTTCTTTCCTTCATGCATTACTCGCACCACGTTTACAGCACCAATAGCCCGTGCTTCCGGACTGACATGGTCAAGGAATGGTATCACTTTCTCCTTGTATGGTATAGTGATATTAAATCCTACGAGGTTAGGGTTTGATGCGAGTACTTCGGGCAACGAGTCGATATTAGGAATTTCGAAATTCACATATTGGGCATCAATGCCTTCGTCTTCAAACTTCTGGTTGAAGTAGCTAATTGAGAATGAATGTCCCAGTGGATAGCCGATAAGTCCGTATTTGTCCATAGTTGATTGAATATGTTTAAATGTCTATTTTTCTGCGAAGTACATTGTACAGATACCGAATGTCAGTCTTTTGAACGATGCTTCGGAAAATCCTGCCTCCGACAGTATTCCAACCATACGTTCGCCTTGCGGAAATGCCTCGATAGTACGAGTGAGATAATTATATGCGCTATTGTCTTTCGAAATGATACGTCCATAAACGGGTAGGACGGTGTGCGAGTATATATGGAATAGTTGTTTCATGGGGAAACTTACTGGTGCAGTCAGTTCAACGATGCTGAGATGTCCGCCGCTTTTCAATACGCGGAACATCTCTTTCAGTCCACGGTCAAGATTCTCAAAGTTTCGTATTCCGAACGCCGCCGTCACTGCGTCGAAAGTTTCGTCGGCAAAGGACAGATCCATGCAGTCTTCTCTGGTAAAAGAAATGATGTCGTTGAGATTCCTCGCTTTCACTTTCTCCCTCCCCACGTACATCATTCCTTCGCTTATATCGGCACCGACAAGTGATTGAGGCTTCAACATTTCGGCGGCAAGAATGGCAAAGTCGCCTGTTCCCGTAGCTATGTCGAGAATCGTTTGCGGACGATAAGGCGCAAGTTGTTCTATTGCCTTGCACCTCCATCCTCTGTCTATATTCCATGAGAGACGGTGGTTCAGTGTGTCGTAGGTAGGAGCGATGTTGTTGAACATCTGCTCTACCTGCTGCCCCTTTTCTAAAGCCTCACTGTAAGGTTTTATCTCTTCCTGACCGTACATGGATTATAAATTGATAATTAGCGGTTCTTCAGCCAATTGCTGACGTTACGCTCTATACGTGCTGCAATGTCGTCTGTCTCGGTTGCACGGTCGAACTTTTCTCCCGTGATATGCTCATACAGTTCAATGTAGCGCTCGCTTACGCTCTCGGCATATTCATCGGTAATTTCGGGCATTACTTGTCCTGGTTCGTTCATGAAGTTATTCTCAATGAGCCACTGACGCACGAATTCCTTTGAGAGCTGGCGTTGAGGCTCGCCTTTTGCTAGTTTTTCCTCATAGCCATCGGCATAGAAGTAGCGCGAGGAGTCGGGTGTATGAATTTCATCGATGAGATATACCTTACCGTCGCGTTTGCCGAACTCATATTTGGTATCGACAAGAATAAGTCCTTGCTTTGCTGCTATCTTTTGTCCACGGGCGAAGATTTTACGTGTATAGTCTTCCATTACGGCATAGTCGTCAGCGGAAACTAGTCCCTGGGCAATGATTTCCTCTTTAGAGATGTTCATGTCGTGTCCCTCGTCAGCCTTTGTCGTCGGTGTTATTATGGGCTCGGGGAAGCGTTCGTTCTCTTTCATGCCTTCAGGCAGTTTCACGCCGCACAGTTCACGACATCCGTTTTTGTATTCGCGCCATGCCGAACCAGTCAAAATGCTTCTGATAATCATTTCTACGCGGAACCCCTCGCATTTCAGGCCAACCGTTACCATAGGGTCGGGTGTGGCGAGTTTCCAATTAGGGCAGATATCGGTTGTAGCATCAAGGAACTTTGCCGCTATCTGATTGAGCACCTGTCCTTTGAAAGGAATGCCTTTAGGCAGTACCACGTCGAATGCTGAGATACGGTCGGTAGCAACCATGACCATCAGGTCGTCGTTAATGTCATACACGTCGCGTACCTTTCCGTGATACACGCTTTTCTGTCCATCAAAGTGGAAGTCGGTCTTTGTTAATGCTTTCATCTATATTTACAATTTTGTATTTTACATTTGATTTGCTTTTTTTTGCTTTTCATTGTGGGTTGTCGAATCGCTCGTAGGCATTGACGATACGCGTCACAAGTTTATGTCGCACGATGTCCTTTTCGTTGAGATTGACCACACCGATTCCCTCGATACCATTCAGTATGCGCAAAGCCTCTTTCAGTCCGCTCTTCTGTTCTCGCGGCAGGTCGATCTGCGTCATGTCGCCGGTGATAATCATTTTTGTGTTCCATCCCATTCGCGTTAGGAACATGCGGATTTGTGCCGGCGTAGTGTTCTGAGCCTCATCGAGTATAACGACAGCGTCACTCAAGGTACGTCCTCTCATAAAAGCGAGTGGTGCGATCTGTATTATGTGTTTCTCCATCATGTCCTGTAGTTTTGCTTGTGGGAGCATGTCTTCAAGAGCGTCATAGAGCGGTTGCAGGTACGGGTCAATTTTGTCTTTCATGTCGCCGGGCAGAAAACCCAGTTTTTCGCCTGCTTCAACAGCTGGGCGTGACAGAATTATTTTCTTAGCCGTCTTTTCCTTCAGTGCTTTTACAGCGAGTGCGATGCTGAGATATGTTTTTCCTGTCCCTGCCGGTCCCACGGCAAAAACCATGTCATTCTGATTATATGCGTCGATGAGTGCCTGTTGGTTCTGACTGCGAGCCTTAATAGGTCGTCCGCTCATGCTATACACGAGCACACCTTCAGGCACGTCGTCCTTGGTTCGGTTTCCCTTTACAATATCAATGAGATCCTCGTCGGTCAGAGTGTTGAATTTTAGAATGTGTCGGCGTAGCTTTTCTGTAGCTGTCTCAAAGGCATCCATATGTTCCTCGTCACCCAGAATTCTCAGAACGTTGTCTCGTGCCACTATGCGCAACTTAGGAAACAACGCCTTCATAATATGCAGGTGGGCGTTGGCAGTCCCATAGAAAACCACGGGGTCAATATCCTCTAAAACGATATGTTTCTCTGTCAATTTGATATATCTGTTTAAAATTGAGGGCAAAGTTACGAAAAAACGAACGAAAAACAAAATAAAATACAAGTTTCTTTTCAACATCAATTACATTGTTCTGTTTTTCGTACAATTTTTATTTGCAGATATGAAATAAAAGCAGAACCTTTGCGTTACATTTTAAATAATATGAACGAAGAAACAGAAAACAGTTACGACCATGTGTTGAAATACACCGGCATATTCGGTGGTGTGCAGGGACTAAATATACTCATAAGTATTATACGCAACAAGGTTACAGCCTTGCTGTTAGGGCCTTCCGGCATGGGACTGATAGCACTCTTTCAGACTACAGTGAACTTCATTTCGCAGGCCACCAATTTGGGTATCTCGTTTAGTGCTGTGCGTAATGTATCAGAACTGTTTGAAACAGCCGATGAATCACGCATCGCTCATTTCATCCGGGTGATACGCGCCTGGTCTCTGCTGACGGGCTTGCTTGGAATGTTGATATGCATACTTATAGGTTCAACACTGAGCAATCTGGCTTTTTCGTGGGGCGATCATACACTACATTTTATGCTTTTATCCCCACTCGTGGCCATGCTGGCGGTAACGGGGGGGGAAACGGCCATCCTGAAAGGAGCACGACAGCTCAAATCGTTGGCTGTTATCCAGATATATAGTGTGCTGATAGGACTCTTTATCATCATTCCTGTTTATTATTTTTTTGGTGAGAGTGGCATTGTGCCTGTGTTGGTTTTGCTTGGACTGGCTATCATGCTGCTGACAATACATTGTTCTTACCGGCTGTTTCCTTTGCAGCTTGCAGGCGACAGGGGTATTTTGGGTGACGGAATGGATATGGTACGCCTGGGTGTCGCTTTTACACTGGCTGCTATCTTAGGTAGTGGTGCCGACTTTGTGATACGCACCTATTTGAACAATGTATCAGGTTTGGAGGCAGTAGGTCTTTATAACACTGGATACATGATGATCATGACCTTTGCCGGCTTGGTGTTCTCAGCGATGGAGACAGACTACTTTCCCAGACTCTCGTCTGTTAATCATCTGCCCGATAAGTTTAATGAACTAATTAATCGCCAGATAGAGGTTTCTTTGCTGTTGATTTCCCCAATGGTGGTTTTTACTATTTTCGCTCTGCCCATTGCCATTCCCATTCTTTTTACCTATCAGTTTCTGCCAGTAGTAGATATGATGAGGCTGATGTCCTTGTCCTTAATCTTTCGGGCTGTCAATCTTCCTATGGAGTATCTGTCATTGGCCAAAGGCTCTTCAAAGTCCTATTTATTTTTAGAATGTGCTTATGATATTTTTATGGCCATATTGATTGTTGTAGGATACCATCTTTGTGGATTGACCGGCATGGGCTATGCGCTATTGGCTTCAGCCCTGTTGAACTCGTTGATGGTTATCAGTTTTATGAAGTTGAAATTCGGGGTCCAGCTTAGACGCGGCGTCTATGCTATCTTTATTGTGCAACTTCCTGTTTGTATTTTTGCTTGTACTGTTGCAATGACAATATATGGATGGTTGTATTGGATTTCCGGGCTTTTGTTGTTTGCCCTCAGCTTATGTGTGTCTTTCTATGTGTTAAAGCAGAAATCAAAATTGTGGAATAAATTGGTTAGTCGTATCACCAGCCGTTTTCATCATGGAAGTTGAAGTGTCAGTTCTTGTTGCTGTCTATAATGCCGAGCATTATATTGTCCAATGCCTGGATTCCTTGCTTAATCAGACTTTGAGGGATATTCAGGTTATTTGTGTAGATGATTGCTCCACAGACGGTTCTCTGAAAATACTGAATGATTATGCACTGCGTGACGCTCGTATTGAGGTATATCGTATGGCAGAGAACAGCGGACAGGCCAAGGTGCGCAACGAAGCCCTGCGTCATGCGCGTGGACAGTATGTGGCCTTTCTTGACAGCGATGACTGGATGGCATCTGATGCCTTAGAACAAGTCATTTCTGTATTTCGACGCTATCCTCAGACTGGTTGCGCTATTCTACGGGTGTTGATAGTCGACAATCAAGGTCGTCAGAGAGACTACGATAAACCTATCCCCTCTGTAATGACTGGCTTTGATGCCTTTGTGGCCAGTCTTGACTGGTCTGTACATGGCTGGTATGTCGCTCAGCGTGAGTTGTATCTTCAATGGCCTTATGACGATACGTGTCGGTCTTATAGCGATGATAATACGACACGTCAGCATTACTATCATTCTTCTGAGGTTCGCTATGTTCCTTCAGCCGTTTACTATTACCGTGACAATTCTCTGTCAGTGACCCACAAAGCCTCTGTACGTCGTTTCGACTATCTACGTGCTAACGAGAGTATGAAACGCCAGTTGCAGGAATTAGGTGTTGATGTCGATGTGATGATGCTTTACGAACAACAACGATGGCTGGTGTTGATAGATTGCTATATGTTCTACCATGTGCATGGCTATCAGCTTTCGGCCGATGAACGGCGCTATGGACTTTCGGAACTTAAGCGAGTTTGGAATTCCATCGATCGCTCCATGTTGAACAAAAGGACGACATCCAAATTTGGCTATCGTCCCTGTCGTTGGTGGTGGCTATTCCGTTTGCAAGAGTGGTTGTATTTCACACTGCGCGGACTCTTTGGCAAGAACCATTAATACCTTCGCTTAAACTCCATTGTCGTAGGTAATTTTTTCCATTTGTTGTTATCCGGAACTTTCAGGGCACTGCCGTTTTTCTGTTTCAATATATAAATACTGTCGTTCTTGCACGTCAATATTGCAGTACAGTCCTCACTTCCGAAATCGTTTATCATGGTTAGTTCAGCCGTGTGTTCATTTTTGAATTTCGCTCCTGTGATTGCCCATACAAAACTATTGTGTTTCTTACCAAGAAATCCTGGCAATTCACCGAACAGCTCATGTTGTGGTACTTCGATATTATTATCGTATAGGTTAATACGCATAAATAAATTATATTCTTTATTTTCAATATTGCAGTTAAAGACGTTCTTGTCTGTCTGCCCATATATTGTGCCAGCAATCAATGTTATTGCAGAAGTGATAATATATTTCTTCATCTTTTATTTTTTGCAAATTTAGTATTAATATTCCATACTGCCAAGTAATTCGTTAGAATTAACATTCTGACATGCAAATATTCTTAATTTACCTTACTATAAATCAAAAAATGCGGATTAATTATAAAAATATGATATAAATCATTGGTAATTTAATTTTTTTTAGCTAACTTTGCAACCATATTTTTACAACAATGGCAGATAGAAGATTGTATCCCGACGTTATTTTTGAGTCCAGTTGGGAAGTATGTAATAAAGTTGGTGGCATATATACAGTGCTCTCAACGCGTGCTAAAACCCTTCAAGAAGCTTCTGCAGACAGTGTATTTTTTATAGGTCCTGACTTTTGGAAAGAAACAGAGAGTCCATATTTCATAGAGGACAAGACTTTGTATTCCGAATGGCGCATGAATGCTGCCGAAGACGACTTGTTTGTCCGCATAGGCAGATGGGCGATACCAGGTGAACCAATAGCCATACTGGTGGATTTTAAGCCATACTTCCGTCAAAAAGACCAGATTTACACTTGGCTTTGGGAAAACTACCGGGTAGATAGCCTGCACGCCTACGGCGATTATGACGAGGCTTCAATGTTCAGCTATGCAGCAGCCTTAGTGGTAGAGAGTTTCTATAAGTATAATCTCGACCATACAAAGAGAGTGGTATATCATGCAAATGAATGGATGACAGGTCTTGGAGCCTTATATATAAATAAGGTATTGCCCGAGATAGGAACCATATTTACCACTCATGCCACGAGTATTGGTCGCAGTATTGCGGGCAATATGAAACCCCTCTACGACTATCTTTTTGCTTATAACGGCGATCAGATGGCTGAAGAGCTGAATATGCAGAGCAAGCATTCGATAGAGAAGCAGACCGCTCTTTATGTTGACTGTTTTACAACAGTGAGTGATATAACAGCCAACGAGTGCAAGGAACTGTTAGACAAGCCAGTTGATGTAGTGTTGCCTAATGGATTTGAAGACAATTTCGTTCCAAAAGGTGCCGTGTTTACGAGCAAACGCAAGAAAGCTCGCAAGCGTCTTTTAGATATTGCCAATGCTCTTCTTGGTGCTCAGTTAGGCGACGACACACTGATTGTTGCCACAAGCGGTCGCTATGAGTTCCGCAATAAGGGTATCGATGTGTTCATCGAAGCGATGAACCGTCTTCGCCTCGATGAGCGTCTCGACAGAAATGTCTTAGCATTTATTGAAGTGCCGGGTTGGGTAGGTGAGCCTCGCAAGGACCTTCAGGATCGTATGAAGAGCGGTCAGTCCTATGATACACCTCTTGATGTGCCTCAGGTTACCCATTGGCTTCACGAGATGAACAACGACCGTGTTCTCGGCATGATGAACAGCTTGGGTATGCACAATGTCGGCAGCGATAAGGTGAAAGTAATTTTCATTCCATGTTATCTTGACGGCAACGACGGAATTGTGAATTTGTCTTACTATGACACCGTTCTTGGTAACGACCTCTCGATTTATCCCTCTTATTATGAGCCTTGGGGATACACGCCTTTAGAGTCGGTAGCTTTCAAGGTGCCTTGCATCACCACCGACCTTGCCGGTTTCGGTCTGTGGGCAAATAGTGTAAAGGGTTGCTACAGTGAAATTTCCGATGGTGTAAAGGTTATCCATCGCACCGACTACAATTATTCTGAAGTGGCTGATGTCATCAAAGACACAGTGTTCTCATATAGCAGGTTTGACAAGAAGGATGTTGACAAGTCACGCAAGTCAGCCGAGTCGCTGTCAAAGAAAGCTCTTTGGAGCCATTTCATTGAGTATTATAAGACGGCCTACGATATTGCCTTGAGAAAGGCAGAAGAAAGAAAACTAACTATTCAAAGTAATAACAAATAATTTATGAAAATCAAAGCAGACTATGTCAACACCCCTCTGTGGCGTGATTTGACGGTGAAATCAAGTCTTCCAGAACAATTGAAATGTCTGGATGAAATTGCTCACAACATGTGGTGGGTATGGAATTATGAGGCACGCGATTTGTTCCGCGACCTTGACCCGGTGCTTTATCATGAAGTAAAGCATAACCCCGTTATGTTTCTTGAGCGTCTCAGCTATGCCCGCAAGGCAACCATAGTTAATGATAAGGCTCTTATGAAACGCATCAAGAGCGTATATGAGTTGTTCCGCAAATATATGGACGTCAAGCCCGACAGCAAGCGTCCATCAGTTGCGTATTTCTCTATGGAGTATGGTATTCATTCTGCATTGAAGATATACTCCGGTGGTCTCGGTATGCTTGCCGGCGACTATCTTAAGGAGGCATCCGATTCCAATGTAGATATGTGTGCCATTGGTTTTCTCTATCGTTTCGGATATTTCACACAGTCGCTGTCTATCGACGGTCAGCAGATTGCCAACTACGAGGCCCAGAACTTCGGTTCGCTGCCTATCGAGCGCGTATTTGACAAGGATGGCAATCCGTTAGTTGTGGATGTGCCATATAACAATTACCAGGTTCATGCCTACATTTGGCAAGTTAATGTAGGTCGTATCAAGCTTTATCTGCTTGATACCGATAACGAGATGAACTCCGACTACGATCGTCCCATCACTCACTCGCTCTATGGTGGCGACTGGGAGAATCGTCTGAAGCAAGAGATTCTGCTCGGTATTGGCGGTGTGCTTACTCTGAAGAAACTGGGAATCAAGAAAGAAATTTATCATTGTAATGAGGGCCACGCTGCACTTTGCAACCTTCAGCGTCTGTGTGACTACATCGATGGTGGCCTGACATTCAACCAGGCTCTTGAGCTTGTTCGTGCCAGTGGTCTTTATACTGTTCACACTCCGGTACCTGCCGGTCATGACTATTTCGACGAGGGACTGTTTGGCAAGTACATGGGTGCATACCCTGCAAAGCTCGGTATCACGTGGGATGAGTTCATCGGCATGGGACGTACCAATCCCGATGACCACGGTGAGAAATTCTGTATGTCAACCTTTGCTTGCAACACTTGTCAGGAAGTCAATGGCGTTTCGATGCTCCATGGCAAGGTGTCGCAGAAGATGTTCTCCGGTATCTGGAATGGCTATTTCCCCCAGGAGAACCACGTAGGCTATGTCACCAATGGAGTTCACTTCCCCACATGGTGTGCAACCGAATGGCGCAAGGTTTATAGCAAGTATTTCGGCGACTTCATGGGCGACCAGTCGAACCAGAAGCACTGGGAGGGTATATATAATTGTCCTGATGAGGAGATATGGGAGACGCGCTTGGCTCTGAAGCAGAAACTCGTTGATTATATCCGTGAGCAGTTCCGCGACACGTGGCTGCGCAACCAAGGCGATCCCTCTCGCGTACTGTCGCTTCTTGAAAAGATTACGCCTAATGCTCTTATCATTGGCTTCTGCCGCCGTTTTGCTACATACAAGCGTGCCCACCTGCTGTTCACCGACCTGGATCGTCTCGCCAAGATTGTGAACGATCCTGAGCGTCCTGTCCAGTTCCTCTTCGCAGGTAAAGCTCACCCCGCCGATGGTGCCGGTCAAGGCCTGATTAAGAAGATATTTGAGATTAGCCAGCGTCCTGAGTTCCTTGGTAAGATTATCTTCCTTGAGGACTACGACTTCCTGCTTGCCCGTCGCCTTGTTAGTGGTGTCGATATTTGGATGAATACACCGACTCGTCCTCTTGAGGCTTCCGGTACATCAGGTGAGAAAGCCGAGATGAACGGTGTTGTCAACCTGTCAGTAAAAGACGGATGGTGGCTTGAAGGCTATCGTGAGGGAGCCGGATGGGCACTCACCGAGAAGCGCACCTACCAGAATCAAGGCTATCAGGATCAGCTCGATGCAGCAACTATCTACAGTATGCTTGAGAATGAAATTATACCTCTCTATTATAATAAGAATAAGAAAGGAATCAGCGAGGGCTGGATTAAGGTTATCAAGAATTCTATAGCCCAGATAGCACCTCACTATACGATGAAGCGCCAGCTCGACGATTATTACGACAAGTTCTACATCAAGGAGGCCAAACGCTTCAAGGAACTTTCCAAGAACGACAATGCCCTTGCCAAGGAGATTGCCCTTTGGAAGGAGTCGGTAGCCGAGCGTTGGGATGCAATAAGCGTTGTCAGTGCCGAGACCTCTCATTCCATTCATAATCTCAATGAAGGCGAGAAGTATGTTCTCCGCTACGTTATCGACGAGCAGGGTCTCGACGATGCTATTGGTCTGGAGAAAGTTAATGTTGCTACTGATGTTAACGGACAGGAGTATATTTACTCTATCGAGCCGTTGGCGATGGTGAAGAGAGACGGCAATCGCTACACCTTCGAGGCAGAGCTTGCTCCAAGGCAGCCGGGCATCTACAAGAGTGCAGTGCGTATGTATCCGAAGAACGACAAGCTGCCTCACCGTCAGGACTTCTGCTATGTGAAGTGGCTTGAGTTACCTATGCTTTAAAAATTGGAATTGCTTATAAAAAAAGGAGGGTGTTACCCTCCTTTTTTATGTGGCTGATGTCATGATTATATTCACCAGGGCTGTAAGGTCTGTACCGTTTATGTCGCCATCGCCATTTACGTCTGCAGCGTTGTTTTTCTCCTTCTGTCCGAGAATAATGTTTGCAAGCGCTGCAAGGTCGGTACCGTTGACTATGCCGTCGCCGTTGATGTCACCTTTGATGACAATGGTTTTGGTAACGTCGTTAACGAGATTTTTGTTGCCGCTTTTTTGGCTGCTTATTTCAAAATATGATGTCCTGCGCACACTGTTTACATCTACGCTCTGTGGCGACCCGTTGCCTGTGCTGAACACAAAGTTTATGGCGTCGGCAGCTCCGTTGATTGTGAATTTCTTAGCATACCATTGTTTTCCAGCCACAGTCTTTGTCGTCGTTACCTTGTCGCCCGGCCAGTTGCTGTTCGCCGGCGAATGGGTTCCATCGCCTCCCCACGACCAGAAGTTTACATTTGTCCATCCCACGTTTTCCGTGCACACGTTGATTTCTATCTCAAACGGCTTGTCGTCGATTTCGGGGAATGTCGCGGTCGTGTAGTATTTATAGTGATATCCGCTTGCCGTTTCGGTCATATCCTCCGTCGGCTGGTATTCTGCAGTGTTTCCCACTACACACACGAGAGTATGGTTATTTCCTTTCACAGCTACAGCATAGCATTCCGGCGAGTTCATCAGTGTTGCATATTCGCTGTTGTTGGTGATACCGGCAGCTTTGCGTGCGCTAATCATTTTCTTAATGTCGTCCTTGCAGTCAACCCAGTGTTTCAGGAATACGCACGGTGTTCCAGGCATTGCCAGCAGATAGGCATTGGCTGCTATGGTGTCTTTGCGTATGGGATCTTGCTGTGCCGATGCGGAGCGGTATTCCGTGTCGTGGTTTTCAACGAATGTCACGGCATAACGCCGATAAGTTTTGTCGGCTATGAGCGAGGCATTGGCCAGATTTCCCCATGAGTTAATGTTATTTACAGCATCCTTGACGGTATATCTGAACGGAAAGTCGAAGGCAGCACTCTGTATGGTTCCGTTGGTCCTCGTTCCTTCAATCCATGCTTTTACCTTTGCCACGTCGCCGTCCCAGTATTCGCCCACCGAATACTGCGGTGCGGCAGCAGTGTTATACATTCCCGTGAACGAAGCACTGTAGCCTTTCACCATGTCGTATCTCACGCCTCCATATCCTAAGTAGTTCAGCAGGTATGCGAGATATGCTTTCACGTTCTTCTGTACGTTCTCGCTTTTGTGGTCGAGGTCGCGCATACCTCCCCATCCCTCGCCGGTATCGTTGTTCTTGCTCAGCTGTATAGCTGGGGTTCTCTTGCTTGCCTCGGTTTTTGCAGCTCCTCCGTCATCGTCGGCACAGATGTCAGTACTTGTCATCGAGTATGTTTGCCCGTCGTGTGGGTTCGTCTCCGTGGGGAAGTCAAACCAGTCGCTTACATTCGCTCTGTGGTTAACCACTACGTCGGCAACTATATCTGTGCCTTTCGCCTTGAATGTCTGTATCATCTGCTTCAGTTCTGTCTCCGTGCCGAAACTGCTGTTTTGATTGTAGTAGTATTTCACGTCGTATCCCATGCTTGGGTTTGCCGATGCTTTGCCGCTCTGTGGTACCCAGATGAGCGAGAAATACTTTGCCAGTTCTTCTGACTGGCTTTGCAGCGTAGTCCATTTGGTGGCACTGTACGAGTCCCAGTAAAATCCCTGTAGCATTACTCCCCCGTAATTGTCGGGCCATCCCTGTGCCATTGTGCTGATTGTGGTCGTGAGCATCACTACCGAGAGCAACATTTCCTTGATTCTTTTCATATCTATCTGCTGTTTGTTTATTTGTTAACTATTATTTTCTTGCCATTGATGATATATATGCCCTTTTCCAGATTGTCTGCATTCATACGCTGTCCGTTTACGTTATATACGATGTCCCGTCTTGTCGTCATTACGTCGTTTATCATTGCGCTGCTGACACTTGCAGGGGCGGTGCTCAGTATCTCTTTCAGTTGGGCCACGATGCCTTTCACATTCCCATATCCGTTGAGCATCAGGTCGCAGGCCAGTGTTCCGTTGCTGTAGTGGTTATGATCGGTAAAACAGCTTATGATAGCCTGAGCAGCAGCCTCTCGGCTTGCGTGACCGTTGGCTGCATAGTCTGCCACGTAGGCATTGAATGCTGCGTCGGCGTTCTTTCCTATTTCTACAAATCCAAGATAATTATCGTCTCCGGCTCTCCGTTCGTCGGCCACCTTTCTTACCACCGTTTCATATCCGTCCTTGCGGTAACTGTCGAATGTCTGTGTTGATGTGTTATATCCGCTTGCGTATGTGCTCACAGCTCCATGAGGTGTGTATGAGTTCAGAATAATCTTAGCTCCCAGCATTTCAGCTGCGTTGAGATAGTAGTTAACGTCGGCTTCAAAATACGAACCCATGCCGTTTGTTCCGTTGTTTCCGAACATCACTACATCGTCAGGATAGATATCGTTGAGAACAGCCGCCAGCTTGCCTTGTGCGTAGTATGTGCTGAGGTTTCGCCCTCCGGCACCGTCGTTGTGGAACGTGCAGAGGGCATTCAGTTCGGGATATTGTGTTGTGATAAGGTTTTTCAGACGGTAAGCCCACGAGCCGTTGTTTGCCGATGTAGAGTCGCCGATGTGGTGTACCACTCTCTTGCTGCGCTTCTGCCGTTTTGGCTGAATCGTAGCCGTTGCCTTTGTGATGTTTGCCACGTGGGTTGCATCAGCGTCAGCCACTCTCAGGTCGATCATGTTACGCGTGGCAGCAATGGTGTATGTCTCTGTCTTCATCGTCTCATGTGTTCCGAGTGTGTATCCTGACAGGTCGCCGTTAATATATCCTGTAGAAAGTATGCCCTGATAAGTCACTTCCACACTGTAGAAGTTTCCCTTCTCTACTGCGAGATTCATCTCCGTGGTCGTATTCTCGTCGCCGCCCATTGATGGTTTCTCTGCCTCGCAGCCGGCAATATCAACATTGCCTATTCCAGAGTTGTTCATTCCTATGCTGAAATAAACCGGTTCTGCCTTCTCTGCCCATGCAATGGTATCTGTATTGGCTACGAGAGTTTCTCCGTCATACACGTGTGCGGCACATCGTTCAGTGCTCTTGTCGGTGTAGAGCACGATGTCATACCATTTATCTTTTTCAATAGTAGCTGTGGCAGTGCCATTTTTCAGCACTGTGTTGTTAAGTGCCAGTTTGTTGCCGTCGAAGCTGAGCGAGATAGGGCAGGCATATTTTTTGCTTTGCCACATGGGGTAACCGGCAGTGAATGTCATTACCGTACCTTCTACGCTGAACCTTATCCTCGTCCTGAACGTCAGCTTACCCTTTGGAGTGTCGATTTTTTTCGTAAAGATATGCGACTTGTTTTTTGTACCTGAGGTAAACCTCACGAATTTCGTGTCGTCGGCATCTTTCATGAGTACAGCCTTGCAAGCCCCGTCGCTACCTGCCACATTCCACCCACCGAGGATTATGTCGCTGCCGTCTCCATACGTATTCTTAATCGATTCATATCCAACAAGTTCGTTTGGATAGTCGTTGTAAGTCTTCGGGTATCCGGCCAGGGGCAGCACCTGTCCTGTCGCTTTCTTCTTGTTGCCGAGTGCCACCACGTATTTCACCGTTCTGTATGTCTTTCCGTTGGTTATCAGCGTGGCGGTCATACGTCCGTAGAAGTTCATAGGCACGTCGCGTAGCGCAAAATTAGTTGTCAGCGATGCCGCATTGTTTGTCGTAAACGCACCATAAGAGTCGCAATACTGGCCTTCGGTGTCGTTGGCGGTTTTAAATCCCTCGATATCCCATGCCACTTTGAAGTCGCTTGCCATCTGACTTTCGCTGAGAGCAGTGCCTCCGGTTCCGGTTACTTTCAGTGCATACTCATTGTTGAACGGCTCGTCGGTCGTTTGCCCGAAAATCATGGACTCGGCACCCTCAATTGCTATTGAACTCACCTGAGCCTGTGTTGCAGTCTGGCAGAACATCATTATAATTGCTGCTGCGAAACTGCATGGATGTAGTTTGAATCTTTTCATAGTTCTATTGTTATTTCAGTTTAGTTATATAAATCAGTGTGAAAGTTATCAGTCCGTTCAGCATCAACAGCTCATAGCCGAAACGATAGCCTACTGTGCTTAAAGCAGTGTAGTTGATGATAAAACATACAATCGGCGATGCCATACAGATATATGGTGCGAGCCTGTCGTTGGGTCTGTACCGTGTGAGCAGGGCAAAGGCAAACAGTCCCAGTAGAGGGCCATAGGTATATCCAACGAGCGTATATACGGCATCTATCAGGCTTTGAGAGTTAATCAGATGGAAAAGAATTATAATAACGATGAGTGCAGCCGCCATTGCCATGTGTACTCGCTTGCGCAGTCGCTCGTCGTCGTCACATTCCAGCAGATCCACGCAGCAACTTGTTGTAAGCGATGTTAGTGCCGAGTCGGCTGTTGACAGCGATGCCGCCATTATTCCGATAGTGAAGAGCACTACCACTGCTTCGCCCAGCTGACCTGTCACAGCGAACATCGGAAGCAGCTCGTCGCCCTTTGCCGGCAATGGCAGCCCCTCTTTGGCCGCGAGCATGGTGAGCAGTATTCCGAGAGCAAGGAACAGCCAGTTGACCGGTACGAATGCTAAACCGTATGTCATCATGTCCTTGCGGGCTTCGCCGAGCGACTTGCACGTCAGGTTCTTCTGCATCATGTCCTGGTCGAGTCCGGTCATCACGATTACTATGAAGATACCGCTGACGAACTGCTTCCAGAAGTTTCGTGGTGAGAGCCAGTCGTCGAGGATGAAAATACGGCTCATCGGGCTGTCGTTTATTGCACTGAGAGCCGCGCCGACATTCATGTCGAGAGCAGCTGCTACCTTATAAGTGATGATGAGCAGTGCCAAGAGCATACATGCCGTTTGGAATACGTCGGTGACCACAAGAGTCTTTATGCCTCCGCGTCGCGAGTAGAGCCAGATGCATATCACCATGACGGCAATCGTAAGCGGGAAACTAATCGGTGTGGGGTAGAGGGGGGCCACTACGAAGCGGTGCAGCAGCATACAGAACAGATAGAACTTCACCGCCGTACCGGTCAGCTTCGACAACATGAAGAATGCTGCTCCTGTCTTGTATGACCGTCGTCCCATGCGCCGGTCCAGATAGGTGTAAATCGTGGTGACATTCATCTTGAAGTATATCGGTAGCAGTATCATGGCAACCACTGCGTATCCCACGATGAAACCCATGCATGTCTGAAGATATGTCATTCCGCTTGTCATTACCATTCCAGGAACGCTCACGAAGGTTACTCCTGAAACAGATGCACCAATCATGCCGAATGCCACCATCATCCAGTTCGACCGTCGCTCGCCCCGGAAAAAGGCTTCGTTGCCGGCGCGGCGCGATGCTACCGTAGAGACTATAGCTATCAGGCAAAGATATATGGCTATTGATATGAGTATCGTCATTTGCGCTTTTACATTTATAAAGTGCAAATATAGACAAAATTTCCGAAAAAGGAGTATTAATTGATGTTAAAACTTTTGTTCTGCGATTTTACTTTTCCGCATCCGTTCAGTCAGATAATCAGAAGGTCAACTGAGTATTAACAACTAAAAAAAAGATTTATGAAGAAGATTGTGATTATGATGACGACAGCCCTACTAACGATGGGCGGTTTCCAAAGTATTAGCGCACAGGAGCATGAAAATGCTCAGAAAAAGCACGAACCCAACTATGAGCAGAAGGCTGAGCGTATCAGTGCTGCACTGCTGTTGAACGATAAAGATGCAGCGAAGTTCAAGCCCATTTATGTTGAGTATCGCAACGAGTTGAAGGCTGTCTTCGAAAAGTATCCTATGATGCCGAAAATGGATAAAGGACAGAAGATTACCGACGAACAACTGGCTCAGGCTACAAATAATCGCTTTGCTCGCACACGTGCACTTACCGACGTACAGGAGAAGTACTATAAGAAGTTCACTAAGATAATCAGCGAGCGACAGTACAATCAACTTGTAAGAATGGACTCTAAGCAGTTCAAACACGTCAAAAAAATGCGTAAGGCATTCAAGAAAAGAAAATAATCTTTATTTTAAAGATGGTGTGTCTATTTTGACACACCATCTTTCATTTCTTTA
>CAMOEW010000054.1 GCA_946612625.1 uncultured Prevotella sp.
TGATATCATTCTGCATAGATTTCTGCTTGAAATGCCATAGAAGGGTGTAGCCTAAAACGCACTTTTCTGTGGAGTGCCACACAAAAATGCTTGTCTGCTTTCTGATGAGTAAGCACGGCAGACATTAGGTCTTCGTTTCCTTGAATTGAGCGCAGTGCCTACGAGGTAATCGGCTTGCCGCTTCGCTTGTCGAAGAACTGCTGACGAGCTTCAACAGTTTCATCACAAAGATGAAGGAGATGGCTAAATGAGGTTACGATTTGGAAACCTAACTCCTTCACCAATCCTCCCCAATTTGCTTTTAGTCCAAATTTGAACTTCCCCGTTCTTCCCCTCTTTGCCTTTATTTCAGGCCGAATTGCGTTAATCTTCCAAAATCCGTTGCTCTTTACAACCTTTTTTCGTAACTTTGCATTTTCAATCAAAACAAGAAAGATGGCAAAGAAAGACGGCTCGAAGGAGCTTACCCCGATGATGAAACAGTTCTTCGACCTGAAGGCAAAGCATCCGGATGCTGTGCTACTGTTCAGGTGCGGTGACTTCTATGAGACTTATTGCGAAGATGCGGTGACAGCTTCTCGAATTCTTGGAATAACATTGACAAGGCGGAACAATGGTAACTCTACCAAGGGTAGTGAGATGGCGGGATTTCCACATCACGCTCTTGACACATATTTGCCTAAACTTGTGAGGGCAGGCAAGCGTGTTGCCATCTGTGACCAGTTGGAAGACCCGAAGCTTACAAAGAAACTCGTTAAACGTGGGATAACGGAACTTGTGACTCCCGGTGTTGCTATGAACGACACGGTGCTGAACTACAAGGAGAACAACTTCCTCGCGTCTGTGCATTTCGGCAAGGCAGCCTGCGGAGTTGCTTTCCTCGATATTTCCACAGGAGAGTTTCTCACTGGACAAGGAACATACGACTATGTAGAAAAACTCATAGGAAGTTTTCAGCCAAAAGAAGTGCTTCACGAACGCGCACATAAACAGGATTTTGAGAAATACTTCGGAACAAAGCTTGTGACCTTTGAACTTGAAGACTGGGCTTTCAATGAGCAGAGTGCTAAGCAGAAACTGCTGAAGCACTTCGGAGTGAAGTCGCTGAAGGGTTTCGGTGTGGAGCATCTGAACGAGGGTGTGACTGCCAGTGGAGCAATCCTGCAATATCTTGAACTTACTCTCCATACCCAGATAAGCCATATCACATCGCTCAGCCGCATCGAGGAGGACAAGTATGTGCGGCTGGACAAGTTCACCGTGCGCAGCCTTGAACTCGTCTCTCCGATGCAGGACGACGGACAATCACTCCTAAACGTTATCGACCGTACCATCACTCCAATGGGTGGACGTCTGCTGCGCCGTTGGCTGGTGTTTCCCCTGAAGGAAGAGAGTAAGATAAATGAGCGTCTCGACATCGTGGAATATTTTTTCCGAAAACCGGAATTCCGTCAGTGTATAGATGAACAGATGCACCGCATAGGCGACCTTGAGCGAATTATCTCGAAGGTAGCAGTAGGAAGGGTCTCGCCACGCGAAGTGGTGCAGCTGAAGAACGCTCTTCTGGCCGTTCAGCCCATCAAGACAGCCTGTCTCTATGCTGACAATGATGCACTGAAGCGAGTTGGCGAGCGCCTTAACATCTGCGAGTCGTTGCGCGAAAGGATCGAGAAGGAGATTCAGAACGACCCACCACAGCTGGTGAACAAAGGCGGGGTTATCCGTGACGGGGTGAACGCAGAGTTGGACGAGCTTCGCTATATTGCTTACAGCGGTAAGGACTATCTGCAGAAGATTCAGGAGCGGGAGATAGAGCAGACGGGTATCTCGTCGTTGAAGATAGGTTATAACAATGTGTTCGGCTATTATCTTGAGGTGAGAAACACATACAAGGACAAGGTTCCTGCCGAGTGGGTGCGCAAGCAGACGCTTGCCCAGGCAGAACGTTACATCACTCAGGAGCTGAAAGAATACGAGGAAAAGATTCTCGGAGCCGAAGACCGCATATTGAGTTTAGAGGCGAAACTGTTCAATGACCTCATCATTGCCATGCAGGAGTTTATTCCTCAGATACAGATTAATGCTAATATCATTGCCCATATTGACTGTCTCTTGTCGGCAGCCAAGACTGCCGAGGAGAACCATTACATACGTCCTCAGATTGACGATTCCACGATAATAGACATCAAGCAGGGACGCCATGCAGTCATCGAGCAGCAGCTGCCGATAGATGAACACTATGTTCCAAATGATATCTACCTTGACTCGGAACGTCAGCAGATAATCATCATCACAGGTCCTAATATGGCAGGAAAATCCGCTCTGTTGCGTCAAACCGCATTGATTGTGCTGTTGGCACAGATAGGAAGCTTCGTACCGGCAGAGTCGGCAAGAATAGGCTTGGTGGATAAGATTTTCACTCGTGTCGGTGCCAGCGATAATATTTCACTTGGAGAGTCAACGTTCATGGTAGAGATGACAGAGGCATCAAACATCCTTAACAACGTGTCGCCGCGTTCACTCGTTCTCTTCGATGAACTTGGTCGCGGCACATCCACCTACGACGGCATTTCAATAGCATGGGCTATCGTGGAGTATCTTCATGAAAATATCAAGTCGAGAGCTCGTACTCTATTCGCCACCCATTATCATGAGCTTAACGAGATGGAGAAGAATTTCTCCAGAATAAAGAATTACAATGTATCGGTGAAGGAAATCGACGGTAAGGTAATCTTCCTTCGCAAGCTTGAAAAAGGAGGTTCAGAGCATTCTTTCGGTATCCATGTGGCAGAGATAGCCGGAATGCCCAAGAGCATCGTTAAGCGTGCCAATGTCATTTTGAAGCAGTTGGAGGCTGACAATGCTCAGGTGGGCAAGGCAGGCAAGCCAACGACAGAGATTGCGCAGAGCCGTGAGGGTATGCAACTGTCGTTTTTCCAGCTTGACGACCCGGTGCTCTGTCAGGTTCGTGACGAGATTCTCGGACTGAATATTGATAACCTCACACCTGTTGAGGCTCTCAACAAGCTCAACGACATTAAGAAGATAGTTACCGGAAAATAAGCATTATGCTACCGGCAGCGACAGAATGAAACGTGAGCCGTTCTTATAGTCTTTGTCGATGGTAACGTTACCTCGCATGATTTGGGCTATCTTACGACTCATGGGAAGTCCGAGACCCATACCCTGTTTGAACTCATCTACCTTCATGAAGTGTTCGAATATCTTGTCGTGGTCTTCTTCCTTGATGCCTATACCGGTATCTGATATGCTTATATTTATTGTCTTACCGTCGCTGCTGAGATAGCTCTTGATGTATATACCGCCGTTCTCTGTGAATTTGATAGCGTTTCTCATCAGCTGACGGATTATTCTCATGATACCCTTCGAGTTGCCCTTGAATGTGAAGCCGGATTTGATGGTATTGTCGAATTGGATGTCAAGGTTTTTGGTATTGTGGCTGAATGCTTTTTCAAGTACCTCCTGTCTTATCTTTTTCATGTCTATATCGTCGTTGGCAGGATAGAGGGTCTCGCTTTCGTTCTCTGCTATTTCGAGAAGTTCATTGACAATTTCAGCTACCTCATTGGTATTCTTGCTGATGGCACTGAGCATGTTGTTGCGCTCTTCTGTGTCGAGTACGTATTCCGGGTTAGTTATTACTTGTGCGAATCCTGTAATAACGTTCAGTGGCGTGCGAATCTCATGGCTCACGTTCTGTATGAACGAGCGTTTCATGCGTTCTGATATTTCAGCACGTTCGAGAGCATCTTTCAGCTCTTTGTTTGTTTTCTGAAGGCGTTTGCGCGAACGACGATGTACTATTGCCCATGTGAGCAACACACCAATGATGACTATCAACAGCACTATGATTACCGTGAGCCAGATGGCATGGTCGATAGCAGCTTTCTCGCGAGTCTTCATCAGCTCCATGTCGCTATCCATCTCGTTCATGTTGTTGTAAATCATGTCTGAATTGAGCGAGTCGATCAGTGCAAATCTCTTGTCCTGAAGCTTGATGATCATGTCTTTATCGCCTTTCATCTTGTATATCTGCAGCAAAAGGTCATATTTCGTAGAAGAGTTGTAGCTTTCCTCTATCGATTCAATGAGTGCGGTTGCCTTGTCGTATTCTCCATTGAAAGCAGCATCAGCCACCTTTAAGTAGCCGTCGTATATTATTGCCTTGCTGTTTTGTTCCTTAGAGTATCTCAGATATTCTGAATAAACTTTTTGGAAGTCGCTCTTTTTTCCTTCGAAGAAGTATGAGAGTGCCTTCAGGCTGAGCGCGATACAGTAGTGAGTGGGATATTTTTTCTTGCTCAGCGGCAATGTCTTGTCCATCCATTTTTGCGACTCTTCGGGGTTTTCCTTTACTTCGAGGTTTGCCAGACCGATGTATATTCCAACCATGCTTGCCGTGTCGTTCATATTGGTGTTATGGAGCGATTTCATTAGGTACTCTTTAGCCAGCTTATGGTTGCCGCGTGCTTCGTATATAGTGCCGAGAACATTGTAGATAAGGTCGTAGCGCTGGGTCTTGCTCTTCTTCATCTCTTGCAGCACGGCCTCAGCCTTCTTCAGGGCGCGGTAGCTATGATGGTTCTCGATGTCGTAGGTCATCTCATTAGTCCACATGATATAGTAGCCGTTGATATTGCCTTCTTTTTTAGCCCTTTCGCGCACTAAAGCTGTGAGTTCGTAGAACTCTTTCTCTTTTTCGGGAGAGGAGTAAAGCTCGTAGTATTTTTTCATCTGTTCTGCGCGCTCTTTTTTCTCTTTCTCGCTGAGTTCATGCTTTGCTGCCTGTACGTTTGATGTGAAGGTGAGCAGCAGCGCTACCGTGGCCAGCCGGCGCATCCAACTGCCGCCTGCCATGCAGGCGATACCGAGAACCACGAAGGGTATGCTTAGAATCTGTCCCATGTCGAGCGGCATTGTGGCTTCGAAAGCCTCCTGAATCTCCTTGGTGTATTCGATGAAGAAACGGAATGTGAAGATATAGGTGAGGCAGAATCCAAAGTACCATCCCGAACCCACTTTTTTGTTTGACCGCTTGTATATGAACCACATTAACACGAACAGCAGCGCATAGGCAATAGCCTCGTAGAGCTGTCCCGGGTGACGTGGATAGGCATCAACGCGTTCGAAGATGAAAGCCCAGGGCACGTCGGTCACCTTGCCGATAATCTCGCTGTTCATCAGGTTGCCAATCCGTATGAAGCAGGCAGTGGTACCGGTGGCAATGGCAATATTGTCGAGCACGGTCCATATACTCAGTCTGGTCTTCCTAACGTATATCCATAATGCTATCATCAGTCCGAGCGTACCGCCGTGGCTTGCCAGACCTTCATATCCCGTGAACTTCCATTCGCCGTCTGCCATGAAATGTATAGGCAGGAACATTTCTATGAAACCTTTTCCCGATGTGAGGAAATAATCGGGCTGGTAGAAAATGCAATGACCCAGACGTGCTCCCAGCAGTATGCCTATGAAACAGTAGATGAAGAGCGGGTCGAACAGCTCGTCGCTGATTTTCTGCTCTCTATACAACCGTTTCACCACAAGGTATGCCAGCAGCAGTCCTATCAGCCAACAGAGGGAGTACCACCGGAACGGTCCGATGGTAAGGCTTGGATTCCAGTTGATAAAAAGTTGAAGGTTCATAGTCGTCGGAGTTCTTGGTTAAACATTGAAGCGGAAGTGCATGATGTCGCCGTCCTGAACTATATAGTCCTTGCCTTCGACGGCCAGCTTTCCGGCTTCACGCACGGCGGCTTCGGAGCCATATTGTATGTAGTCGGCATACTTGATTACCTCGGCACGGATGAATCCTTTCTCGAAGTCGGTGTGGATGACTCCGGCGCACTGAGGGGCTTTCCATCCTTTGCGGTATGTCCATGCTTTCACTTCCATCTCACCTGCCGTGATGAATGTCTCAAGGTTCAGCAGCGAGTAGGCTTTCTTTATCAGTCGGTTCACTCCGCTCTCTTCGAGTCCCAGTTCCTCAAGAAACATCTGCTTGTCCTCGTAGCTCTCAAGCTCGGCAATGTCCTCTTCGGTCTTTGCTGCTATAGTCATTGCCTCGGCACCTTCCTCCTTGGCCAGAGCCTCTATTTTCCTGGTCCACTCATTGCCGTTCTTGGCTTCCGCCTCGCCTACATTGCATACGTAGAGCACCGGCTTCGACGTGAGAAGAAAGAGATTGCGGGCACAGTCTTGCTCGTCTTTTGTCTCAAACTCTACTACACGGGCGTTCTTACCTTGTTCCAACACCTCTTTGTAAGCCTTCAGCACGGCGGCTTCTGTCTTTGCTTCTTTGTTGCCTGCGGCTGCTGCCTTCTCTGTCTTTGCCAGCCGGCTTTCAATGGTCTCAAGGTCTTTTAGCTGAAGTTCGATGTCGATAATCTCCTTGTCGCGTATGGGGTCTATGGTACCATCGACATGAGTGATATTATCGTCTTCGAAACATCTTAACACGTGGATGATTGCATCGGTCTCACGTATGTTGCCGAGGAATTTGTTTCCCAGCCCCTCACCTTTAGATGCACCCTTCACCAGTCCGGCAATATCCACAATCTCACATGTTGCCGGAACAATGCGTCCTGGATGCACAATTTCGGCCAGTCGCGTCAGTCTTTCGTCGGGAACAGTAATCACTCCTACGTTGGGTTCTATTGTACAGAAAGGGAAGTTGGCTGCCTGCGCCTTAGCGCTCGACAGACAATTGAATAATGTGGACTTTCCAACGTTTGGAAGTCCCACGATACCACATTTTAATGCCATCTGTCTTTAACAATTTATCAATTATTGTGCAAAATTACAATATTATTTTCAATTGACAAAATCAAAGAGTATAAATCAATTGAAAGAATGCCGATAAAACGAAAATTATCGAAAAGGGCACTCCAAAGTCTCGGAATTCGCGTCGCTCCGAATGGTGGCATTTTCTCGTTTATGAAATTCGCTTCGCTCTGAGCGACGGCATTTCCGCGATTTCAGAATTCGCTTCGCTCCGAGCGACGGCATTTCCGCAGTCTCAGAATTCGCTTCGCTCCGAGCGACAGCATTACCGCAGTTTCAGAATTCCATGATGACCGATATGTTTCAAATTCTTCAATGCCGTTGCCATGTTGTTTTTATAGGAATTTTCTGAAAAAGTACACTATATTCCAAAAAGTTTGTTATCTTTGCACTTGCAAAATAATAATAATACATAGATTATGGCAACAGTAAAAGAATTTTTTGAGCGCGACCGTTTCGCCAAGATGATAGGTGCAGAACTTGTAGAAGTGGCTGAAGGCTATGCCAAGGCGCGTATGAAGGTGGAAGAGTGTCATCTTAACGGCGGCGATGTATGTCAGGGCGGTGCGATATTCACTCTTGCTGATCTTGCGAGTGCAGCAGCTGTAAACAGTCGTGGAGTTCTCACATTTGCCATATCTGTTAACGTTACGTATATAAAGTCGGTGCCGAAGGGTGTATGGCTTTATGCCGAGGCCCGGGAACTGGTAAATCATCACCGCGTGCCGTTCGTTGAGGTAAAAGTGACCAACGAGGATGGCGACCTGATAGCCATATTCACATCCACCAGTTATAGGAAAAAGGTTGTGCTCGATGTAGAGAAACCGTGCAGCATATAGACTTCGGTCATATACTGGAGGCAGGTCGTATTGTGGCCTATCTCTTTCCTCCGCGTCGCGAGCTTACAGTGCTGAAGTTGCTGGCTGCTTTGAACCTGCTCAATGCAGCGGTGAAGCAGGAGCGGTTCAGCAAGATAGTCACTTATGATTATGTCAAGGGTATGGCAGCCTGTTTGTTATACAGTCTGCTTGTCTGGCCTGTACGCGGAGTCAGCGTATGGCACGACAGAGAACACAGTATAACGTATTTCCGTGCCAAGGACATTCAAGTAAGTTTCCACTACATTCCGATGTTCAAGTTGCTGAGGAATGAACTCCGCCGCCACACGCTTGAGGCTCAAAAGTGGGATGGCAAACGCTTGCAGGAAGTTGCTGTAGAGTTGCTGCGGAGAGTGCAGCCACGCCCGTTTGTTGCGCCTCCAGGACGGTCGCCCAAGCTGTCAATACTGCCTTTTGTCTTTGTTCTCGACAACGTGCTCTCACTTGTACGTAGCCACGGGCACTCTGTGCTGGTTCATAGTGAGCCATATCCGCCAACCTATAATTTGACAGACATACGCTTGCCAGAAACCTTCTGCGAAGACAAGATGCTCTCGCTGCGCACCGCTCTCACTTTCAACATGAACAATGAAAACATCATGATGCTCTATCGTCGGAAAGACAGGCGCCCGATGCGTATTGTCAGATATACGGGCAACAATTATGACGAGCTGATATTTTATTTGCTGAAAACAAATCCGAAGATATGGCGACGTAGAAAAATGACGTTGGAAGTGGGCAGGCTCTACTGCGTATCTCCACTGATGCGCATACGCGCCATTGCCCCGAGCCAGCAGATTCTGGTAACAACGCGCAACAGCTATTTGGTGAAAGACGGTCGTTTCTGCAATCTGTGCCTCTCCTACCCTATTGCATGCTTTCTTGCCCGGCGCTATCCGGAACTAAGGTTTGTAAAGACTCTCAACTACAACCGCCTGAAGGTACGCCGCGTGTACTATACTTACCGCAAGCTGATGGATGTGCCCTTACACTCTCTGTCGCGGCGTGCGAAAGTATGGATACCCGTTGACCGCTTTGGAGTACTTGGCAGTTTCGACATCAACAGTCTTCCACATGATCTCATCGAGGATTATATGAAGGCAGATGATTTCTACCAGGAGTACAAAGTGATGAAAGTGGGCAGGCTCAAGGGTATTCGAGCTTATTATTACCATTGGCTGCTGCCGCCGCTATTCACAGATATTAAGATACGAAACTACCACGCTAAAGTGCTCGGACGAAATCATAAATGGGCAGTCTATTCGCTGTGTGCCGAATGTTTTGTCAGCCGGTTCATGTATGACAGTATTCGCTATAGTTTCCGAAGCGGCTGTGTCTATGGGATTCGTGGCGAAAAAAAGGAAATACTGGTGCGCTTCAATTATAATGAATACTGAAGCGCACCGGTATATGCAGTTATTGTTTCACCCTATATACGAGCATTCCCTTTCCGTTGAGCAAGAATGAGTAGAGGTATGCGATGTTGACATTGGCCTCTACGAGCTTGGCTATGGCATCGGCAGCCGAGCCGGGAGTGTCATCAAGCTCGATACAGTTTACATCGGTCAGGTTAACGGCAATGCCGTTCTCCTTGAGTATCAGATATGCCTGCTCCGTGTTGTCGCAGATGATGCGATAGATTCCATACTCTGCCGTGTCGGCTATTGTAGAGGCAATAATCTGGATGTTTGCCTTCTTCAGCAGGTTGAGCACTTGGATGAGCGTGCCCTGCTTGTTCTCTAAAAAAATAGAAAGTTGTTTCATATTTTCCTTTTTTTCTTTACTTTGTATTCAGAAGAGTTTGCGTTCGTCTTTCACGCGGACGGCTTTGCCTTCGTCGCTCATCTTGAGAGATCCCTTCGGTACGAGCTTCACTCTTGGCGTTATCAGAATTTCGTCTTTCAGCTTATGGGTGATGGTCTTGGTCAGATTCTGTAGCATCTGATAGTCGTCTGTGGGAGTGTCTTCGCGCAGTTCTACCTCTACACTCATGAAGTCGCCGGCTTGATGTTGCTCTCCCTCCGGAACGGTGTAGAGCGTGATGAGAAAGTCGGTTGACAGCTCTTTGAACTGAAGCAGAATCTTCTCTATTTGTATTGGGAAGATGTTCACTCCCTTGAGAATTATCATGTCGTCGCTGCGGCCCTGCAGACGGTCAATACGTCGATGATGGCGTCCGCACGGACATTCTCCAGGCAAGAACCGCGTGAGATCGTGGGTGCGATAGCGCAACAGCGGCATTGCCTCGCGGTTGATGGTTGTCAGCACCAGCTCGCCTATCTCTCCCTCCTTTGCCGGTTCGAGCGTGTCGGGATTGATAATCTCTACTATGAAGTAGTCTTCCCAAATGTGCAGCCCATTCTGCTCTTTGCATTCGAAGGCAACTCCCGGTCCCATCATCTCCGACATACCGAAAGAGTTGTAGGCCTTCACTCCGAGGTTCTCCTCGATGCGTTTGCGCTGCTCTTCGCTATGCGGCTCAGCTCCGATGCATAGTACTCTTAGCTTAGTGTCCTTTCTCGGATCAACGCCCTGCTCTTTCATAACCTCGTATATGCGGCTTGCATACGACGGTATGGCGTGCAGCACGGTTGTTCCGAAGTCGCGGATGAACTTTATCTGTCGAAGAGTGTTTCCAGCGGCAGCGGGAACGGTGAGCATCCCTACCTTTTCGGCACCGTACTGGAATCCCAGTCCGGCCGTGAACATACCGTATCCGGCGGAGTTCTGAAACACGTCGTCAGGTCGGCTTCCAACCATCCATAGACAGCGAGCCACGGCATTGGCCCATTGTTCCAGGTCGCGTTGTGAGTGGGTGACAACGGTGGGGTTGCCCGTTGTGCCGCTTGACGAGTGCAGGCGTACGCAGTCTTTCAGTGGGATGGCTGTCAGCCCCCAGGGATAATGACTGCGGAGGTCATCTTTTGTAGTAAACGGCAGTTTCTTCACGTCGTCGAGGGTCTTGATGTCTTCTGGTTTCAAACCCATTTCAGCGAATTTCTCTTTGTAGAACGGTGAATTGACTGCCAATGCCACTGTTTTCTTCAGTCTTTCTAATTGGAGCTTCTCGATGTCTTCGCGTGCCATCGTCTCCAGTTCAGGATTAAAATATTCTGAATATGCCATTAATTTTTTGTTTTGATTCAGTTTTGAAGTTATTTAATGTTTCGTTTGTCTATCACGTGTGAGCTCTTTCCCTGGCTTCGTTCGATGGTGTTAGGCTCTTTCAGCTGCACCTTGGCAGAGATAGAGAGCACGTTCTGCAGCCTGTGGGCGAGTTTCTTTTCGAGAGCAGTGATGTCGGCAATGGTGTCGAACACTCCTTTGTCGAAGTACTCCTGGCGTATTTCCACCTGTACAGTGAGAACGTCGAGGTTGTTTACACGATCCACTATGAGCATATATCGCGGCGCGAACTCCTCCATCGTGAGCACGACGCTCTCCACTTGCGACGGAAACACATTGATACCGCGTATGATGAGCATATCGTCGCTACGGCCCTGTATGGCTGTCATGCGCACTGCTGTGCGTCCGCATTCGCATTCCGAATCAGGCATGAGTGAACAGAGGTCGCGAGTGCGGTAGCGTATCACGGGCATACCCTCCTTTGTAAGCGTGGTGAATACGAGTTCGCCCGACTGTCCCTTTGGTAGCACTTCGAGTGTAGTGGGGTTGATGATTTCAGGATAGAAGTGGTCTTCGCAGATGTGCGACCCGTTCTGGCACTTGCACTCGTAGCTGACGCATGGTCCCATTACTTCCGACAGTCCGTAAAGGTTGTAAGCTTTCAGCCCCAGTTTCTCTTCTATCTCCTTGCGCATGTTTTCCGTCCATGGCTCTGCTCCGAAGGCTCCTATTCTCAGTTTCAGGTCTTCTTTCTTTATCCCCATCTTTGCGAGTGTCTCGGCCAGATAGAGAGCGTAGGAGGGAGTGCAGGCAATGCCGGTGATACCCAAGTCGCGGATTAGTTTCACGTGCTTCTCTGTGTTTCCGGTTGAAGCTGGTAAAACGGTAGCTCCCATGTTCTCGACGCCATAGTGTGCGCCGAGCCCTCCGGTGAACAGACCGTATCCGTAGGCTACTGAGAAGATATCGTCGCGTGTGACGCCGTATGCCGTCAGGCAGCGGCTCATGCACTCGCTCCATACTGCGAGGTCTTTGCGTGTGTAGCCAACGATGGTGGCGTTGCCCGTCGTACCTGATGAAGCGTGGATGCGAACAATCTCGCTCTGTGGGGCTGCCTGCAGTCCGAAGGGATAATTGTCGCGCAAATCCTTTTTTGTTGTGAACGGCAGTTTGGAGATGTCCTCGATGGTCTGGATGTCATCGGGAATAAGTCCCAGTTCCTGCATCTTGTTGCGGTAGAAAGGCACGTTGTGGTAAACGTAGCTGACCACTTTGTGCAGTCTCTTTCCTTGGAGCGCACTCATTTCGTCGCGGCTCATCGTTTCTTTGTTACGGTTCCAAATCATAATTCAATTTTTGATGTTTTAAGGATCTGCAAGTGCAAAAGTAATGTTTTTTGTTTTCTCTGCCAAAAAATAATGGGAAAAGGTTTCATTTTTATGCAGGAATTTTATTATTTTTGCATCATATTGCAATAAAAACCTAATAAATAATGATTAACAAGCAGTTATTACACCCTGAGAGTATCGTTGTAGTCGGCGGCTCTAACAATGTCCACAAGCCTGGCGGTGCTGTTGTGAAAAACCTGAAGGATGGAGGTTATGCCGGAATGCTCCGTATTGTCAATCCTAAGGAGGACGATGTGTTGGGTATCAAGGTGTTCCACGATGTAAGCGAGCTACCCCCCACCGACCTTGCCATCATAGTTGTGGCAGCCCGTTACTGCCCCGACTATGTTGAGTTTCTTGCACGTGAGAAGAGTGTTCGCGCGTTTATCATTATCTCAGCCGGATTTGGTGAGGAGACGAAAGAGGGAGGCGTGCTTGAGGAGAAAATTCTTGCTGCGTGTGAGCAGTATGGCTGTGCGCTCATCGGTCCTAACTGCATCGGTCTGCTGACGCAATGCCACCACTCTGTTTTCACAAAGCCAATCCCTCAGCTTAATGCCAAGGGTGTTGACTTCATCAGTAGTTCTGGCGCTACGGCAGTCTTTATACTTGAGAGTGCCGTAACGAAGGGCCTGCCGTTCAATTCGGTGTGGAGTGTGGGCAATGGCCGTCAGATAGGCATTGAAGACGTTTTGGAGTATATGGACGAGCATTTTGATGCTGCTACGGATTCCCTTGTAAAACTGCTATATATAGAGAATATCGCCAATCCCGACAAACTTCTTTATCATGCCACTTCACTGATAAGGAAGGGATGTCGCATTGCAGCCATTAAAGCCGGGTCGAGTGAGAGCGGAAGCCGTGCCGCTTCTTCGCATACGGGTGCCATTGCATCGAGCGATGCAGCAGTGGAGGCTCTGTTCAGAAAGGCTGGAATCGTACGCTGCTATTCGCGCGACGAGCTGACCACTGTTGGTTGTATTTTCAAGGTGATGAGTTATAACTATCAGCAACTGGAGAATTTTGCCATCGTTACCCATGCTGGCGGTCCTGGTGTGATGCTTACCGATGCGCTATCCAAGGGCGGCATGAACGTTCCTCAGATGGATAGTCATCTACAGGAAGAGCTGAAGTCAAAGTTGTTGCCCGGTTCGAGTGTTGCCAACCCCATCGACATTCTCGCCACCGGAACACCGGAGAATCTTGGTACAGCCATCGACTTTTGCGAACGCTGTGACCGGTTTGATGCCATCATGGTCATATTCGGTACCCCGGGCTTGGTTCAGGTATATGAAACCTACGACGTTCTCCACAAGAAGATACAGGAGTGCAAGAAACCGATATTCCCAATTCTTCCCAGCACTTACACTGCCGGTCCAGAGGTTCATGAATTCCTGCAGAGGGGTCACGTAAATTTCAGCGACGAGGTGGTGCTTGCCACAGCCCTTACTCAGGTGATGAAAGCTTCGAAACCGGCTGAGCAGAACGTGGTGATACAGGGTGTTGATGTGCCTGCCATCCGCCGGATTATCGATGGCTGTGCAGTAAACTGCCGTTCGTGGATTCAACCTTCGCTTGTACATGCTCTACTTGCTGCTGCCGGCATTCCCACCGTTCCTGAGTTTGTGAGCGATGATAAAGCATCGTTGATGGACTTTGCTGAGAGGTGCGGATTCCCCGTCGTGGCAAAGGTTGTGGGACCGGTTCACAAGAGTGATGTGGGAGGCGTGGCTCTCAATGTACGTACGCCGGAGCATCTGTCACTGGAGTATGACCGTATGATGGCTATCAATGGCGCCACGGCTGTGATGGTTCAGAAGATGCTGAAGGGAAAGGAACTGTTTATCGGAGCGAAGTATGAGCCCCGCTTCGGCCACGTAGTGCTCTGTGGACTCGGAGGTATCTTCGTAGAAGTGCTGAAGGACATCTCGTCGGGACTTGCTCCGCTGACCTACGAGGAGGCCTACTCGATGATACATTCGCTTCGAGGATACAAGATAATTAAAGGAACGCGCGGCCAGAAGGGTATTAACGAGCGTAAATATGCCGAGATTATTGTGCGTCTATCCACCCTGCTCCGCTTTGCCACTGAGATAAAAGAAATGGACATCAATCCGTTGCTTGCCGATGAGGACGGCGTCATTGCGGTTGATGCCCGTATATTGGTTGAGAAATAGCGGTACTCAGTTGTTCTGCTCGAAGATTGCCATGCGCTCGTCGAGCAGGGTGTACTGATGGTCTTCGATGAACGATGTGCAGACGCGCAACCCTTCTTGATGCGAGCCTGTTGTGATTAGGCAGATGGCAGAGACGCCGTAGTACATCAGCTCATGGGCTAATTCGCCGCTGGTCATGTTTTTGTACCCGATGGTGAAGTAGAACCCGTCGGCAACAGGTTTGTCGAGATCCTTGTCATATACGATGTGGAATCCGTGGCGCAGGAATATCTCCTTCAGCTTGTGGGCACGTTCGCCATATACTTTTACTTCGTTCCTGAAATTGTATGTGCCGTCGCAGGCAGCACGGAACATGGCCGCCAGTGCATACTGAGCCGAATGGCTGGTGCCGCTTGAGAGGGCATAGAGCATACGTGTGGAGAAGACCAGTCCGAAGGGCAGACCCTCATAGCGTTCTGCCAGGTCGGTGTAGTGGCGATGGAAGAGTCGGTCTGAGATGCATACCACACCTATGCGTTCACCGGCATAGGAGAAAGCCTTAGAGCCGCTGATGAGGAGCAGGTAGTTGTTGGTATAGTGGGCTACTGATGGCTGGTAGGGTGGCTGGAACGGTACGCTAAGGTCTTCGCGGAAATCCATGGCGAAATAGGCCAAGTCTTCCATGATTATCGTGTCGTATTTTGTTGCCAGCGTGCCTATGGTCTTCAATTCCTCTTCCGTAAGGCATACCCACGACGGGTTGTTAGGGTTGGAATATACGATGGCGCAGATATTTCCTTTCGAGAGGTAACTTTCAATCTTCGGACCCAGCTTCTCGCCACGAAAGTCATAGACATCGAAAGTCTCGTATTTCACGCCCTGCACTTGAAGCTGCATCTTCTGCACGGGGAATCCTGGGTCTATGAAGAGCACGGTATCTTTCTTCCTGTCGGCTTGCGAGCAGGTGAGGAATGAGGCGAATGTGCCTTGCATAGAGCCGGTCACGGGAACGCATCCTTCGGGCTTGATGTCAACGTTGATGAAGGCCTTGACAAATCGTGATGCCTGAACTTTCAGTTCGGGATAACCCTGAATGTCTGGATAGCTGTGGGCAATGCCTTCCTGTAGAGCTTTTATTTGTGCATTGACACCCACCTGTGCTGCCGGCAGACCAGGTATGCCCATCTCCATCTTGACGAACTCCACTCCGCTTTCTTTCTCTGCCATTGCTGCTACCTGCTTAACCTCGCGGATGGTTGCCTTAGCAAAGTCGTCGATACCGAGTTGAGCTATCAGCTTATCAACAATATCCTTGCGTATCGGTGTGGGTTTCATTTCTGAGCCTCCTTTCCCAATGCCAGAGCCTTGATGTTTGCTTCGACAATCTTTTCGCCCTTGCGATTGAAAACGCGGCGTATGGCTTCTTCAAGTTTCTCGTATTCAATGCCGAGTGCCTTCTGTGCCGCACCAAGCAGTATCACGTTAGCTGAGCGCGGAACGCCGTTGTTTTTGGCCATTGCTTCAATGTCGAGGGTGATGATGTTTGGTAGCTGCGTTAGGTCGGCCATGATAGTTTCAAGCTCTGGATAGTTGGGAATGTTCTTGAATGGTGTGATTGAAGTGATAATCCAGCCTTCTTTCTTCAGGTAGGGTAGGTAGCGCAGAGCCTCCATAGGCTCCATTGATATGATTACGTCGGCACAGCCTTCGGCGATGAGATCGCTGGCGATGGGGCGGTCGCTAATGCGTAGGTTCGACTGTACGTCGCCGCCGCGCTGGCTCATGCCGTGTACCTCAGCCTGCTTGATATAGAGGTTCTCGTTCATGGCTGCTTCACCGATAATGGTAGCGATGGAGAGGATTCCCTGACCCCCTACTCCGCATAGTATTATGTCTGTTTTCATTGTTTTGCTGCTTTTTGTTGTTTAAGATGTCTTTGCAGTGTTTGCATACACTCTCTTCTCGGGATGATGACGGATGTACCCTTATAGTTGATTTCGTCGCGTATGACCTGTGTTATTTCAGGCATATTTTTCGGCAGTGGAACAACTACTTTCAGGTGTTCGTCGGCAAGTCCGAGTCCTCGGCAGATGGCTTCAAACTTGTTTGTTCCTGCAGAGTCTTGTCCGCCCGTCATTCCTGTTGTAAGGTTGTCGCTGATAATTACGGTGATGTTAGCATTCTCGTTGATGGCATCGAGCAGTCCGGTCATTCCGGAGTGTGTGAACGTGGAGTCGCCGATGATGGCCACTGCAGGCCACTGTCCGGCGTCGGCAGCACCCTTTGCCATCGTTATCGAAGCACCCATGTCCACGCAGGAGTGTATGG
>CAMOEW010000055.1 GCA_946612625.1 uncultured Prevotella sp.
TGTGGAGCAAGCAGCGCATCATGGAGGTCTATCTCAACTCCATAGAGATGGGCGACGGCATCTATGGAGTATCAGCGGTGGCTGAATACCATTTCAACTGCGAGGCATCACAGCTTTCAAGAGCGCAGTGTGCGCTGATAGCGGCTACTCTGCCCAATCCGCGGCGTTTCAGTTCTAAGAATCCCAGTGCTTACATGCTTAAACGGCAGCGCAGGATTCTTAATGAGATGCGCTACGTACAGCCTTTTGTTGTAAAGAATCCTTAAAACATAAAAGCTGCCGTGACCAATAGTTCCACAAGCACCTCAGTCGCACGCTCGGAGAAGATTGCCATTCTCTCGTTCATGTTGGCAGTACTCATTGTTATGGGACATTCGCTTCTGCCTGCTTCATATGGAATGCCTCATTACTTTGCCACCGTAAACTCTCTGCTGGGTACGGGAAGGTCGGCAGTGCCGGTCTTCTTTTTCATTACATCCTATCTTTTTTTTCGCAATTTCAGCATTGACAAACTTGGCCGCAAACTGCATTCAAGGCTGCGTTCGCTCGTCGTTCCATATCTTCTGTGGAACATCCTCTCTGCAATTCTGTGGTTCGCGTTCATAGCTGTGTTTGGGCGGGAGTATATGTCCGACAATATCCGTTTCGACAGTCTGTGGCAGATTGTCGGCGATATTCTTGCAAGCAAGTACAGTATATTGTGGTTTGTGGGCGTAATTATTGTATATGCTGTGCTTTCGCCTCTAATTTATTATATGGTTAGAGGCAGGTGCGTTGGCATCGTCATGATTATAGTGTCGGCGATTGTTGCTGTTGTGTTCCGTCATCCGTTCAGCAGTCCGCTGCTCTGGCTGCCGGTATATTTAGGTGGGGCATGGACGGGCCTTCATTATCCCGACTTCATGTATCGTCGTATGCCCGTTGCACTTACAATTGCGGGAATAGTGTTTTTCCCTGTATTCACTTTTCTCGATATTTCTCAGACCAACAATCTCTGGATGAATCTCGTCCACTGGACTGCTCCGTTGTTCTTTATTGGCATCTACGACGTACTCGATAGTATATTCAATTTTGCGGTTCACCGTGCATATAAGTATTCTTTTTTCATCTACAGTCTGCACTATATTCCCATTCATTTCCTTCAGCACTACATTGTATTGAACGACTCGTCGGCCTGGGCGTGCTGGATGGCAGTCACAGTCGTGCCAACGAGCATATTGTTGCTCATAATCGTCATCGCATGTCTGACTGAGCGATTCTTTCCTCGTGTTTATTCCTGCTTTTCCGGGGGAAGGTGATTATTTTGTGCAAGCTGTTCGGAGTCATGTTGTCACATTGAGCGATATTATTGGTATTTCTTCTTGCGCTCGTGTGTTGCCCTTCGGGGCGTCCCCAATGTTGTTATGCCTATGCGCGAGACGCTCTTCACTCCTCTATATGATGCCCAGCGCTGCAGAATCTTCGCTACATAGTCCACCGTCTCGCTGCCACGCATGTAGCCGTGCTCGACAATAGGGTCGTTGTAGTACGTTGGGTTGCTTAATTGCAGCACGTAAGGTGCCACATCGTCCCATCGGTGAGGATTGCGTCCGTGTTTTTGGGCTAAAGCCATGGCGTCGCGTATATGGAAGAAGCCTCCGTTGTAGCTTGCAAGAACAAACTTCGTGCGTTCGGAGCTGTTGCTCACATCGCTGAACTTCTCTGTTAACTGGCCGATATACTTTGCTGCTGCGGCAATATTGCTTTCCGGCTCGAAAATGCTGGCTGCAGGCAGTCCTAACTGTTCAGCGGTGCCGGGCATAATTTGCATCAGTCCGCAAGCCCCAGCCCACGAACGAGCCTGTGGGTCGAAGGTGCTCTCCTGATAGCACTGTGCAGCCATGAGTCGCCAGTCCCAGCGGATGATTCGCGAATAGTTTATAAATAACTGGTCGTAGTGGGAGATAATGCCTCCCTTCGCATTCAACATTGGCGAGAATACCCGACGCTTGATACTGCGGTGGCTAAGCAGAAATGTTTCCTCCTTGTTCACGTCTGCAAGAAAAGCTGGCCTATACCATTTTTTCAGTTTGTCGGCAAGTTCGTCCTTGCCGTAGCCCACAGCCCATTGTACATTGAGCGAGTCGAGTTTCGGTCCGCAGTATATCAGGCTGTCGTTGCTTAAGTTCTTTGGTAGGTAAAAGGCAGCGATATCGGCATCTCCGTTCGTCAGTTTGCGTATGATTTCAGTTGTGTCGCGGCAAATATCCACCCGAAGTGTTACTCCGAGTTCATCGGCAAACTTCTGGCAGAGCATATACATGGCTCCCAATTGTTTGCCGTGGTAGTCGTAGATGGTCTGCGGTCCACTAAGCGTCACCATAATCATCTCACCGTTGCTTTGTATCTCGCTGAGGTCTATTTCTTCGCTGTTGACAGAGCCGCTGTCGTCTGCCCATGTTGACTCTTCCATGCTTCGCTGTCTTTGTCCGCAAGCGGCAAGCAGAAAACAAATTAGAGCAGCATAAATCTTCATATTGCTTTTCTTTTGGGGCACAAAATTACAGAATCATTCCATATAATGCAAATTTTCTAATATTTTTCTACCTAAAAACCCGAACAGAACTTTCTAAAGAAAGTCTTTATGAGACATTATGTAAAAAGTGACAAACTGAAAAGTCTGCCACTTCTTGCCCTTTGTACGCCTGCAGGGGGTCGAACCCTGGACACCCTGATTAAGAGTCAGGTGCTCTACCAACTGAGCTACAAGCGCATTTTGTTTGGTTTTTCGGATGCAAAGTTAGTGAATTATTCTGAAACTTGCAAACATTATATTACTTTTTTTGTTTTTTTAGGTAGAAAGGCTCCAAAAGCCGGTCGTATTCAGTATCGGAGATAATAATTTCAGATTGACGATAAGGGTTTATCTGCGAGCGGGCGAACGACAATAGGTATCTGCGTGCAGGTTTTGTCTCTGTAGTTCTGACAGCGACAGACTCGATAGCAAAGAAACCGTGCATGAAAGCTTCGCTGTCGAGGCGTGACTTGCAATCGAATGGTATGATGAGCGAGAAGATGCCGTTGTCGGACAGCAAGCGTGTAACCGATGTGAACAGTTGGCTGTAGCTGAGCGTTCCATTATGCCGTGCCAGTGTGCGTTGGCTGTCGGGGCATGTTAGAGAATTAACGAAATATGGCGGATTACTGACGATTGAGTCGAACTTTTCACAATGGTAAAACAACTGTACATCAGTTTTCTCTATTCTTATTCTTCCGCCAAATGGCGA
The DNA here is from genome assembly GCA_946612625.1 of uncultured Prevotella sp. GTDB lineage: Bacteria > Bacteroidota > Bacteroidia > Bacteroidales > Bacteroidaceae > Prevotella. The sequence goes on from CAMOEW010000055.1 coordinate 3,267, forward strand.
TCCGGCTACGTTTTCTTTTGCTTGGTTTATAGCGTCGTCGTCAATGTCGATGCCAACGACGGTGGATTCAGGAAAGCGCTGTGCCATCATCATTGCTATCAATCCCGTTCCTGTACCTATGTCGAGAATCATTTTGCCGCCTGCAGCCCATGCACCAAGCAATGTGCCGTCGGTTCCTACTTTCATCGCACAGCGTTCCTGATGAACCGTGAACTGCCGGAATTGGAAATAACTGTTAGACATTTTTCTTGAGGAAAATGGAATTCGTAATGTTGTTAGGCAGTTCGTCGTTATAGTGTGTGACCATTATCATCGTTTTATTCCGACGGCGGCAGAATGTCTCGATAATATCCTTTACCAGCCGGCGGTTGATGTTGTCGAGTCCGTGAAGAGGTTCGTCGAGAATCAGCAGTTCCGGGTCTTTTACGAATGCACGTGCAAGCAGTACAAGCCGCTGTTCTCCGCTCGACAGCTTCAGGAACGGAGCGTCGGCTTTGTCGCTGATGCCGAAGATATCAAGCCAGAAATGGCAGCGGTCGTAGTCGTGCTTGTTAGGTATGGCGTATAGTCCTACCGAGTCCATCAGTCCACTCGCAACTATGCGTATGCAAGGAAGGTCTTTATTGTATGCCCGGTGCATTTCGGGTGAAACATAGCCGATATGTTTCTTGATGTCCCATATGCTTTCGCCAGAACCTCGTTGCTTTCCGAAGAGGACGATGTCGCAAGCATAGCTTTGCGGATTGTCGGCACATACAAGAGAAAGAAGTGTTGACTTCCCTGAGCCGTTCTGTCCGCTGAGAACCCATCTCTCACCGTTTTTTACAGTCCAGTTCAGCTCTTTTAGAATTGTCCGTTTGCCGTATCGTATGCTTACATTGTTCATCTTGATGACTTCGTCGGCATGATAATCAATAGAGTTGTCGGGTAGCGACAGGATTCGCTTTTCCTTTTCTTCCGACAACACTCGCACCGGAAACGGCTTGCGGCTTGTGAGATAACCCGTGAGTGTCTGTTTCGGCATTACCTTCATGTTTCTCACCTCAACCACATGTGTAATGAAGTCAGGTATATCGTCCGACTTTGAGAGCACAAGCACAATCTGTAGCGAGCGTTCGGTTGCAAGCTTTGTTAGAAGCTCTCGTAGTTGCTGCCTGGTTTCAGTGTCAAGTCCGATAAACGGATTGTCCATAATGAGAACCCGAGGGTCAGTAAGCAGCGTCTTCGTAAGCTGGAACTTGCGCAGTTCGCCGCTTGAGAGCGATATGATGTATTTGTCGAGCATTTTGTCGAGTCCAAACAATTCATACAGATGCTCACGCAGTTCACGGTGTGACGCTGTGTCTTCGCCCGACAAGCTATAGGCCTCGTCGAGCAGTTCGCCCACGTGTGGGGTTTCTTCGTCGATGTCGTGTTGGTTCCATCGCTGTTGCAGATAGTACGAGCCGTCAACTGTTCCGTAGGAGTCGCGGAATGAAATGTATTTGATATTGTCGGAAACCAGTTCCTTTGTGCTTGGCGTGAAGTCGTAAACCGGATTGTCGAGCTTGAGCGGGTGTCGTCCTGTCAGAATATCCACAAACATGCTTTTTCCCGAACCGTTTCTTCCCACAATGGCTACATGCTCGCCGTCGAGCAGTTCGAAGTTCACTGATTCTGCCATGCTCCATGCTGGCATTCGCGTCTCACCGTCTTTTATTGCTATGATTTTCTGCATTATGGTTATTTCTTTACTCTGTCCTGGTTCTTGTTTACAAAATCTTTCCAACTCTTGAAGTGTGCAGTGCTTTCTGGACGATTCATCTGCATGAAATGACAATAGGCAGCCCCGAGGGCATCGGTAGCATCCAGATGCTTGTCCATGTCGGCCTTGTCTAACTTGAGCAGCCGCTGCAGCATTCCAGCCACCTGCTCCTTCGATGCGCCACCGTTGCCGGTGATAGCCATTTTTATTTTCATCGGCGCGTATTCGTGGATTGGCACGCTGTGGTGAACTGCGGCAGCGATGGCTGTTCCCTGTGCACGTCCTAATTTAAGCATCGACTGCACATTTTTCCCGAAGAAAGGAGCCTCGATAGCCATTTCGTCGGGAAGATAAGCGTCGATGATACCCGTCACTCGCTCAAAGATATGCCCGAGTTTCATGTAGGCATCGCAGAATCTGGTCAGGTCGATTACACCCATGCATACCATTTCCGCTTTTCCTCCTACCACTTTTAGCACTCCATATCCCATGATGTTCGTGCCGGGATCGATACCGAGGATTATTTTTTCGGGTTTCATATATTGTCGTTCCTCTTTATCATGAAAGTACCTAAATTGTGTGTCACTTTCTTTTTGTTCAGCGATCTTATTACATAGATGCCGTTGGGCAGGTTGCCAATGAATATTCGGTTGGCATATTTGTGAGAATCGATGATGTTGCCGAATTGTGATTCTATGATTATATACTGCGCATCAAGAATCGTGCTGTTGTCGGGAACCTCAAGGTATTGACCATCATTTCTTATAAGTCGTGGGAAGCCCTGTTTTACAGAAGGCTTTCGTTCGTCGTTGATATATGAGAGTAGGGGACTGCTTTCGTTGCCATACCTGTCCATTGCTGTAACTGCAAAGTTCATACCGTCGGCAGTCTCTGTGCCGAAAGTCAAGTGGGGCTCTTCTATTCGTACAGCCACAAGGTTTCGGGCATCGTTGATGTCAATAGGATTTGTCCTTGATGCATATACATTATAATATATGCGGCCTGCGCCAGAGTTGTCCACGCCTTTAGTCCATGTGAGCATTGTGCCTTCGCCTTCGGCCGACGTGACTCGGAGTGCTGTAGGCGGATCGGGTTTTACATCGCTAATCCAGTTCATTGGTGGAATGAGGGCTGGGTATGGGTCACTCTCGTCTTTTATCACGTTGTAAACTCCCTTTGTGTTGTCAGTGAAGAACTTCGAACGGAAGTAGGCATGACCGGCTCCGAATTGTCGGAGCACATTTGCCTGCCTACGGATTTCGTCTATCGTCCAGTTACCCTCGCGTGGCGAGAGGAAGTATATGCCCAAGCCTCCGACAATGGTCTTGCCATAGTTGTTCTCGCTCCAGTCGGCAACGAAGGGATAAAAATTATTACCCTTGAAATACATCATCGGGTAAAGTTGGTCCATATATCCGTAGCGTAGCCATCCTTGTGCATCCTGACACACACGGTCGTAAGCATTCCATCCGTTGCTGCTGTAGCGCGATAGGTCGGAGAATTTTCCAATCGGCGAGCAGCTCATCTTCACCCATGGTTTCTGCGATTTCACCTCGGCACTGATGCGGCGCACAATGTCGGTTATATATTTGCGTCCGCGTTCGCGGCTAACCCGCATCTTCCATGTTTCAGGATAGCGGATGTAATCCAGGTGTATGCCGTCGATATCGTAGTTCCTTGTGATTTCTCCGCAAAGATTTGCAAGATAATCGGCTGTGACATCAGACTCCGGATCCATATATCCGTCTTCTCCGATATGTTTTATCAGTGAAGGATACCATTTCCGCAGCTGTCGGCAACCATATGAGTTCCATTTGCCAACAGGAATCGTTACTACCCATGCATGCAGTTCCATTCCCCTGCGGTGACATTCATCGATTGCAAACTTCAATGCGTCGTAGCCCGGCGACACACCGGGATTACCTGAGAGACAGCCGTCCCATGGTTCATATTCCGACGGATATATTACTGTAGCCCTAACGCGTGTCTGGAGAAGTACTGTGTTGACATTGGCTGCCTTCAGCCGGTCCAGAATGTTGCATAGTTCTTTCTGTTGTTTCTCGATGGATGAACCGTGTTTCGCATAGCTGTGAGGCCAGTCGAGACCTCCGATAGTGGTAATCCACACGGCGCGCACTTCATGTTTCGGTATGGTGGTCTGGGCTTCGGAACGTATTCCGAACAGAGCCAATATTGATATTAGTATGTATTTTTTCATAAATTTGAGTGCAAAGTTACACGTATTTTTGTATATTTCAAAATATTTCCGTATTTTTGCAGTAGTTTTTTTAATTCAGCCTGAGTGCTATATAAAAAGAGAAGAAGAAATATGTTAAGTGTAGATGAACTTACAGACAGACTCATCGACCTCTCGTTTGCAGAGGATATCGGTGATGGTGACCACACCACGTTGTGCTGCATTCCCGAGAATGCTGTGGGTAAGAGTCATTTGTTGATTAAGGAAGATGGTATTCTTGCCGGTGTAGAGGTTGCAAAGGAGGTGTTCCGCCGTTTCGACCCTTCGCTGAAGGTGGAAGTGCTTATGGGCGACGGTACGCCGGTTAAGAAAGGCGACATTGCTATGATTGTCGAGGGCAAGGTGCGCTCGCTGCTACAGACCGAGCGCCTGATGCTGAACATCATGCAGCGCATGAGCGGTATTGCCACGATGACTAACCGTTATGTGAAACGGCTTGAGGGTACAGGAACGCGTGTACTCGACACACGCAAGACAACTCCTGGTATGCGTATGCTCGAAAAGCAGGCCGTGAAGATCGGAGGTGGCTGCAACCATCGCATCGGACTGTTCGACATGATTCTGCTGAAAGACAATCATGTAGATTTTGCCGGAGGGATAACCAATGCCATTGACCGTTGCCATAAATACTTGGACGATAAGGGTATGAAGCTGAAGATCGAAATAGAAGTCCGCTCGTTCGACGAACTTCGTCAAGTGTTGTCCCACGGCGGTGTTGACCGTATAATGCTCGACAATTTTAGCGTTGCCGACACGAAGAAGGCAGTCGAGATGGTCAATCATCGTTACGAGACCGAATCATCTGGCGGAATCACCTTTGATACCATTCGCGACTATGCTGAGCAGGGCGTTGATTTCATCTCTGTGGGAGCATTGACACATAGTGTAAAGGGACTTGACATGAGTTTTAAGGCATGTTGAATATATTATAAAATAATGAATAAGAATTTCTTTCTAAGCGCGTTGATTGCGATGTCGATGGCCGTAGTCAACGCCAATGCGTGTACTAATTTCATAGTAGGCAAGAATGCCAGTACCGATGGCTCTGTTATATGCTCATATAATGCCGACAGTTATGGGATGTTCCAAAGCCTGTGTCACTATCCGGCAGGCCGGCATACAAAGGGCGAGATGCTGAAAATATACGATTGGGACACCAATAAATACTATGGCGAAATTGCTCAGGCTGAAGAGACATATAACGTTATCGGCAATATCAATGAGTGGCAGGTGACAATAGGCGAGACAACATTTGGCGGACGCGAGGAAATGGTCGACTCCACGGGCATACTCGACTACGGGTCGCTGATATATATCACTCTTCAGCGCTCAAAGACAGCCCGCGAGGCCATCACTGTTATGACATCGCTGGTCGAACAGTACGGATATAACAGTGAGGGCGAAACTTTCACTATCTGCGACCCCAATGAGGCTTGGATAATGGAAATGATGGGAACAGGTGCCGATCGTAGCCTGTCGAAAGAACGAACCGTATGGGTTGCAATTCGTATTCCTGACGATGCTATCTGTGCACATGCTAATCAGAGCCGCATCACTACCTTCAATCAGAAAGACCGCCAGAATGTATTGTTTTCCAAGAACGTTGTCCAGTATGCCAGAAAGCGAGGATGGTTCGAAGGCAAAGATGCCGATTTCAGTTATAATGGAGCATACGCCAAGCCCGACTTCAGCGGTCGCCGCATCTGCGAAGCCCGTGTATGGAGCTTCTTCAATCATTTTTCGGGAGAGATGAATCGCTATCTGCCTTTTGCTGAAGGGCGTGTGGCCGATGCTGAGCCTATGCCGTTGTGGATTATTCCTAACCGCAAATTAAGTGTCCAGGATGTCCAGGAGTGTATGCGCGACCATTTCGAGGGTACGCCGTTTTCATTAGACGGCGATTTTGGCGGCGGTATATGGGAGATGCCATATCGTCCGACGCCGCTTTACTTTGATGTAGATGGTAAGAAATATTTCAACGAGCGTCCCACGAGCACGCAGCAGACTGGATTCTCCTATGTGTCGCAGATGCGCTCATGGCTTCCCCGCGAGATTGGCGGAGTCATCTGGTGGGGCAACGACGATGGTAATATGATTGCCTATACTCCGGTGTATTGCTGTACCACAGTTCAACCCCGGTGCTACAACACTCCCGGTGCCGACGACCTGCATTTCTCTATGGATAATGCGTTCTGGGTTTGCAATTGGGTAAGTAATATGGTTTATCCTCGCTACTCTGCAATGTTTCCGAGTCTGAAGCAGGTGCGCGACTCGCTTGAGCAGTCATATTTCCGCCTGCAGCCAGAGATTGAGAGCAAGGCGCAGTCATTGAATGGTTCAGCACGTCAGAAGTTCCTCAACGACTATACATGCCAGAAAGCCGATGAGATGCTTTCACGCTGGAAGGAACTGGCTTTTTTCCTTATTGTTAAATACAACGATATGGCTGAGAAACCCGACAGCAACGGGGTGTTTCTCAAGGGTAAATATGGTCTTGGCCAAACGGTAAAGCGGCCGGGCTATCCCGACCGCTTCAGGCGTGCTCTTATCCGTCAGACGGGAGAGAAGTTTGCTATTCCGTCTGGTTCTTGATCTTTGTTACGTAAGCATCAATTACGGCAACGGCGGTGATATTGACAACATCACGCACTGATGCTCCGAAGTCAGTGAAATGAATCGGCTTGTTCAGTCCCATCTGAATCGGGCCGATTATTTCTACGTCGGCATCGAGCATCTGTAGCATTTTGTAGCTTGAACGCGCTGATGTGAGGTTGGGAAACACGAGCGTATTGACGTTCATACCTTTCAGACGAGTGAATGGATATTGGCTGTCGCGCAATTCTTTGTCGAGAGCAAAACCTATCTGCATTTCTCCGTCGATGGGCAGTTCTGGATGTTTCTGCTGTAGTATGCGCACGGCATCACGCACTTTCTGCGTACCTACCGTATTGTCGCTGCCGAAGTTTGAGTGGCTTATCATTGCCACCACAGGTTCTTCGTTGAAGAATGTGACGCTGCGTGCCGCAAGCTCGGCCAGATCTACCAGCTCCTCGGTTGCGGGGTTCTGGTTTACGAGTGTGTCGGCAATATATAGCGTTCCACGTGGCGAGTTTATGATATGCATTGTGCCGAAATGTTTGTATTCCGGACGTATGCCTATCACTTCGTTTACTACCTTTATCGTGTTTGAGTATTTTGTGTACAGGCCTGTAATGAATGCATCAGCCTCGCCCGTCTCTACCATCATCATGCCGAAATAGTTGCGCTCAAACATCTTGTCGTTTGCCTCTTGGAAAGTATATCCTTCACGCTGTCGCTTTTCTGCGAGAATGTGTGCATAACGTTCTCGACGGTCGGCTTCGCGGTCATGGCGCAGGTTTACAATCTCTATGCCTTCAAGATTGAGGTCGAGTTCTTCTGCAAGTTTTTCAATACGTTCCTCGTTGCCAAGCAATATGGGCTGGCAGATTCCCTCTGCCTTTGCCTGCACAGCAGCTTTGAGCATAGTGGGGTGAATGGCTTCTGCAAAGACTACGCGCTGCGGATGGGCCTTTGCCGTGGCATACAGTTTCTGTGTGAGTTTTGTTTCCTGTCCGAGCAGCACGCTCAGTGAGTGCTTGTATTCAGCCCAGTCGGTAATTGGCGCACGTGCTACACCGCTGTCCATTGCTGCTTTTGCCACGGCTGCGCTAACTTCGGTGATAAGACGCGGATCGACAGGCTTCGGTATGAAATAGTCGCGTCCGAAGGTAAGGTTATTTACCTTATACACGTCGTTGACCACGTCGGGTACTGGCTGTTTTGCCAGGTCGGCAATGGCGAGCACTGCTGCCATTTTCATCTCTTCGTTGATAGCGGTGGCGTGAACGTCGAGAGCTCCGCGGAAGATATACGGGAATCCGATAACATTGTTTATCTGGTTGGGATAGTCGGTACGGCCTGTTGACATCAATACGTCGGGGCGTGCTTCCATGGCATCTTCGTAGCTTATCTCAGGCACGGGATTGGCAAGAGCGAATATTACTGGGTCTTTCGACATTGTCTTAACCATGTCTTTCGATAGTACGTTTCCTTTGGATAATCCGACAAAGACGTCAGCTCCATCCACTGCTTCGGCGAGTGTGTGGATGTCGGTGCGTGTAGTGGCAAAGAAGCGTTTCTGATCGTTTAGGTCGTTACGCGCTATGCTGATTACTCCCTTCGAGTCGAGCATCACGATATTTTCTTTCCTTGCTCCGAGAGCCATATATAGTTTTGTGCAGCTAATGGCCGCTGCCCCGGCTCCGTTGACGACAATCTTCACCTTACTGATGTCTTTGCCTGCCACTTCGAGGGCATTCTTCAGTCCGGCTGCTGATATGATGGCAGTGCCGTGTTGGTCGTCGTGCATCACTGGAATGTCGAGCGTACGCTTCAGACGGTCTTCTATATAGAAGCATTCAGGAGCCTTGATGTCTTCAAGGTTGATTCCTCCGAATGTTGGGGCGATGCGTTCCACTGCTTCGCAGAATTTTTCCGGGTCTTTCTCTGCCACTTCGATGTCGAAGACGTCGATTCCTCCGTAAATCTTAAACAGCAGTCCCTTGCCTTCCATCACTGGTTTGCCGCTCATGGCTCCGATGTCGCCCAGTCCGAGCACAGCTGTACCGTTGCTGATAACGGCCACGAGGTTGCCCTTGTCGGTGTATTTATAGGCATCGTCGGGATTCTGCTGAATCTCCAGACATGGATAAGCAACTCCAGGCGAGTATGCAAGCGAGAGGTCGGTCTGCGTGCGGTATGCCTTTGTGGGCTTCACTTCAATTTTTCCAGGACGTCCTGTCTGATGGTAGGCGAGGGCGGCTTCTTTTGAAATCTTAACCATATTAGTGTTTAGTTTGATATGTTTTACTCGTTTTATTTGTCGATTTTTATCAGATAGACATCAGAATTGAGCCCGCTCTTTACCGGTTCCCAGTTCTCATAGCCGGTTTTTTTGTAGTTCAGGTCAACGACGTTGATTTCGTTGAACTTGCGCCACTTTATTCCGCGACGGTCGAGGTCGGCAATACGGTTGGCGGGTAGATTGGTTACCTCTATGCGCAGATTGTTATTGCCGGGTTTAAATGTTTGTCCGCAGTCGAGGATGAATGGAACAGCCCATGCGCAGCCCACCAGAGTGTCGTTTACATATACACGTGCACTTTCGCGCACGTCGCCGAGGTTGATTGCCCAGCGGCATCCGGCTTCCTGCTTGGTCATCTTCACTGTTGTGGAATATACACCGGTACCCATGGTGATTCGAATGCTGTCGTCGTCGAGCGTCTCCCACGTCTGCGGTTTTTCAAGAGTGAATGTCTTTTCAACCTTCGGAGCACACTCCACAAACGAAAGTTTCCATTGTCCGTCCACTGTTTTGGTGTCGGCTGTCAGCTTCATCGGTTTTTCAGCCGGTGTGGAAAGCGGTGTGTCGTAGGTCTGCAGAATCATCGATTCTCCGCTCTTCATACTTATCATGATTCCTTCGCCGTTGCAGTCGGCACTGAAAATCTTGCCCGTCATGGGGTCGAACCAGCGTGCATCCTTGAAATCCACAGTCAGCGGAATGCGTCTGTCCACATCATTGGGAGTGAGGTTGGCAATGAAGTAATGGTAGCCGGTGTCATTCTTTCTGCGTATGGCACGCAGTCCGCATTCGCTGCGCATCGGCTCTGCCTCGCCGGCTTCTCTGAGATCGCTGGCTGATGTTCCGTAGATAATCTTTGCACCTTTGTTCCTGAGGCTTTCTATATGTGCTTTCACTTTCTCGGGCATCTTTCCGCTGCCTGGAATGACGAGTGCCTTGTAGCGAACGCCGGCGGCTGTTTCGAGCATACCGTTCTTATAATCGGTTGTCATGAGATAGTTTTCGCTGATGTAGTCACAGTCGAAACCTGCCTTGTCGATGTCGAGAATGCTACGGATGAAGTCAGGAGCTTTCTTGTCCATAGAGTGAATGTCGAACTGCATGAGCAGCGAGCCGGGACCCTTGCCGTGACGTTGTGCCCACATGTCGCGCACGGGCAGGAAAACAAGGAAGTCGTTGTCGGGCTTGCCCATCTGCAGGAAACTTTGGCATCGTTCGATATATTTCAGGAAATATGGGGCATCGCGCCAGATACTGTTGGTCTGGCTCATGTCAACAGAGGCATAGAATCGCCAGCCTGGCCAGGGGTCGTTCTTGGGCGAGTAGCAGATACCGTGGAAGAACATGTGGTTGACGCCGCATGTGAACATCAGGTCCATGTCGGGCTTCATCTGCGAGAGCGACGTGCGGAAGTGCTCGGTGAGCCATGTGAACGTTTCGCTGCTCGTGAATGGCTTGCCGCAGATATGTGCGGCAGAAGAAGCATACTTCAGCATCGACACGTCGGAAAAGTTCTTCTTGGTGAAGCCGGGGTCAGTGCGCAGACCTTTGATACCGAATTCAGACAGTCCGAAGCCTTCAATCTCAGGCACGTCAACAGCTGCATACACATCAATGAGGTTGGCAGGCGAACCGTGTGCTTGGTTGCGAACCTCCACGCCATGAGAGTGCGACCACGCCACCCACTGGTTGGTGAAGTTCTCAAGCAGCAAGTCGGAGAGCGTCTCGCGATAGTCGGCAAGCACCTGGTTGTCCTTGTCTTCCTTCTCGCCCAGAAGCTCGAGAAAATGGTCTTCGAGCTTATATCCGCGACGGTGCTCAAACTCCTCGAATATGGTGGGAGTCCAGTTGGCGTTGTACACCTCATACGAGTCGTTGAAGAAATTGTGCGGCCATGCCGTGTTGTTGCTGTTGAAGGCATCGTCGAAACGCTTCAGATAGTTAGCCACGGCAGTACGGTCGAAATGGTCGATTACGTAGCCTTCACCGCCGGGTGCAGCTCGCTTCACCTTCTGACGTGTGCGCGAGCAATAGACGGCAAGAAGCCGATAGTTGTTCTTTTTCGCAGCCTTGGCGAATTTCACTATCTGGCCGGTTACGGTCTGTCCGCTTACGACCTCGTCGGCAGAATACATTATCACTTTCTGCAGTTTTGCAAATGGTTTCTCCTTGGCGTCGTTGACGCTGATGTCAACGCCCTCGCGCAACTGCCTGCCTGTGACCGTCGTGTCAACGACCACAAGCTTAGCGGCTGCTTCCTCGATAGGAGTGGTAGGCCCTCCGAAAGGCCAGCCGGTGCCGTTGTTCATGTCGATCAGAATGCCGTCTTTCTTGCCTTCTGTCTCCACAAACTTCAAGGCGTTCATCCACGGTGTCGAGAGAAACTGAAGTTCGTTGGCCTTGTTGCCCTGAACGCCATACAGCGGTGTAATCTCAAGCGAGCCGATGCCGGCCTTGGCATACTCCTGCATGTTCCAGCGCAGGTTTTCCTCGTCAACGGCTGAGCCGAGCCACCACCAGCGGGCTCCTGCCTTTGCTTCGGGGGCTACAGAAGGCCACGACTGCGCTCCTGCGGGGATGACGGACAGTGTATAAACGACAAATGAAACACTTGTCGTCAATACCCGTCTCATATTTCTCTTAAATATGTTGTATTTCATAATTCCCGGTTTATCCATTATCATTTATCCATTAGGCTACACGCTGTTGCCGTTAGTTTCCGTCGGGTTTCACGATTTCTGCATTCTTAGCCGGTGCCCACTTGAATGTACGCCAGTCGTCGGGCTGTGAGGGCGAGAAGTCTTTCCAGTCTTGACGCAGGGCATTGAGAAATGGAAGTTTTAGCTCTTTCATTCCCATCACCACGCATTTAGCCACCTCGTATGCTCCGTAGGTGTTAAAATGTGTGTTGTCGGCAAGTTCCGTTGCCTGTCCGGGGAATGAGTTGGCTGGGTAGTGAACGAGCGAGCGCTTGCTGTCTTCATATCCGAGCGTCTCGAAGAACGTCTTTGTCATTCCGTTGAGGTCGATCACCTTCACGTTTTCATGTTCTGCAAGCAGGCGCATGGCTGCCGGGAAGTCGCCGTGGGTGTTGCGTATGGTTTTCCTGTCGTCGCTAAACTGTCGTCGCTGGGTGGGAGTGACGAAAATGATTTCTGCTCCTGCCTTGCGCACCTGGTCGATGAATATCTTCAGGTTGTACATGTAGTGCCCCCATGCTCCGTCGCCGGGACGGTGCTCCTTCTCGTCGTTATGTCCGAACTCACAGAATACATAGTCGCCTTTCTTCAGAGTTGTGAGGATTTTGTCGAGACGGTTGCTGCCGAGGAAAGTGCGGGCTGTCAGTCCGCTTTCTGCGTGGTTGGCAATTGCAACTCTTGAGTCGAACCATCGTGGAATCATCTGTCCCCAGCTTGCCCAAGGCTCGTTGTTCTGGTCGGTCACGGTAGAGTTGCCGCATAGATATAGCGTGGGCACGTTGTCGTCGCGCTCAATCTTTATGCTGCTTACTGCAGGTGCATCGCCGTTGAACTCCAGGGTGAGCTTGTCGTCCCAGTTCAGATAGCCTTTCTCGCGATCCTTTATCTTCACGCGTTCCTTGTCGTTGATATAGGGCGAACGCTTGGCAACGACAAAGTCGTAGGTCACGAGCTGCCCCTTCTTCGTGTCAATGTTCTCAACCATCAGCCGGCGGCTCTCGGCACGCACGGTGGTGTTGCCGGCTTTTTTCTTCGAACCGAGTGTTACGGTCACCTTGTAGTTGCCGTCGGGCACTTTCACTGAGAAGTAGAATGGCTCGTTGTTCTTCTTGTCTTTCATGTTTGGAGCCGGTAGCACGTCGTAGCCATAGCCAGCAGCGTCGCTGTAGGTTGGCTGTTCCTTTGTCATGTCGTAGTTGAATGTCTGTGCCGTCATCGATAATGGCAGGCAGAGGGCAGCGATAATAATTTGTTTCTTCATCTTTGTTTTAGTATTTTAATTTTTTAGTCTCGTATGTTATGAATTTGCCTGCAAAATTACTCAAAAATGTCTGTTTCTACAAGAAAGTTCACAAAAAACTTCCAATGTGTTACAAAAAAAGTTTTTATAAACACAAAACCGCACCTGTCCTCACGGACAAGTGCGGGCGTTCTTAAAATATCAATTTACACTTTTAACTAACCCCCTCCGTCCTCACGGATTCCCCGGGGCAACATTACAAACTTTTAAAAAAAACTATTAATAAAATAATTCTCTTTACCAGCCGAAGCTGTCTTCGTCGTCTTCTCTGTCGAGACCACGGCTTCCATCTACTTCTGTAGTGGAAAATCCTAAACTGCCAGTCAACATAGAATTCTTAACCTTAATCTGCACCACCTTGGTTTCAGGTGCAAAATAT
>CAMOEW010000056.1 GCA_946612625.1 uncultured Prevotella sp.
CCTTCGAGCACCTCCTTGTTCGCCTTGTCGCGAAGGATGCGCTTGATGGCCCAGTCGAAACGTACGTATCTGCTCTTGTCTGTCATGGTGGCAAAGGTACACAAAAATCCCGAAACGCCAAAGCATTTCGGGATTTATTTTTACCGCGACTTAGGAATTCGCGTTGCTCCGAACGACGGCATTTCCGCGATTCAGGAATTCGCGTTGCTCCGGACGACGGCATTTCCGCGATTCAGGAATTCGCGTCGTTCCGAACGACGGCATTTCCGCAGTTCTGGAATTCGCGTCGTTCCGGACGACGGCATTTCTGCGATTCAGAAATTCATGTCATTCCGAACGACGGTATGTCCGCGATTTCAGAATCTATATTGCTGAAAATCAAAAGAAAATTTTTGAAATAAATAGGCCTAAAAGAAAAAAAACGAGCTTGCTTATTGAAAGTTGGAAAATATTTCGTAATTTTGCAGAAAAATCACAGATATGGCACTGAACTTAAACAAAAATCTCAAGCTCTACTATTCTATCAAGGAGGTGGCAGCGATGTTCGGACTTAACGAAAGCACCCTTAGATACTGGGAGACAGAGTTCCCTTATCTCAAGCCCAAGACCACAGGCTCGGCCAAGGTGCGTCAATATACAGACAAGGATATAGAGCAGATTCGCCTTATCTATAACCTTGTGAAGGTGCGTGGTTTCAAACTTGCCGCTGCAAAGAAGATTATCAATAGCAACCGTAACGGTGCCGACAAGACGGCAGAGGTGCTCACCACGCTTATCGATGTGAAGGAGCAACTGCTGTCGTTACGGCGTCAGATTAGTGGGCTGCAGTAGAAGATGCAGTCTTAGCCGCAGTCGAGCTTACTTGTTTGGAAAAAATGTTCACTCAGGCTGCCAGATATCGTTGATGGTGAACACTCGCTCCATTGTGATTGCCTTAGCTTCCTTTTCCGTGAGCTGGCGGCTCCATGCCACGCGCTGCTTCGTCGAGGCACCCTCGCCATTGTTGTTGTATTCCATATAGCGGGCGGTCTGCTCGCGTTCTTTCTGCCAGTGGTGCCAGCCCTCGCTGCGTATGGATGCCGGTAGTGTGCAGTTCATGAACAGCGTGTAACCGTAGTCGCGCCAGGGGCGGCCGAGATATACCTTTGTGGCTTCGGCTGCCGTGGTGATGCGGCAGCGGTTGAACACATAGCCGAAAGCCACATCGCGGGGTGTTGAGGCGGCGGTTATGTATGAGTTGATTTTGCAATAGATGTCGCAGTCGTCGAACCATGCCGTCGAAGGACCGAAGATGAAGTCGGTGGTGCCTTCGATGTAGCACTGGCGGAAGAGCAAGCGTGTACCTGCATTGCCGGTGTAGATGGTGTCCTGGTTGCCGAGGAAACGGCAGTTGACGAACATGAGACGGTCGCCCTCGGTGTGCAGTGCCACAGCCTGTCCCAGTCGGGCGGCATTGTTCTCTACGGTGATGTTCTTCAGCGTGATGCGCGAACCGCAAATCTTCAGCGTGTAGGTGCGGAAAGTGCCCATCTTGTTGATGTTGGCATGGTCGTCCCAGGTGATGATGGTATGGTCGCGGTCTTCGCCACAGATCTCGATGTTGGTGAGCCACTGTGGAATGACTAGTTTCTCCTTATACACACCTTTCTTTACGTAGATTACCTTGTGGTATTCCATGAAAGCACGGCATACCTCGATGGCATCATCGATATTGCGGAACTGGCCTGTGCCATCGCGTGCAACGACGATTGTGTCGGGATTGTCGTAGGGCGATGCGGCTTGTGCTTCGTTAAATGATAACGAACAAAGGATAAGTGACAAACTTATCAGACGGAGACTACATAATTTGTGTGACATCTTGCAGGTCGGGTATTTTTTTCAGATTGTTGATAATATCTTTCAGGTCGTCGCGGTCGTGGATACGTATGTCGATGACGCCTTCGAACACGCCTTCATTGGTGGTTATGGTCAGCTTGCGCATGTTGACGTTCATCAAGTTGGAGATGACCTCTGCCATGTCGCGCAGCATTCCGATGCGGTCGATGCCCGCCAGACGGATGGTGGCATCGAAGTAGAGCTTCTTGTGCATGTCCCACTTCGCATCAAGGATGCGGTTGCCGTAGCTCGTCTTTAGTTTGTCGGCAACGGGACAGGCGCGTTTGTGTATCTCTATCTGGTGCTTGTTGTCGATGAATCCCAGAATGTCGTCGCCGGGAATGGGATGGCAGCACGAGGGGAAGACGTACTGCTGGATGTTGGTGTCGCTGACGAAGATGGGCTTCTTGCGGTTGAACTTCTCTGGAACGATGAACAGCTGTTGCTGGTCGTTGTTGCCGGCAGTGGCTTTCTTGCTGTCCTTTCCCTTTCCGATGAACGGCACGAACTTACGCCACCCCTTGCCTTTCTTGCCTTTCAGCTCGTCGATATCTTTTTCGCTCAGGAGAATGGTCTTCTCGCCCACGGCTTGAAAGAAGTCTTCGCGGCGGTTAATGTCGTGGAACATGGCAAGGCTGTCAACCACTTCAAGGCTGTAGGCGATGCCGTTGTCAGCCAGGAATTCCGTAATCTTCTCTTCGCCTGCTTTCTGAAGCTCGCGCCCGTCGCGGCGTAGTATCGACTGTATCTTTGCCTTTGCCTTTGCAGAGCTTACGTAGTTAATCCAGGCTGGTTGCACATGCTGTGCTTTCGACGTGAGAATCTCCACCTGGTCGCCACTTTGCAGCTTATGGCTCAGCGGCACGAGCTTGTGATTCACTTTCGCTCCAATGCAGTGGCTGCCAAGGAAGGTGTGGATGGAGAATGCGAAGTCGAGGGCTGTGCTGCCGGTGGGCATGGTTCGTATCTCACCCTTCGGCGTGAATACGAATATCTCGCTGGCAAAGAGGTTCATCTTAACGGCATCGAGAAAGTCCATGGCATCGGGCTGCGGGTCGTCGAGAATCTCCTTGATGGTGCGCAGCCAGTCGTCAAGTTCGCTCTGATCTTCGCTGTATTCAGCATCTTCGCCCTCTTTGTATTTCCAGTGGGCGGCAAAGCCCTGCTCGGCAATCTCGTCCATGCGGTCGGAGCGTATCTGCACCTCAATCCAACGTCCTTGTTTCGACATCAGAGTGACGTGGAGTGCCTGGTAGCCGTTGGCTTTCGGATGCGAGATCCAGTCACGCAGACGGTCGGGGTGCGACTTGTATATCTTACTGATGGCAACGTAGATGTTGAAGCACTCGTTGGTTTCCTCTTCGCGCTTCTGGGGCGTGAAGATGATGCGTACGGCAAGGATGTCGTAGATCTCTTCGAACGACACATGCTTAGTCTGCATCTTGTGCCAGATGGAGTATGGGGTCTTGATGCGTTCCTTGATCTTGTATTTTATGCCCATCTCGTTGAGGGATTCTTCGATTGGGGCCTTGAAGGTGTCGAACAGCTCGTGGCGTGCTGCCTGCGTCGATGCCAGTTTGCGCTCGATAGCGGCATATTCGTCGGGATGTTCGTATTTGAAGCTCAAGTCTTCCAGCTCGCTTTTTATCTTGTAGAGACCCAGACGGTTGGAGAGTGGGGCGTAGATGTAAAGCGTCTCGCCGGCAATCTTATACTGCTTGTTGGCTGGCTGCGACTGGAGTGTGCGCATGTTGTGCAGACGGTCGCATATCTTGATGAGGATTACACGTATGTCCTCGCTCATTGTCAACAGCAGTTTTTTGAAGTTCTCGGCTTGGGCCGATGCCTGTTCGCCGAAGATACCTCCGCTGATTTTCGTCAGCCCGTCAACAATCTGTGCTATCTTCGGACCGAAGATGTTCTCGATGTCCTCGACAGTATAGTCGGTGTCTTCGACCACATCATGCAGCAGAGCCGCACAGATGCTCGTAGAACCCAGCCCCACCTCTTCGCATGCTATCTGAGCCACGGCGATGGGGTGCATAATATACGGTTCGCCCGATAGACGGCGCACGCCTTTGTGAGCTTGGCGCGCGAAGTTGAACGCTTTGGTTATCAGGTCTTCCTTTTTACGGTGGCGTGATGCAAGATAGCTGTCGAGCAGATGCTGGAACGCATCGTTGATGAGCTTTTCGTCAGCTTGCTCTCTTAATTTCTGTTCATCGTCCATACTCCATATCTCCTTTACTTCTTTAGTCCTCCTCCTAATACTGCTACTACTACTTCACCTTCAGCTTCTTTCCCGCCTGGATGTTATTGCCGCGTATGCCGTTGATGCGGCGTAGCTTGGCTACGGTGGTGTGGTTGCGCTTGGCTATCTCAGAGAGCGTGTCGCCACGGCGAATGGTTACTGAACTACTGCCCCGGTTACGACGACTGCGAGTGGCGCGGCTGCGGCTGCTCTTGCGCTTGCTCTTATTATAATATGTGGGGGTCTCGTCGTTGATTTCCACTTCGGTGCGCTTTGTAAGCAGCTGGCTGCTCTTGTAGTTGTAAACCGAGTCTTCCATGTCGATGAACTTTCCCACCTCTGTCTGTGGCAGACGTACGGCGTAAGGTTCCGATGTACCTGGAATGATGTCGCGACGATATTGCGGGTTCAGTGCACGCAACTGCTCGATGTCGATGTTGCACACTGAGGCAATCTGTTCTAGGTGTACGTTCTGCTTCACCACTACGGTGTCGGTATTGGCGGGAAGTCGGGTGGTCATCGGACAGATGTTGTGGTCGCAGTAGTAGGTCATGATATAGTTGGCTGCAATGAAAGCCGGGACATATCCTCTTGTCTCCTTTGGCAGGTATGGATAAATCTGCCAGTAATCTTTGTTGCCGTTGGCACGGTGGATGGCTTTGTTGATGGTTTCTGGTCCGCAGTTGTAGGCAGCGATAACCAGATTCCAGTCGCCGAAAATCTTGTAAAGATCGCTTAGATAGTGTGCAGCGGCATACGATGACTTCTGTGGGTCGCGGCGGTCATCGACGAGCGAGTTTACCTGCAGCCCGTAACGTTTGCCGGTATTGAGCATGAATTGCCATAGTCCGGTGGCACCGACGCGCGACACCGCCTTTGGGTTAAGGGCACTCTCGATGATGGGCAGGTATTTCAGTTCCAGTGGCACATTGTAAGCCTCAAGAGCCTCCTCGAACAACGGCATGTAGAAATTTGACGCACCAAGCATGTAGCTGATGCTGTGGCGCAGACGGCCGCTGTAGCGGTCGATGAACTTTTGTACCACATCATTGTGGGGCATCTCCATCACCGTGGGAAGGCGCTTCAGCCGGTCGATATACACTTCTTTCTCGAAAACGGGGTTCACATCCTTCATGCGGCAGTCGGTATCTTCGCTGAGATAGGTTTTCGACATGTAGAGGCTCATCAGCGAGTCGAGGTCGTAGGTCATTGCCTCAGGAAATTCGATTACCTCTTCGTTGCCGCTTTGGTCGGTAACGGTAATCTCATCTTCATCGTCGAAGTCCTGTGCCACTGCGGGACTAAGGGTGAATGCACAAAAGATAAACGATAAACTTATTTGGCGTATATTCATATTATTCAATGTTTAATTATTTTTTTATTATTCCGACGCTAAAGGCGTAGGCTGCTAAAAGTTCAGTTTACACTGCACTCCTATTGACGAACTTTCAATCGGATTGAAGGATGTCGTGCCGTTGTTCATTATAGTAGGCTTCACCTTCATGCTTAGGTCGTTGGAGATGTCGAATTCCGACAGTTCGGCATCCACGTAGGCATCGATGACCGAGAGCGCATACACTCCAATCATTACGAAGAGGCTCATGTCGCGCCAGCGGCGGTACTTGTCTTTGCGACTCTTGAAGATGCCTGTCCATCGGGCTTTGTTGGATTCGGTAATCTGCTGTCCCAGATGCATGAACTTGTTGTAGCTCTGTGTGCCCGGGTCACTGTCCATGATGTCAACGTATGCCTGTGAGTAGCTCTTGTACATCATGTTGTTCCAGCTCATGGCATAGATACACCCGATGAATCCTCCGTAGAAGATCGGTAGTTTCCAGTATTTGCGGTTGTAAATCTGTCCGGCTCCCGGAATCACGAGAGCAAGCCACAGCGAGCGTTTCGGGTCAGGTCGCCACGTTGTCCAGTCGCGTTTCGGCTTAGTCGATTTTGCAATTCTGGCCGAGTCGATCATGATTGTCTTAAGAGCCTTCTTGCTCATGGCTTTCGACACCACGACGGCGGAGTCCACAATAGCGGTGAGCGAGTCGCGTGGCGGCACGTCAACGATTGCAGGGTCGTTCTGCGACCATGCGAGAGTGGAACTTGTGATGATAAGCATCATCGCAATAACGCTCCGAAACAGATATGTTATATTAATTTTCAATTCTCAATTTTATCGACGTCGGATACGACGGCTCCTATTTTTAACTTTTCAGGCTATCAAGCGCATTCATGATTTTCTCAAGCTGCTCTTCGTTAGCGAAGGGGATGCTTATCTTGCCCTTGCCCTTCGAAGAACAGGTCATCTGCACCTTTGTTTGGAAGAACTTCGATAGACGCTCCTTCAAGGCATTGAACTCTTCGGGAAGCCGGGATGACGCTTGTATCTTGCGCTTGGCGGTCTGAACATCCTCGCCGTTCTTGAGCATCTGAACAATCTCTTCAACGCGCCGCACGCTTAAATGGTCGCGCTGAACCTCGTGGAAGAGCTTTATCTGCTGCGATGGACTCTCCACCGATAATATGGCACGAGCATGACCCATTTCTATCTCGTGGTTTTTCAAGGCCATCTGTACTTGTGCCGGCAGCTTCAGCAGTCGCATGTAGTTGGTGACGGCAGTGCGACTCTTTCCTACGCGTTTAGAAATTTTTTCTTGCGTCATGCCTGTCTCTTCGGCCAGATGCTGATAGGCCAATGCAATCTCAATGGCATTGAGGTCTTCGCGCTGAATGTTCTCCACAAGAGCCATCTCCATGACGTTTTCGTCCTCTACGGTGACAATGTATGCTGGGATGGTGGTGAGACCGGCAATCTGAGAAGCCCGCCAGCGCCGCTCGCCTGCGATAATCATATATGTGTTGTCGGCGTTCTGGCGCACGGTGATGGGCTGTATGATGCCGAGCGCGCGGATGCTGTCGGCCAGCTCGTTTATCGCATCCTCGTCGAATTCACGGCGAGGCTGGTTGGGGTTGGGCGTTATCTTGCTTAGCTCTATCTCGCTGAGGTTCGACGAACCCTGCGTGTCAACTTTGCTTGTGTCGATAAGCGCGTCGAGACCACGGCCGTTGCCGATGTCGTCGAGACCTCGGCCAAGTACGTTTTTGCTGTATTTCTTATGTACTGCCATAGTTTTTTGTCGTCATGAATTTTTCTCTATAATCTCTTTGGCGAGTGCTAGATGATTCTTTGTGCCGGTTGAGTCGGCGTCGTAGAGTATCGTAGGCAGTCCGTGCGACGGAGCCTCAGAAAGCTTTACGTTACGCTGGATTACAGTCTTGAACACAAGCTCCTGGAAGTGACGCTTCACCTCGTTGAAAATCTGGTTGGCCAGACGGAGGCGAGAGTCGTACATCGTCAGCAGGAATCCTTCGATTTCGAGCTTAGGGTTCAGTTTGCTTTTGATTATCTTGATGGTGTTGAGCAGTTTGCTGATTCCTTCGAGCGCGAAATACTCGCATTGCACGGGTATTATTACCGAGTCGGCAGCCGTAAGCGAGTTGACGGTAATTAGTCCGAGTGAGGGGCTACAGTCGATGAGTATGAAATCGTATTCGTCGCGAATCGGTTCGAGCATCTTGCTGATCATCTTTTCGCGGTTCTCGATGTTGAGCATCTCTATCTCCGCTCCCACCAAGTCAATGTGGCTGGGAATGATGTCGAGACCGTCGATGTCGGTGGTATATATTGCGTCGCGAATGTCGGCATGGTCAATGAGGCATTCATAAAGCGAACAATCCACCTCTTTTATGTCCACTCCCAGTCCGCTTGAAGCGTTTGCCTGGGGGTCGGCATCAACCACAAGCACGCTTTTCTCAAGCGTAGCGAGCGATGCTGCCAGATTGATGGTGGTAGTGGTCTTGCCGACGCCACCTTTCTGGTTTGCCAAAGCTATAATTTTTCCCATATCAATCTTTTTCTGATGAAATTAGACTGCAAAGGTAAGAAAAAAAAGTGAAATACCGCAAATCATAACATTGTTTAGCAGAAAAAAATATGCTTTAGGTTGTTTTTCTTGATTTTTTTCACCGTCGTCAGCTTTCGACGGCAGAAAAACGTGATTACTGCTTGCATAATATCAAAAAAGTTTGTACCTTTGCCTGCTGAAATACGATGAACAAGGGTACTATGCGATTTTTACGAATATCACTTTTTGCCGTTGCTCTTGCTGCAATAGCAGCATGTGGCACGACGAAAGGCACTTCCGCACGTAGCAGTGAAAACAACAGACGGCAGGAGAAAGCCGAAATTACATCCATCGCCTATTCGCGGATTATAGTAGATGACAGATACGATGCTTATCGCGACAGTTCCGCAGAGAAGTTCCTAAAGCCATATACTGACAGCATTGCGACACTGCTTGCCGAAAAGGTGGGCGAAATGGAGCGCAGTCTGGACAACGAACGTCCGGAGAGCGAAATGGGTAATCTAGTGGCTGATATTTTCGTATGGATGGCCGACGATGTGGTAGGAGATACTGTTGACTTCGCCGTGGTGAATCTCGGAGGGCTGCGCACGGAATTCGAGCGTGGACCTGTAACGTTCGGCAATGTGCTGCGCGTGGCTCCCTTCGAAAATTTTTTCGTGGTGCTCACGCTGAAGGGCGAATACGTTCAGCAGCTGTTCCAACAGATAGCATCGCGCGGAGGTGAGGGCGTCAGTTCCGAAGTGCGGCTTGTTGTTGACAGCGACGACAGCCGTCAGCTTGTAGCGGCCACAATAGGCAGCAAACCGGTGTCGCCCGAACGGCAGTACCGAATAGCTACTATCGATTATCTGGCACAGGGAGGCGACGACATGTCGGCATTCAGTCATAAGACCGATTATGTGGAACCCACCAGCCGTTCGCTAATCATGCGCGAGGTAATAGCTTCCTATTTCCGATATATGTCGGAACAGGGACATAAGGTGGATGCAAGAAGAGAAGGCAGAATATCGTTACAGAAATGACAAAGACAATGATTGCAAAAAGAAGATATGCACTAAGCCTGATGCTGGTGGCGTTGACTGTGATGTCGGCAGCGGCACAGGAACGGAAGGTGTTGGTGCTACATACTAACGACACTCATAGCCAGATTTTTCCGCTCGATGTCGGCAACTCGAACAGCGAGATTGCATCGCGTGCAGGATTCCTGCGCCGCATTGCAATGCTGAAGGAGGAACGCGTAAAGGATCCTGAACTGCTTCTCTTCGACAGCGGCGACTTCTGCCAAGGATCGGAATACTATACATATTTTCATGGCGACGTTGAGGTGGGACTCATGAATATGATGCACTATGACGCAGCGACGATAGGCAACCATGAGTTTGATTTCGGCCTTGAGAAGATGGCAGACATCTTCCGCAAAGCCAATTTCCCAATCGTGTGTGCCAACTACGATTTCACAGGCACGCCAGTAGAGGGAATAGTCAAACCATTTGTCATCATAAACCGTTATGGGCTGCGCATCGGAGTCTTCGGACTATCGCCCGAGATGAAGGGGCTGGTATATGACAAGAACTGCCAGGGCGTAGCCTTCCTCAATCCGGTTGTCGTGGCAAACGAGACAGCACGGCGCTTGAAAGACGACGAGCACTGCGACCTCGTGATTTGCCTTTCGCACTTGGGATGGGATATGCCGACCAAGAAGTACGACGATCGGCGTTTAGTACCCGCAGTCAGAAATGTAGATGTGGTGCTGGGAGGACACAGCCACACATATTTCAAGAATCTTGAAAACTTGAAAGACCTCGACGGGAAGACTGTTCCCGTGAACCAAAACGGCAAATACGGAGCTTTCGTGGGAAAGCTTGTAATTAATGTAAAACGATGAAACGACCCTTTATACTTATTTCTAACGATGACGGCTACCTCGCCAAGGGCATCAACAGCCTTGTTGAGATGCTTAGTCCGTTAGCCGACATCCTAGTGTGCGCTCCTGACTCGGGGCGCAGTGGAAATGCATGTGCATTCTCTGCACGTTCACCATTGTATCTCGACCTGAAAGAAAAATGTGACGGAGTGGAAATCTGGACATGCAACGGCACGCCTGTTGACTGCGTGAAGATGGCTCTGTCGGAGCTCTGTGCCGACCGTCGGCCCGACATGGTGATAGGAGGCATCAATCACGGTGACAATGCCTCGGTGAACACTCATTACAGCGGAACCATGGGAGTTACGATGGAAGGCTGTATGAAGTATATCCCCTCGGTGGCATTCTCGCTCTGCGACTATGATGCCGATGCTGATTTCGAGCCACTTCGTGATGTTATTGTAAGGATTACCTCCAAGGTGCTCAGTGACGGCTTGCCCAAGGGTATTTGTCTTAACGTAAATTTCCCAAAGGCCGAAACGTTTCGCGGAGTGCGTGTGTGCCGAATGGCATTGGGAACATGGGATAACGAGGTGACCAAATGCCGACATCCGCGTGGCTACGACTACTACTGGATGATAGGCCGCTACACCAACGACGAGCCGGAGGCAGAGGATACAGACGCCTGGGCTCTGAGTCACGGATATGTGGCTGTTACGCCTACACGTCTTGATGTTACCAGCTACGAGGGTATTGACCTCGTCAACTCCTGGGCTTTATGAAATACTATCTTATAGCAGGCGAGGCAAGCGGCGATCTTCATGCCTCGCGGTTGATGCAGGCACTGAAGGCAGCTGACAGCGAGGCAGAGTTCCGCTTCTTCGGAGGCGATATGATGGCTGCCGTGGGAGGCACGATGGTGAAACACTACAAGGAGTTGGCATATATGGGCTTCGTTCCTGTGCTGCTCCATCTGCCTACGATACTGAGCAACATGAAAATGTGCAAGCACGACATTCTTGAGTGGAATCCCGACGCAGTGATACTGATCGACTATCCGGGATTCAACCTCAAGATAGCAAAGTTCGTGCATTCTGAAAGAGTTCGACGTAAGGGCATACCGTCACTTGACAGCCAGATATATTACTATATCTCTCCGAAAATATGGGCATGGAAGGAATATCGTATAAAGAATATAAAGCGCGATGTGGATGAACTGTTCTCGATATTGCCGTTCGAGGTGCCGTTCTTTGAAGGCAAGCATCATTATCCCATTCATTATGTGGGCAATCCCACAGAAGAGGAGGTGAGGGAGTTTCTTGTGGAGAGAAGTAGCAGAGGGGTTGAGAATAGAAAGAGTAGGGGAATAATTGCTTTGCTGGCCGGTTCGCGCCGTCAGGAAATCAAGGATAACCTGCCTGCGATGATTGAGGCCACCCGGGATATGACCGACTATGATGTGGTGATTGCCGGAGCTCCGTCGATTCCCCACGACTATTACGATCGGTTTGTCAGCAGAACCCACGTAAAGATTGTATATGAACGCACCTATCACCTTCTGGCAGAGGCTACGGCAGCCTTGGTCACCAGTGGTACGGCAACGCTGGAAACCGCCCTTTTTGATGTCCCGCAGGTAGTGTGTTACGAAACGCCGCTTCCACGGCTTATAGGCTATCTTCGCAAACGTGTGCTAAGCGTGAAATTCATCTCACTCGTAAATCTGATAGCAGACCGGGAGGTGGTAAGGGAACTCGTTGCCGACAGTTTCAACGTAGAAAACATAAGAAAAGAACTGCTCGCCATCCTTCCTGGTGGGGAAGGTCGCGAGCAGATGTTGCTTGACTATCAGGACGTGCATAAGCGTCTCGGACAGAAAACTGCTCCGGCGACTGCTGCACGGATAATGACAGAGTTGTTAAAGAAGCGTAAGGGTATATAGATAGACCACCGCTGCAGGTATTGCCAGCAGCGACGAGTCGAAACGGTCGAGCATTCCTCCGTGGCCGGGAAGGATGTTGCCGCTGTCTTTTACACCTAACGTGCGTTTGAAGAGACTCTCAACAAGGTCGCCCCAGGTTCCGAACACTACAATCACGAGGCCCAGTCCCATCCATTCTGCAGGCGAAAGCACAGCCAGCTGCCATGTGTCGCTGCCGTACCATCCAACGAGGAAGGCTACTGCGAGCACCAGCACTCCGCCGCCGATGCTGCCCTCCCACGATTTCCCTGGACTGATACGGGGGAAAAGCTTATGTCGTCCGATGAGTGAGCCTACGCAGTATGCTCCGGTGTCGTTAATCCATAGTCCGACGAAAGTGCTAAGCGGAAGATACATATTATATACCGTCTCGCCGTCTTCGGTGGCATTGAATGCCAGCGCGTTGAGCAGGGAGAAAGGCAGTGCGATATACATCTGCGAGAGCATCGTGTAGGCCCAGTTGTTGATGGGGTCTTTCTGCTTGGCATACAGTTCGGCAACTATTAGATAGATGATGGTGATGAGGTATGGGATAAACACCGCCGATTTGTTGCCTGAATATATGTCGCTGCAGTAGTAGAACATCGCAAAATAGAAATATACTCCTGCCACCGTCGCGATGAAACGGTTGACGGTGACAGCCGGACGGCGGTCGTTAACGAGTCCCGTGAACTCCCATATCGTCATTCCCGTAACCAGTGCAAAGAGGAAGGTCATGCTAATTGGGCGCAGGAAACATACCACGATAGCTACAACGAAGAAAACTCCTGTAATGGTTCTTGTAATCAGATTTTTCATAATCCAAGTACTTAATTTTTAGCTTCCAATTCTTTAGCTCTTTCTTCTGCCATACGCTCTGCGTCAGCCCTCTGCTGCGCTTCGATTAACTCTTCTGATCGGCTTGTCCACGGGCGCTTGCCGAAAATCCGCTCCAAGTCATCGGCAAAGATTACCTCGCGTTCAACGAGCATCTGTGCGAGTTCGGCATGACCGTCCTTGTGTTCCTTCAGAATCGCCTTGGCACGCTCATATTGTTCACCAATCATCTTTAACACCTCGTCGTCCATAATCTTTGCGGTGGTCTCGGAGTATGGCTTCTGGAAGTTGTATTCATTGTTATTATAGTAGCAAATGTTGGGCAGCTTGTCACTCATACCAGCATATGCCACCATTCCGTAGGCACTCTTGGTGACGCGTTCAAGGTCGTTCATCGCACCGGTGGAAATTTGGCCTACAAAAAGTTCCTCGGCAGCGCGTCCACCCAGCGTAGCGCACATTTCGTCGAGCATAGCCTCCTTGGTGTTGAGCACTCGTTCCTCAGGCAGATACCATGCCGCACCGAGGGCATTGCCGCGGGGTACGATAGTCACTTTCACCAGTGGATTTGCGTGCTCGCAGAACCATGATACAGTGGCATGTCCTGCTTCGTGGATTGCTATTGACAGCTTCTCCTTTTCAGTCATCACCTTCGTCTTCTTCTCCAGTCCTCCGATAATGCGGTCCACGGCATCGAGGAAGTCCTGCTTGCCCACGAACTTGCTGTTGTGGCGTGCGGCTATGAGTGCTGCCTCGTTGCATACGTTGGCAATATCGGCTCCTGAGAATCCAGGGGTCTGGCGAGCCAGAAAGTCGATATCGAGGGTGTCGTCGGTCTTGATGGGTTTCAGATGAACGGCGAATATCTGACGTCGCTCGTTAAGGTCGGGCAGATCTACGTGTATCTGTCGGTCGAAGCGTCCGGCTCGCATCAGTGCCGAGTCGAGCATGTCGGCACGGTTAGTGGCTGCCAGGATAATCACTCCGCTGTTGGTGCCGAAGCCGTCCATCTCTGTCAGCAGGGCATTCAGCGTATTCTCGCGCTCGTCGTTGCCGCCCATGGCTGGGTTCTTACTGCGAGCACGGCCGACGGCATCAATCTCGTCGATGAAGATGATGCATGGCGACTTTGACTTTGCTTGTTGGAACAGGTCGCGCACGCGGCTGGCTCCAACGCCCACGAACATCTCGACGAAGTCAGAACCAGACATCGAGAAGAATGGAACGCCGGCCTCGCCGGCAACTGCCTTTGCAAGCAGGGTCTTTCCCGTACCTGGAGGACCTACCAAGAGCGCACCCTTAGGAATCTTTCCGCCAAGCTCAGTGTATTTCGAAGGATTCTTCAAAAATTCCACGATCTCCTGTACCTCCTGTTTGGCACCCTCTTGTCCGGCCACATCCTTGAAGGTGATGTTCAGGTCGGCACCTTTCTCATACATCTTCGCACGGCTCTTGCCTACATTGAATATACTGCCTGGTCCGGTCATACCGCCGCCAGGCCCGCCGTTGAAACGGCGCATGATGAGAACCCAGAACAAGATGATGATACCAATGGGAATCAGATTGGCTATGATGAGACTCAGCCAGCCACCCTCGCTGTCGGAGGCATAGCCGAAGTCGCCAGAGAATTTCTTTTGCAGGCGGGCCTCGTCGATGAATTTCTCTACCTGGTCTGCCGACCCGATGTTCACCTCAACGTAAGGCTCCTTGCCAGTCTGCTTCACTCCCTGGTGGAACACATCGCGTATATGCTCCGGCTTCACATACATCTGCAGAGTGTGGTTGTTATTGTTCACGGTGATGCTCTTGGCGTAACCTTTCATCACCATCACCTTGAATTGCTGGTATGAAGCTTCCGAACGTATGCTCGAATTTTCCTTGCCGCTGGTGATGTAGAAATAGCCTATCATCAGTATAGTGAAGATATATATCCAGTTCATGCTGAACTTGGGCATATTGTTCTTCTTGGGATTCGTCCCGCCCGTATTGTTGTTCGTTGCGTTGTCCATTTTTATTGTATTAATCCTTTGTGTTCAATTTTCAATGATTCCGACGCTTCAAGCGTTGGCTTCTAATCTTTAATCTCCGTCAGTGTGGCATCCTCCCATAGATGTTCAAGGTCGTAGAACTCCCTTACGTCGGGCAGGAAGATATGAACCATGATGTCGGTATAATCCATTGCTACCCACTGGGCATTGTTCTGTCCCACGATGTGTACCGGCTTTTCATGATGCTCCTCGCGCAGCAGGTCGGCCACCGATTCTGTTATGGCATCCACCTGGGTAGGCGAGCTTCCTTGACAAATTACGAAATAATGGCAGATGGAACCCTCAATGCTGCTTAGGTCGGCTACGACAATCCTGCTGCCTTTCTTCTCCTGTATTCCTCGTATTATTGTATCTACTATCTGTCTTGTTTGTTCCATTAATATATAATAATGTGAAAATTGAGCTGCAAAGATAGTAGAAAACTTCGAATAAAAGGTAAAGAAGGACGAAATTTTGCAGTTTTTTAATTTTTTTCTGCAAAAAATTTGGTTGGTTCGCAAAAAAGTGCTACCTTTGCAACCGCAATTGAGAAAAGGGATTCTCTTGTAAAAGATATTGGGGTATGGTGTAATGGTAACACTACAGATTCTGGTCCTGTCATTCTTGGT
>CAMOEW010000057.1 GCA_946612625.1 uncultured Prevotella sp.
CATCGTGGCGAAGTTGCCGGAATACGATGTGCCGCGATTGGTGCTCTCTATCCTGCGCTATAAGTTGGAGCTGGTGCAACAGTCAGATGAACACGCCTCCAATAAATATCCTACCGCAGAGGAAGTCGAAGCCCATATCCGTCGTCTGGAGGATTATATCGACACGGAGCACGTCAGCACTGATGAGTTTATAGAACGATACCAGCGCTTCCTGAAGTTTGACCCCGTGGAACGCACACTTGAATGGGAAGCTAACTATGTGGAGGTGGAACAGGAGTGTGACCGCCGACTGTGTAATGTGCCGCGCGGTATGGGCTTCTGCTTTGCCCACTGGAGCACATTAAGCGAGGTGCTTGCTGAGCGAGGCATCTCTTGGCGTTCACCTCATCAGATGAATCCACGTGTGATGTTTGATTAGATGTTAAACTTCATTGTTAGAGTATATGCAAAGATTTCTTGACTTTAAGGAGGCTTTCCTCTTGCTGGTGTCAGGCAAGCACGAGTGGTTGGCCATGCATTTCACCGAGTTGTTCCATAGCCCGTGGCTATATGGGGGCATTCTTGTGGTGTCATTGCTTACAATGGGGACTTTTTTTGATTTGGGTGTGGAGAAACATACTGGTATCCGGGATAAGATGGTGCGTTGGCTGACCATGGCGTTTCCAATAGCCATGCTGCTCATGCAGATAGCACTCCTCACACTGGGTAGAGAGGGCAGTGTATGGTGGTGCAACCCTGAGCAGTTAGGAGGCTGGAAGACCATTTTCCGTATCATGCTGTTTGTTCTGTTTCTTTTGGTGCAGTGGGGAGCGACAATTGCCTACTTCCTTTATCGAAGGAAGAAAGCATCTGACGACAATGATGAAACCTGGGATAATATTTCTTTCTGGTTTCTTTTTGGCAGTCTTGTGGTGTTCTATCCCGCAGGTTCGTGGGTTATCTATCATATGGGCAGTTGGATTCATTTGCCTGGTATCGTGGCCATCGCGTTGTGGTTAGCCATTCCCATCGTGGGGTTCCTGAATGTGTGGAAGGATAACCATGATACTTTTGGTCTTGAAGACGGACTGCTATTTACGTTGCTGGCCCTTTGCGTGGCAGTGGGATTGTTGGCAGGGCTGTGTTGTCTGATAGAAGCACTCAGCGTGTTGTACCACTATGCCTTCATACAGTTCTGGCTTTTCATGGCTGTTTGCATCGTTATCTTTGGGTTCCTGTCCTATGGTGAGGCAGAGGGAGGAATGCTTTCCAATGGTACCAGGATTATCTACTACTGGTTTGAGAATCCTGGATGGTCAGGTGCTGTTCTCGCTCTTATATTGGGATATCTCGCAGGTCATTTCTGGTTTCACTGGTTTTAGGATATTAAATACTATATTTATGGCTACAGTATGTTACATCAATGTTTACAACAGTCATGTTGACCGTGGTGCAACGGTGAGCAGAGTACCACTCGAGCACTATGAAGTCGATGAGGAAGAAATCAAGGTAGGCAACCCCTTGCCCAAATGGCCCATTGACGGCGGCAGTCCCATAGTGAAAGCTTATGATGGAAAGCACCTCACGCTGGAACGTCACGGAAAGATCTTCACGCTCAATGTTGGCGATGAAGAGGAGTTAGACTACGGAGAGCACAATGTGGGCATGGGAGTCATCAGCCGGACGTACTACTACGTGAAACTCATCAGTACGGAACTCATCTACAAAGGTGGTTGGCAGCAGGGTAGCATCATAACGCAGAAATTGAATGGTCCCATCGGCAATGGC
Source organism: uncultured Prevotella sp. (assembly GCA_946612625.1). Lineage (GTDB taxonomy): Bacteria > Bacteroidota > Bacteroidia > Bacteroidales > Bacteroidaceae > Prevotella. The sequence continues at coordinate 1,768 of CAMOEW010000057.1, forward strand.
GAGGTGCACTACCCAAACGGCGACCATTTCAAAGGATTCTTCTACCTGAGTTATGCCCATATCAACGGGCCTGCCTACGCTGCCGAGGGGCGTTATGTTTTTGCCGATGGTTCGTACATCGAGAAGGCATGGATTCACACCTCCGCGGAACGTAAACCTGAGTCCTGGGGCTTGCATGGCGTGTTCCGCATCCATCATCCCGAGGGACCTGACAGCATCGCCACATTCCTCCACGGCGGCAAGCGCTACGGATTCGAGATCTTCCTGCCCGAAAAATCTTGGGAGAAGCCCTGGGTTAAGGAATGGTATGCCGGCGACCGAGTCATTCGCTACAGCGGTCCCGGCGAACCGTTTCAGTACGAGGTGGCAGACTACGATATTGACGAGACCAGCAAGGAGAACTGCACTACGCTACGGCTGACGCTAAAAGACGGCAGCAAGGTTTTTCGCGTCGAGCAGCAGGGTGGACGCTACGAGGCTAACGGTTACGATGAGTATTACTACGAGACTTCGACACGCGTCATCGTCGAGTTGCCCAACGGCGACCGCCTCGAGCACTACGGCGACGGAGTGCGCGACTTCAAACCCTACGATGGCTATGTCGATGTGCACTGTGCCAAGACAGGCATGTATCGCACAGAGCACTGGGAGAATGGTATGTTGATGGATGACCAGAAGTGGAAGTACGACGAGCTGGCCGCCAAGAAAGTGACGCTCCCCGACCCGACGGGTGTCGATGGCAAACTATACGCTATGCTCTGGGCTGACGGGCACATTGAGTATAATTATCGAGAGTGGGTATATGACGGCGAGGTGAAGAACAACCGGCCCGACGGCCAGGGTGTGCTTGTGGGTGACCGACGTCACGGTGAACGCCGCTTCGAGGGTGAGTTCATCAATGGTGTCTATGCCAGCAACGAGGAAAAGTATGACGGTGAAATCACACTGCACGTCAAAAGTGGTGAGAATGGGAGCTACGAAGAGTATGATATCGTAGCCAAACTTGGCCGGCTCGGTATCCGTGGCTTCTGGAGTTACGAGGTCACAAGTATCAAAGCCGACTGCATCACAATCGAGTTCTACGAAGAGAAATACGAAATTCACCCCGACAAGCCCTTGCATATCTATAACGAGATAGAGGGTCGCGAGTGGAGCGACGGTTGCGTATATGACGGTGACGACTACTCGTTGGAACTGACGTGGGTGACTTCGAACTAATAGTTTATAATATGTTTAACTAAATCAAAATGTTGTATTATGATTACCAGTTTATTCCTTTTAAGTATCCCTGACTACATCTCGTACCCACTCTTGAGTCTCCCCATCATCTTTGCTATTCTGACTTGGGTGATGAATATCCGTTGCGTGCGTAGCGGCAAGGCTGCAGGTATCATCTTCAACGGCGATACGTGGGTGAAGTGGCTTTTCCTGCTGTTCGTTGGCGTTATCCTGCTGCAGGTGGCAAGCTGGTGGCTTCCCGAAGACTGGGCACGGGATATGCCCGTCATTCTCACGAAAAACATGTCGTTGTCGCAGAAACTCATTATCCCCGCCATGACAGGCACCTACTTCCTGTGCTATTTCTTCATTGCTTTCCGCCCGGCAAACGCCGAGGAGGTAAAAGCTGCCAAGGGGGCCAAGCAGTTGGCCATCGACTTCGCCGGCTCTGCCGTCGGAGCCGCTGCCGGTGCTGCCGGTGCCGCTGGAACGGTGGCAGCAGGTGCGCTGAGCGTGGTGTGGTCGTTGCTCTATCCCATCGTGACGGTCGGAGGTCAGACTTTCGTCTATCTCGGTGTCGGTGCGGCCAGCTTTTTCGCTTCGCTGGCCATGCTGATTCCCATAGTGGTTGTCATGGCAGTGTTGGGAGCTTTCGTAATTATGGCAGTCACCTTCCTTACTTTCATTGTGATGGTTTTCGTATCCATCCTGAAGTTTATCACCAACATGCGCTTCCACATTAGCTAATGTGGTGAAGGAATCATAAAAACATTTGGTCATCTCAAAAATTATTTGTATTTTTGCACATTGATGCAAAAGATGATTACAATTCTCGGACCGACAGCCAGTGGCAAAACACCGCTGGCTGCCGCTTTGGCTCTGCGAATAGGTGGTGAGATTATTTCGGCCGACTCTCGACAGGTTTACCGACGCATGGACATTGGTACGGGCAAAGACCTGACCGACTATCGCATACTGGTTGACGGAGTTCCTGTCGCCATCCCATACCACCTCATCGACATCTGTGAACCGGGTACGAAGTACAACCTCTTCCAGTATCAGCAGGACTTCTTCGATGCCTATAATAATATAATAGGTAGGGGAAAGACACCCATTCTTTGTGGCGGAACGGGTCTGTATATCGAGGCTGTTTTGAAAGGCTATCATCTGTCGCCGGTGCCTCAGAACCAAGCTTTAAGAGACCGTCTGGAAGGCAAATCGCTGCAGGAGCTGACAAAGATGCTTGCAGCACTCAAGGAAAAGACTGGATCTGTCATGCATAACACAACCGATGTTGACTCTTGCCAGCGTGCTATCAGGGCTATCGAGATTGAGACGTATAATCTGGAGCATCCGATGCCATGTCGGGACCTGCCCCCTGTTGATTCACTTATCATTGGAGTTAGCATTGACCGTGCAGCACGTCGTGAAAAGATTACGCGACGGCTTAAGGCTCGTCTGGAGGAGGGTATGATTGACGAGGTTCGTGGTCTGCTCGATGAGGGTATCCCTGTTGAGAACCTTGTGTATTACGGACTAGAATATAAGTTTGTAACGGAATATGTTACAGGACAGACTACCTACGTCGAGATGTTCCAGCGTCTGGAGATTGCCATCCACCAGTTTGCCAAGCGCCAAATGACGTGGTTCCGTGGGATGGAGCGTCGAGGATTTACTATTCATTGGATAGATGCACTCCAACCCACGGAAGACAAGGTGCAGCAGATACTGACTCTATATTCACGATAACTTTTCTTGTCTATTTCTTCAGCCAGCGGTCGAGCCATTCAAAGAAGGTGCGCTGCCATAGAATACCGTTCTGAGGTTTCAATACCCAGTGATTCTCGTCGGGGAATATAAGTAGTTCGGCTGGAATTCCGCGCATACGTGCTGCCTTGAATGCTCCCATGCCTTGATTATAAACTATACGGTAGTCTTTCTCGCCATGAATGCATAGTATGGGTGTATCCCACTGGTCAACGAATTTGTGAGGCGAGTTTTCGTATGTTTTACGGGCACGTTCTGTCTGGTTTTTGTTCCAATATGCATCGTCGTATTCCCAATTAGAGAAAAAGTCCTCTTCAGTATCAGTGTACATCGATTCCAGATTAAAGGCACCGTCGTGGGCAATGAATGCCTTGAATCGCTTGTCGTGATGGCCGGCAAGGTAGTAAACACTAAATCCCCCAAACGATGCTCCCACGGCTCCAAGACGGTCGCGGTCAACGAAAGGAAGGTTGTTGGCGGCATCGTCGATAGCCGAGAGATAGTCGTTCATACATTGGCCTGTCCAGTCGCCACTGATTTCTTCAAGCCATTCCTGCCCGAATCCCGGCAGACCGCGACGATTGGGGGCTACGACAACATAGCCGTTAGCTGCCATAATCTGAAAGTTCCAACGATAGCTCCAGAACTGGCTCACAGGACTCTGCGGTCCACCCTCGCAGAAGAGTAGGGTGGGATATTTCTTTCCAGGTTCATAACCTGATGGCAGCATAATCCACACGAGCATATCTTTGCCGTCGGAAGTCTTCACCCATCGTTGCTGCATTTTACCTAACTGTAGTTGGCTCAGGATGTGCTTGTTTTCAAAGGTAATCTGCTGGATTTTTGTCTTCTGAAGCTTTTTCCCTGGTTCGACGATATATATGTCCGTGGGTGTGCTCAGACTCTGGCGCATGGCAAGAATGCGGTTGTTGTCGTTTGCCGGGGCAATACTTATCCAGTCGGCCCAATCTTCGGTCATCTGTACAATCTCACCGCTGCGTTTTACTGCATACATGTTGACGCAGCCGTGCCATACGCCGATAAAATATACCATGGCTTCCTTGTCTTTTGGACTGGCCCAGATAAAGGCATCTACATTTGAGTCGAAACTTTCGGTGATGTAATTCTTTTCGCCATTTTCTAAATTATATACGCAGAGACGGTTACGGTCGCTTTCATATCCGTTGCGCGACATGCTGGTCCATGCTATGAGTTTGCCATCGGGCGAAAACTGTGGATTCTGGTCATATCCCGGATTGTTCTGCATATTTTCAGGAGCGTTAACTGCCTGATCAGCCAAAGTGTGGCTGGGATTGATTTTAGGTTCTGTATATCCGTCAGATTTACACAGATTCTTCGTCTCGCGCGTACCTATATTATATAGGTATATATCTGTGTCGGTTGACACGGCGTAATCGATGCCTGTTTTTTTGCGGCATGTATATGCTATGGTCTTCGAGTCGGGACTCCATGCCAGCTGTTCCACGCCGCCAAACGGTTCGCCCGGACATTCGTAGGGTTCGCCTTCGAGAATGTCTGAAAGTTGTGTTCCAACGATACCCTGCTGTGGATCCACGTCGGCAATGAACGGATGCTGTATGGTCTCAACATAGTGATCCCAGTGACGGTACATCAAGTCTGTCACTAAACGTCCGGTGGCTTTTGGCAGGTCGTCAGGGTTCTTCTTTATGACTTCATAGAATGGTATTGACTTGATAAGAATCACTTTCTTCAAATCTGGTGAGAACTTATATCCTTCGATTGTTCCGTTGCTGTTTGTAATTTGTTTTCGTTCAGAGCCATCGATATTCACAGTCCACAGTTCTCCGTCACACAGAAAACAAATCTTGTTGCCGAACCACTGTGGGTCGGTTTCGCTCTTTGCGCTCTTGGTTAGCTGGAATGAATGTTTTCCGTCGGCATCGGTGATGCAAATCACCTGGTGGCTTTTATTGGCTTTCACACTGTAATAGCCTACCTGATATGCGATGACCTTGCCGTCGGCAGAAGCCGTTGCACTGCTGATGCGTCCCATTGCCCATAGTGCCTCGGGTGTCATGCGTCCTCCCTCTATCTTGATGTTGCTCTTACCAATGTTCATTTCTTCCTGGGCTACCGACATGTTGGTCATTGCCGTCAAGGCTGCCACCAAACAAATTTTTATTGTATTCATATAAAGTCTCTTTAACTCTGATACTACTTTCCCCCCTTGCTTTTTTTCTGCATCTCTTCTGCCTGTTTCTGCATTGCCTCAAGCCGTGCAGCCAGTCCGCTCTGTTTCTTGGGGTTGTTTTTGTTCTCCTTGTATTTAGCTTCGAGTATTGCAAGCAACTTCTCGTCGTTAGTTGTCTTTCGTAGTAACCACATGATGGCTGCCGAGAAGAACAGCGAGATGAAGTAGTAGAAATTCAGTCCTGCGGAGTAGTCGTTGAACATGAAGAAGAACATCAGCGGCATCAGATACATCATCCATTGCATCATCTTCATCTGTTCGGCTTGCTGTCCGACCATTTGGTCTTTCTGCTGGCGCATTGTCATCCATGAGTATAGAACGTTTGAAATACAGAAGAGAATACACGTCAGTGACAGATGGTCGCCGATGCCCCAGATATTTGTGCTCCATTCCACAATTGGGTCGTAAGTTGAAAGATCGTCAATCCATAGGAACGACTCTCCGCGTAGTTGTATTGCATTAGGCACGAAGTTGAACATAGCAATCCAGATAGGTGCCTGAATAAGCATAGGCAGGCATCCCGAAAGTGGCGACACGCCATACTGCGAGTACATTTGCATCATTGCCTGCTGTTTCTTCATCTGGTCTTCTGGCTTATCGAACTGTTTTGTTGCCTCGTCGAGTTTCGGCTTTAGCACACGCATCTTTGCCGACGACATATAGCTCTTCTTTACCATCGGGAATGTGATTGCTTTCAGCAGCAGTGTGATGAGTATGAGAACCACGCCCATAGAGAAGCCCCACGACGTGAGCCAGTCGAAGATGTAGATTGTGAACCAGCGGTTGATGATGCGGAACAAAGGCCATCCGAGATAGACGAGCTGCTCAAGTTCCAGCTCTTTGCCGAAGCTGCTTTCCTCTTCCATGTCCTGAAGCAGTCGGAAGTCGTTGGGACCGATGTACATTTCAAATTCTGTTGGCTGTGAGCCTTTGGGGTCGAAGAATGTCTTGAGTTTGGCATCGTATTGCTTCAGATAGCCGCTGCCTTTCTCCTGGGGTATGCTTGTGAGTAGGGCGTTCGATGCAAAACCGTTCTTAGAGATGAGTACGGCCGAGAAGAACTGGTTTTTGAATGCCACCCAGTCTAGTGCCTCTTCAGTCTGCTCGTCGATTTCTTCAGATGTCTCGCTAAGGTAGTGAGTGTCGCCGCCCTTTTCCTTATATGTAAGTGTGGCGTAGCGGTTCTCGAACGTGAAACCTTTCTCCTGCTGGCGTGCATAGTCGCTCCATTCTATGTCCAACTTGTTACAGTTGGGGGCAAAAATACCGGACAGGTTCTTTGTTTGCAGTGAGATATGAAGCATGTAGCTCTTGCCAAGTTTATAGTCGATAACGACAGCACCGCCGTTGTTCGCCTTTGCTGTCATGGTAACTGTCGAGTCGGAAATGTTTGTGGGAGTGAAGAACAGGTCTTTTGTTATGATATTCTCAGTCTTTCCGGCAAGCATGAAGTTCAAGTCCTGTTCTTTGCCATCAAATAGGGTGACGTCTTTTTTGCCATTGCGGTCTTTGAAGTTCAGCACCTTGGCTTTCCTGATTACGCCGCCTTTTGTGTCGAGGATAAGTTCAACCAATCCGTTCTTTAGCGTGACGTAACTGCTTTCGCCGTTAAGAGCTGCATGGAAAAGTGCTGTTGTGTCGCCTTTGGCTGCTGCTTCTGCTTCAGACTTACGTTGAGCTTCGGCTGCTTTTTTTGCCTTTTCGGCATTTTGTTTAACGACTGCCGCGATAGAGTCTTCTTTCTGCTGGGCAAGGATTGCCTCTTCCGAAGGCTGATTATACCAACTGAAGCCAATCAGTACCAGACCTATCAGAACGAAGCCGATGATTGTGTCTTTGTTCATATTATTATTTTTTTTCAAAATTCAAACTTCAAGGCGCAAAATTACAAAAAAATATCGATTTATGGCCATTCTTTCTATAGTTTATTGCCGAATTCCTTTATTTTCTTAATTAAAATGCTTATCTTTGCAGTCAAATTTGGTATTTATGAATAGAATTTATACTTTTTTAATTGTATTTTGGCTTGCGGCTCCTTTATCTGTCTTTGCTCAGAAGAATAAAGCCAGCGGATTAATATACGAAAATAAGGTAACAGAATATATCGATTCTCTGGCCCTGCTGCGCCAGCGTTTAGACTCGCTGTCGCGAGTTAACGATTCTCTGCGCCACGAGAGCAACGACGGCCGTTTCTTCCGCCTGTTTGCTCCGCTGACGTTCTATCATTCACCTGCAGGTAAGATCTTGATGCTCAATTCGCCCCTTATTGGTAAAGACAGTGTGGCTGATGCCATCGATGCTGCAATGATGAACGTTTACCTGCATCGTCCTGAGCTTGTGCTCAACAGCGAGAGCAACTTGAGAAAAGTGGGCTCAATACGTGATGATTTTGACCATGAGGTGAAGCCACAGGTTACGCTTACTGACAAAAAAGCGCCCCTTCCGGTAGCAGCCGACGTACTTCCGTCGGGTGAATTGTTTATTCAGAAGCCAAACTTTTGGACGTTTAAGGGCGACAATTATCTACAGTTGCTTCAGAACTATGTGTCTGGCAACTGGTACAAGGGCGGTGAGAGCAACTATTCCATGGTGGGAAGCGTCTCTCTTGAAGCAAACTACAACAACAAACAGAAGATAAAGTGGGACAACAAACTCGAACTGAAATTAGGATTTCAGACTTCGCGCGACGACACCATCCATAAGATTAAGAGCAACAACGACCTTATCCGCTACACGGGAAAGTTCGGCGTTCAGGCGCATAAGAGATGGTATTACTCTTTGCAACTATTGGCATATACACAGTTCACCAAAGGTCTGAAGACAAACGACGAGTATGTGTATTCTGACTTCATGTCGCCGTTCAATCTCAACTTGGGTCTTGGTATGGAATATGCAGTTGAGGCATTTTCAAAGCGGCTGACGGGAACCATCAACTTCTCCGCACTTTCATACAACTTCCGATATGTTGACCGTAAGTATCTGAATAAACGATATGGTATCCGTGGCGACCATCATACCATGGAAGACATAGGTTCACAGATTACTGCCGACCTTACATGGAATATACACGACAATATAAAGTGGAAGGCACGTATTTTCGCTTACACTTCATATCATCGTGTTGAAGTGGAGATGGAAAACACCATCTCCTTCAACTTCAACCGCTACATCAGTACCAATCTGTTTCTTTATCCGCGTTTCGACGACTGTGGCGAGCGCGACAGCTATATAGGTTACTGGCAGTTTAAGGAGTATCTGTCGTTAGGATTCAATTACAGTTTCTGAACCCTTTGGGGCTACTTGCTTTCCTCCATGTCGCCTTCTATATAGAGGCGTGTCATCTCGACTACTCCGTTAGTTCTGATAGTGATTGATTTCTTAAAGTGACCGGGAAATTTTCCTTCGCCGTTGTATGTTACTTTCAGTTCGCCTTTTTGTCCTGGCTTTATGGGTTCTTTGGTGTATTGCGGAACGGTGCAGCCGCAGCTTGCCACAGCCTGATTGATAACCAAAGGCTCGTCACCTACATTGGTGAAAGTGAATGTGCAGGTTTGTCGGGCATTCTTTTCCGAGAACTTGCCGAAATTATGTGTTGTTTTGTCGAACCTTATTTCTGCTTTCTTCTGTGCTGATGCAAATGTCATGCCGCAGACAAGCATGACTGCCATAAAAATAATCCTTTTCATATTATTGATTTGGTTAACTGTTATCTATGTCACTTATTTAATATCTTAAAGTATTCCGAAGCACCGAGCAGCACGCAACCTGTGCCGTAGTCTTCGAAATCCGGAACCTTGTCGTAGCTCAGCGGCTGTCCTGCCGAAGGGTCTTTGCCGGTACCTTGCATCCATCCGAGGAATCCGTCGTGGTGGATAGCATCTTTAACCATTGCGTTCCATGCCTTCTCAATCACGGGCATATATACTTTTGCTTTCAGGTAGCCCTGCCTTATTCCCCATGCTATGCCGTAGATGAACAGCGCCGTGCCCGATGTTTCTTTCATCTCGTAGTTTGTGGAAACGAGGCTTGGATTCCAGAATCCGTCTTCACGCTGACAATTCTTGAGCCCTTCGCTCATGAGCAGGAAGTCAGCCTTCAGCTCTTTATATACTTTGTCTTTCTTTGGAAGCATGTTCATGCAACGCACGAGAGCGGCATACACCCAACCATTTCCGCGGCTCCAGTAGCAGTCCTTGCCGTCTGGCTCCTTATATGGCGGCACATAGTCGGCATCGCGCCACCACAGTCCGTCGTTCGTATTGAACAGCCCTCCGCCACATTCATTGCGGCTCCAACGGTACATTGCCATGCCGTGTTCGAGATATTTTTTGTCGCCGGTAATCTTATACAATTGTATATATACCGGCATGGCCATTTGGATGGCATCAATCCATGTCCACCATCCGTATAGGGAATTGCCGGCCTTGGCGTTGGATTTTGTCATCTGGATGTTCAGATTCTCTATTGTCGGTCTTATCATCGTCGAGTCGCCGGTCATGATAAAACGGTCTAAATAGGTTTGCTCGCAGCATTGGTCATCGGCATCGCAAGTGTTCACTCCGTTGCGTGGAGTCCATTTGTGGAAGTTTGCCCAGCGGTCGGTATAGTCGATATATCGCTGGTCGTGGTCTATCTCGTAGAGAGCCATCAGCCCTTCGTAATAAACGGCGCGTGTCCAAAGACTGCTCGGACGTATTTTCTTTACGTTGGTGGGAGCCGTGGGGTCGGAATATTTCGCCATGAAATAGTCGTTCACCTTGCGTGCCACGTCAAGCACCTCTTGTTGTTTCGCCGTCTGAGCCATCAATGGAATTGAAAAAGTAGCGATGGCGATAAATACTATTAATTTCTTCATAACTAATATGTTTAACCGTTTCAGCACGCAAAGGTAACGTATTTTTCCCGAAAAAACAAAATCTCAGCAAAATATTTGCATGTTTGGCCATTTTTGTATAATTTTGCACCTTAAAATCGTAAAATATTAAATAATCAAATAGTAATGTATAGGACAAAAACATGTGGAGAGCTTCGTCTCTCTGATGCAGGAACCGTAGTGACTCTGGCAGGATGGGTACAGCGTAGTCGCAAGATGGGAGGCATGACATTTGTTGACCTTCGCGACCGCTACGGTATCACGCAGTTGGTATTCAATGAGGCAGTAGATGCCGCTCTATGTGAACGTGCGAACAAACTTGGGCGCGAATATTGCATTCAGGTTAAGGGAACGGTCAGTGAGCGAGTTAGCAAGAACAATAATATTCCGACGGGTGATATTGAGATTATTACCAGCGAGCTGAATATTCTCAGCGAGAGTGCAACGCCTCCTTTCACTATCGAGGACAATACCGATGGAGGCGACGACATACGCATGAAGTACCGTTATCTGGACTTGCGCCGTAATGCCGTGCGAAAGAATCTGGAATTGCGTCACCGCATGACGATTCTCATACGCAATTTCCTCGACAGCCATAATTTCATCGAGGTCGAGACACCTATTCTTATAGGTAGCACTCCTGAGGGAGCGCGTGATTTCGTAGTTCCTTCGCGTATGAATCCAGGACAATTCTACGCTCTGCCGCAGAGTCCTCAGACGCTGAAGCAGCTTCTCATGGTAAGCGGATTCGACCGCTATTTCCAGATTGCCAAATGCTTCCGTGATGAAGACCTTCGTGCCGACCGTCAGCCTGAGTTTACGCAGATTGACTGCGAGATGTCGTTTGTTGACCAAGAGGATGTGTTAGAACTTTTCGAAGAGATGGCTCGCCACCTGTTCCGCGAGATACGTGGCGTAGAGCTGCCACGACTTCAGCGAATGACGTGGCATGAGGCCATGCGACGTTTCGGTAGCGACAAGCCCGACCTGCGTTTCGGCATGGAGTTTGTGGAACTTATGGACGTATTGAAAGGCACAGGAACATTCTCCGTTTTTGACAGTGCTGAATACATTGGAGGAATCTGTGTTCCCGGATGTGCCGGCTATACTCGTAAACAGCTCGACCAGCTGACCGACTTTGTGAAACGCCCGCAGGTAGGTGCCAAAGGATTGGTCTATGTGAAGTTCAACGAAGACGGCACCGTGAAGTCGAGCATCGACAAGTTCTATGCTCCAGAGGTGTGGCAGCAGCTGAAGGAGAAGATGGGAGCCAACGACGGCGACCTCGTGTTGATACTCAGTGGCGATAATGCCAACAAGACACGCATACAGTTGTGTACTCTCCGCTTAGAGATGGGCGACCGTCTGGGGCTGCGCGACAAGGATAAGTTTGTGTGCTTGTGGATTGTTGACTTCCCACTCTTTGAATGGAGCGACGAGGAGCAGCGCTTGATGGCTACCCACCATCCGTTCACCCTGCCCAATCCCGACGACATTCCTCTTCTCGATACAGCACCAGAGAAAGTGCGTGCCGTGGCATACGATTTCGTTTGCAATGGTATCGAGGTAGGAGGCGGTTCTCTCAGAATCCACGACGGTAAACTTCAGGAAAAGATGTTTAATATTTTGGGCTTCACGCCGGAACGTGCCATGGCACAGTTCGGATTCCTTATCAATGCGTTCAAATATGGAGCACCGCCACATGCTGGCCTCGCCTTTGGCCTCGACCGTTTTGTCAGCATTATGGCAGGCCTCGACAGCATTCGCGACTGTATTGCATTCCCCAAGAACAACAGCGGGCGCGACGTGATGCTCGACGCTCCTGGAGAATTGGATGTTAAACAGTTAGAAGAACTTCAATTAAAGATTGATTTACGTCAAGAATAGATGTGAATTGTAATAAAAACTCCCGATAAATGTTATTGTTTATTAAATACCAAGTAACTTTGCACGCGAAAAGTTGAAAGGATAATAGAAAGACATTTATTAAGAGTTTAATTTTAAGTTAAAATGGCAGAAAAGAAAACTACGAAGGCAGCAGCTCCCAAGGCAGCTGAGGCAAAGAAGGCAACCGTAAAGAAGGCTGCATCAAAGAAAGAGGTAGCTATTGTACTTAATGCAGAGAATGCAGGTTTCAAAGCTGGTGATGTTTATCAGGCTCTTGCGGCTGCAGGAAAGTCACTTACTGTTAAGGAAATTGCTAAAGCAGCAAACATCAGCGAAGAAGAGACACTTCTTGGTCTTGGATGGCTCTTCAAGGAAGGAAAGCTTTTATCTGCTGACGAGAAGATTGCACTTGCATAACCACAACAAATGAATCATAAAAAGGCTGGTAAGCTTTCATGGCATACCAGTCTTTTTCAATTCTTCGATGTACGACAGGCAGATATTACAGATACTCACAAGAGCAGGAACCATGGGGCTAAGTGTTCAGTCAATAGCCAAACATGTTTACAACATGAATTGCACCATTTTCTTTCAGCCCGACTATGAGGAGATACGTGCGTATGTTCGTCAATATCTGTTGCGAAATAGCAAATCGACACAATCATTAATAGAATCTACTGGTCGTCGCGGTTACTATCGTTTGAATACAGATGGTTCTGCCGATGCCCGTCAGCTTCTTTTTCAGTTTCGTGATGAGCAGGCTGAAGAAGGAATAGAAGAGAAAAAGTCACAACAGGATCTTTCCCTCGATTTATTTGCTTAGTTCTCTTGCTGGCACCCCCCCCACCACGCAATTGTCGGGCACATCTTTCGTTACTACAGCACCGGCTGCCACTACGACATGACAGCCGATGGTAACTCCGGAGAGTATGACAGCGTTGGCACCTATCCACACATCGTCGCCGATGGTTACAGGACTGGTGGAAATGCCTTGCTCGTCTATACGCTTCGTGCTGTCTTTGAAATTGTGGTTAAGTGCAGTCACCGTGATACCCTGCGCCAGATTAACATGATTGCCAATCGTTACAGGCCCAATAATCGTGTTATGAATACCAATACGTGTGGAGTCGCCAATCACGACATCGCCCACGGCATTGTTAATACAGCAATACGACTCAATGACACTGTTCTTTCCTAACGAGAATTGTCGATAGGGTGGGGTATCCATTCTCACACTCCAATATATCTTTGATCCACGCCCTCTATGCTGATACAGTGGAGCCAATAAACGGACATACCACCGAGGTCGTGCATCTCTTTGGTTCATGATGAGAAAGTCAATCCATCGCTTCAGTTTAGGATTGTCTTTTAACCCTTGGCGTATTTGTTCCTTGTCTTTCATGTTGGCAAAATTAATAAATAAATTTCATATATCAAACGAATTCACCCATTTTTTGTAGATTTGCTACTAAATATTATTCT